>CAYGUC010000003.1:0-42454 GCA_964353005.1 uncultured Flavobacteriaceae bacterium | reverse complement strand
GAAAGATCGATTGTAGTTTGTGTAGCATTAGATGCACCTAAATTAGTAGGAGTAGAAGGTGCCTGTGTATCAGAAGTTCCTCCATAATGAATATCACTAGTCGAATAAAATGCTTCTGTACTGTCAGATCGTTGCCAAACACTATAAATAACGTGCTTTCCTGTTCTAGCAGGAAGCGTTACCGGAATATTAACAATTCTTTCTGCACCACTTGGGTCTGTTCGTACCAGAAGTTCAAGACTATCCCACGTTAATGGCTGATCGGGAGTCCAGCTCGCTTTGGTTATGTATACATCATAATAGGCAGTTGCATGAGGAGCATGATTTGTCCAGGTAACCGTAAATGCTCCAGGAGAAACTAGTGTCGAAACCCAATCAGATCTAACCTGATCCATGCCTCCATATTTTTCGGGTC
The DNA here is from genome assembly GCA_964353005.1 of uncultured Flavobacteriaceae bacterium. GTDB lineage: Bacteria > Bacteroidota > Bacteroidia > Flavobacteriales > Flavobacteriaceae > Aquimarina. Next base: position 42,039 of record CAYGUC010000003.1, on the reverse strand, counting down.
TGCCACCACTAGCCAGATTTCCATCCTTTACAACTGCTCTATGATTACCATTAGCGTTTGCCTGGTTAATTTCATTCCAATCATATAATGGCTGCGTACCATGAGAGGCTACTGCCGCAATACAAGCTGCAGAATCCGGGCTTTCAGGATCTTCCTGAAAACAGTTCCAAACCCGACTTGGTGGATAGGTTACTGTGCCGTGGGGAAAAATAGATAGAGTTACAAATAGAAATAAGGTAGTGCTAATTAACTGTCGCCATGAACAGTTACCTACAGTAAAACTTACTGAGTTTGTGTTTTTTTTTAACATGGTTTAATGGTTTTTAAAAGTTAATATATTAATGAGTTAACTCATTAATATATATTTTATTATAGAAGTCATTACTTAAGTTCATATTTTAGAAATATACCTCGTGAGATTGCTTCGCTATTGGTTCAATTTTTTAACAATTTGCACAGCCCACTGAGATGGGTTGTTAGTACACGGAGAAGGGTGTTTTGTAGGAAGAGATAGGTTATTTGTAAGTAAAGTTGTTTTTTTGCACACAGAGAAGGGTTTTTTGTAAGAGGAGACAGGGCGTTTATAAATAAAGCTGTCTTTTTTGTGCGCAGAGCAGTGGGGTATTTGACCAACCAAGAGCTAAGTAGTAAGTAATACCATTCAATTTAACTTTAAAATAGAACTAGTAAATTCAATTTATATACGCACGATTTCAAAGTTAAATTAAATGGTAAATTTTTATCTAGATTTATTCTGTAAAAGTACCTTCAAACGTTAATCTATTATCCTTAATAGGTACTAAAGACGATAATTCATATATGTTTTTATAACCATATCCATACAGATTAATGAATGTAGGGATGTTTAGTGCCAGAGGTGCCATTTTAGAAGCAAAATTAATAGGGTCACTATCTATATTGTTATTACAATAAATTAAAATACGTGTTTGTTTTGAAGCTATTTGCTTTGCTAGTTTGCCTTCTGTAAAGTCAGAAAAATTTATATGGGTGGCACCTTTAAGATGCTTTTTTTTATAGGCAGCTTCAGAGCGAGTATCTAATAAAATCGTATTTTCATCTTTTAGGTATTCCAAAAATAGATCTAAAGTAATTAATCGTTCTTTTCTGTATTCTAAAACCTCTTCAGACATTTTAAGAAAAGAATCATAATCTACTTTTGATTTTGTAGGTTTCTTTATTTGCTGCGCTTGTAATGATAACGGCATAAGGATTAGAATAATTATTTTAATAATACTTTTCATGTTTTGCAGTGTATTGTGATAAATCTAAACTAGGATGGAGACGATATCTAGTTTTCCCAAGTAAATGATTTTTGTCTTCCTTGTTTTTTGATAGCATTAAGTAAAGCAGTTTCGAGATTGTTATCCTCTTTTTTGCTGTTATCTTTAAGATATTGCACTCGTTTTTTATTTACTTCTTTAATTTTTTCTTGAATATCTTTACGAGCGGTGCTTTTTTCTGTGATATATTCTTTAAGCTCAGCTTTAGATTTTCCTTTAAGATCTTTGGGTAACTCGTCTTTTGCTACTTCTTCTATTTCAAAAGATGCATCTTCTGCTGCATCAATAAGATCCCAACTTTTGTTTTTATAGAATCCAGAACTTTTACTTACTGTACGGCTTACCGCATTAGCAGAACTATAGGATTGTGCATTTGCATCCTGTTCTGCTTGTAATTTTCTTTTTTGAGCACCTTGATTACCATAATAGATATAAGTACTGTTTAATTTACGGTTAAGTTCAAGAATCACATCATCATACGGGGTTGCAATGTGTATTGTTTCGCGGTTATGGTCGATAGCACTATACTCTCCTTTAGTAATGTCTGCGCCATCTTTCCACATAGAGTCAATACCTTGGCGGTAGTTACCGCAAAATATAGTGTTAATGGTAATATCTTTTTCTGCAGCATCGGTGGCAGCATCCTTATAATCTAATGGGCCTTGGGTAAACGGTTCATTACCTGCAATGAAAATTAATTTTAAATGATCGTTATTTTTTTTCCAACCTAGTTGATTGATAGAAGTATTAATCACTTTACCACAATACTCATTTCCTCCATTAGTAGTAAGGGCAAAAAGTTCTTTTGATATTTCATCTAAATCATTAGAGAATGGTAATACTTGTCGTATAAACCCTTCTTGCGAGGGCAAACCGTCGTTACCATATTCATATAATGCAATCTCTAATTTTATTTTATGATGGCCACATTTAGCATAGGATAGCTCATTTACAATTTCCCAAAGCTGCGCTTTTGCCTGATCAATAAGGCCGTCCATACTATTACTGGTGTCTAATAATAAGGCAACTTGAATATTGCGAGTATCAGGATCGGTTTTGGTAGTATGAATCAAATGGCTTTTTTCAGTTTTAAAAGCAATTTTAGAATCTGGTTTTGTATTTGCATTACAAGAAATAGTAGCAAGTAGGCAGAATGTACTCCATATAAAAAATGTCTTCATGATTTTCTTTTTTTAAATTCAGGATAAAACTATGCAGAACTTATAGTATTAAAAATCTAAAATGAGGGAGCAGGTATAGAAAATGAGTGTATTTGGGGTTTTGATTAGTAAGATGCCTTTTATGAGTGGTGAAATGTATATAAAACTACGTAATCTCGAAATAAGGATTTTATTATCCGGGGTAAATGGATTAAGTTTACCTTGTTTTAATTCTGTATAATGAAGAAGATTAGTTTATTAATAGTATTTGTTTTGCTTATGCCAATATTGGTATTAGGGCAAGAAAATGCTAGAATGAGACGGTCAGAGTCTATGAGTATTAAAGGGTCTGTAAAAGAAAAAAGTACCCGTAAACCAATTAAAGATGTAGAGGTAACTATCTCTGGAAAAGGAATAGTTACTACAGATGTTTTTGGAAATTTTAAGATCGAAGCCCAAATAGGAGATGAACTTGTAATTACTCACGATAGTTTTACTACCGTGCGCTATATTATTAAAGATGGACAAAGAATAGATATAGAAGTAAAAGACAATCCTAATACCTTTCGTTCTAAATCGCTTACCAAACAAAAACAAGAGTCTATATATCAGGAAAACCTAAGGGCAGCAAAAACAACCTTAAAAAAAGACGCTTCTAAGAGTATAGAATATATTACTAATGCTTTAGAAACTATTAGGGATGATGATCCTTTATCAGATAACAAAAAAGCAGAACTATTTGAAACATTAGCAGATATATACAGACATTGGCAGCAACCAGATCTGGCAGAAAGTAATTATGCTACAAGTCTTAAAAACAAGTATAGTACCGAGGTAAAAGTTAAATTAGGGAAAGCACAATTAGAAAGTAAAAATTACCAATCTGCATTACAAACCTTTAATCAATTACAAAAGTCGAGAGTAAACAGTAATCAAGAGCTTGCAATATATGAAGGTTTAGGGGATAGTTATAAAGGATTGCGTAACTATACTAAAGCTATAGAAAACTATAATAAAGCATTATCAATAAGTCAAAAAAACAATCTGGATGATGCTGTAATCTTATTAAATTCTAAGTTAGCCGAAGTATTAAGGCAACAAGGTAAAATTACTGTAGCAGAAGGGTATTTAGATAATTCGGTACAGCTAGCGCAACAAAAAGATAAAAAAACATCGGCGCGACAAAGAACTGTTGCAGCAGATTTTTATAATAAAAGCAATAGCTATGATAAAGAAATACAATTGCGAAAAGAAGCGATTGAAGATATTGAAAACATTGAAGAGATAATCGATGCTCCTGCAGCACAACAAGACAATTCTTTAACAACTCAAGTACAAAATTATAAAATAGCAAATGCATTTGCAGCACAACAGGCATATGATGAGGCTATTCCTTATCTGGAAGAAAGTATTAAAGAAGCAGAATCCAAAAATGATCTTATAGTTCAAAAAGATGCTACCAGAAAACTAGGAGAAGTTTATAGAGAAAAAGGAGAGTTAAAAAAAGCCGCAGAGGCTTTTGAAGAATATGAAGTTATTATTGATAAGCTATATATCCAAAAAGATCAGGAAATATCGCAAGCAGCCCGTTTTAGCAGGGAGCTAACACAAAAAGCAAATCGTATTGCAACGCTCGAAAAGGACAGGGAACTAAACGAAGCAAAATATGAACTGGCATTTGCATCCCAGGAGTTAGTAAATCAACAAAGCCTAAGACAGCAAATCATTATTTATTTTTTGATAGGATTAACTGTTTTATTACTTCTTGCAGCATACTTAATGTATCGTAACATGAAACAACAACGATATGCAAATAATCTACTAGCATTAAAATCTCTGCGTTCACAAATGAATCCGCATTTTATTTTTAATGCTTTAAATTCAGTAAATACATTTATTGCTACAAGCGATGAAAGAACTGCAAATCGATATTTAACAGATTTTTCATTATTAATGCGAGCTGTTTTAGAGAATAGCGAAGAAGATTTTATTCCGTTAGAAAAAGAAATAGAACTGTTACGACTATATGTACAATTAGAGCATTTCAGGTTTCAGGATAAATTTGAATATAGTGTGGAGGTAGATCCTGAAATTCCTATTAATGAATACATAATACCACCTATGTTATTACAACCGTACGTAGAAAATGCAGTATGGCATGGATTACGCTATAAAACCGAAAAAGGGATGTTATCTATACGGTTTCAAAAAATAACAAACGATAGTATAGAAATTACCATAACAGATAATGGTATAGGACGAAAAAAGTCTAAAGAATTAAAAACATTAAATCAGAAATTGCAAAAATCCAGAGGGATGGGCAATATTAAAAAAAGAATTGCAATCCTTAATACCATGTATAAAGATAAGGTAGATGTGTTTATTTCAGATTTAGAAGAAAATCAAGGAACCAAAGTAAAATTAATACTTAAGAAAGACAAGTAAATGAATTTAACGGCAATTATAGTAGATGATGAAGTAAATAGCAGGGCAATCCTTAGAAATTATCTTGGCAAATATTGTACGACAGTTACTATTTTGGGAGAAGCAGCTAGTGTGCAAGAAACATTAGAACTCTTAAAAACAAATACTCCTGATATATTGTTTTTGGATGTAGAGATGCCTTATGGTAATGCTTTTGATTTATTAGAACAAGTGCCTGATCGTACTTTTGAAATTGTATTTGTTACTGCCTATGATCATTATGCAGTAGATGCATTAAATGCACAGGCTACGTATTACCTGTTAAAACCAATTGCTATAGATAATCTAATCAAAGCAGTGGATCATGTAACCCATATAAAGAAAAAAGAAGAGAAGCTTTTAGATGCCGTTCTGGTTCCTAAAGTAACCACTGTTGAAGGTAAGATTACTATCCCGCAACAAGATGGTTTTGAGGTGTTACAGATTTTGGATATCCTGTATTGCGAGGCAGATGATAACTACACAAAAATCTATCTCAATAAAGGACAAAAATTAGTAAGCAAAACTCTTAAGTATTTTGAAGAATCTTTAAACTCGCATGGTTTTGTAAGAATACATAAAAGTTATTTGGTGAATGTTAGTAAGATTGTTCGATATAGAAAAGGAAAAGGAGGAAGCGTAGTGCTTTGTTCTGGCAAAGAACTAGCCGTTTCTTCTTCTAAAAAAGGAATGCTCTTAGATTATTTTAAGTAAAAATTATTACGCAAACTTTTAATTTGGTAGTGTCTTGATAAAGGTAAAATAGTGCTTAGCTAACTTATCTTTATCTTTTTCAGAGATAGGAGGGACTTGCGATCGTTGAGATTGTAATAGTAATAAGCTATCCGATTTTTCTTTGATATGATACTTGGTTTTTCCTCCCATAATAAATGTGATAAGCTCCTGCTCCTTTTGTTGGTATTTGCCTTGAAATTGCTGTTTTGATGCTTGTGCTGTTACTTGAGATTCATCTTGCAGTGTTAATTTTAGTTTATCTTCCTTGGTTGTTACTATATATTCACCATTATTCGTAAATGACCACGTTGTTATTGTAAAAGGAGATGTAGCTCCACTTTTAATACCATTATTAGTATAAACGACAGAATCTAAGCGCCATTCACCAATTATAGTAAGGTGTTTACTGTATTTTGGTTTTTCAATTTCTATTTGTAGATTTTCATAAGTTGTTTCTGTAGGAAGATCCTGTTTTTTCAGATTATTACAGCTATAAAATAAGACAAATAAAAAAGTAAATGCCAGACAAGGTATTGTTTTCATAAAAGAGAGAGTATTTGGGTCATTTAAATATTTTTTAATCCACATTGTGGAGTTTAATTCCCCGAGGCTTGCCTCGAAAACAAAATATATTTTCGGAAGCATATCTCGAGAGCTTCCTCCGAAACTATTGATTTTAGAAGTTTAGTTGTTTTACTGTGTAATCAGTAGTGTTTTCTTTAAGTATTTCTTCTAGCACCTGTACATTTCCATTAGTATACAAAATGTGTTTTCCATTTTTTTTATTTTGGGATAAAAGATTGTTTGAAGTTAATATGGCCTTAGTTTGTCTGGCAACAGCTTCTCCAGAATCAATAATAGTAACCTGATTGGGTAGCATTTTTTTTAAAATAGGGATGAGATAGGGATAGTGAGTGCATCCTAAAACCAAATAATCTATATTTTCTTTTACCATCGGGGTGATATATGAATTTAGTAAATCATACATTTCTTTAGAGTCTGTTTTACCTTCTTCTATAAGCTCTACTAATCCTGTTCCTACTACTTCTATAACCCCTGTGTTTTTTGCGTATAAATCGGATGTTTTGGCAAATAATTCGCTCGACAAAGTTCCTTTTGTAGCTAAAACTCCTACTTTTTTTGTTTTGGTGTTACTAGCAGCAGGTTTTATTGCGGGTTCTATCCCAATGATTGGGATGTTATAGTTGGATCGTAATACCTTTATAGCATTTGTAGTTGCTGTATTACAAGCCACAATAATTATTTTACAATGAAGCTCTACTAGTTTTGTTGTGTTTTTAATGCTTAAGGCTATAATCTCCTCTTTGCTTCGTTTGCCATAAGGTGCATATTTACTGTCTGCCAAAAAGATAGTATCTTCATTTGGTAACAATAAAGATATTTCTTTCCAGATAGAGGTGCCACCTACACCAGAGTCAAATATACCTATAGGTCGATTTTGTTGCATTATAGAGTAATTAGTAATTTGTCAAAAATAAAAAAACAGTGAGATGACTTCCCACTGTTTTTGATTTTTTATAAAAGATTAATGGTAATTTTTTAGATTCCCAAGTCTTTTTTAACATCTGCCATAAGGTTTTTACCATCTGCCATAATTACTCCTGTACCAGTAGTAGAATCTAATACATATTCAAAACCTTGCGCTCTTGCTACCTTTTGGATAGATGTACGAGCTTTTTCATATATAGGCTTCATTAATTCAATTTCTTTTTTCTGAAGATCCTGTAGAGCATTTTGTCTGTAATCGTTAATGCTTTTTTCTGTAGCCTGTACTTCTTGTGCTCTTTTTCCGTTTTCTTCTTCTGTTTTAGTAGGAGCTTCAGACTGGTACTTTTTCATTGTATTTTGCAGTTCTAACACCATATTTCTGATTTCTGCATCATACGTTTTATTCAATTTTTCAATCTCGCTTTTTGCAGCTTTAAAAGCTGGCATTGTCTCTACTAACTCTTGCGATGCAATATGTGCTACTTTGGATTGAGCTGTCATATAACTTGTGGTTCCTATGGTAAGTGCAATAGCTACTAGTAATGTTCTAAATTGTTTCATTTGTAAATAATATTAAAAGGTGTTATAAATTTATAATTTTTTTAGTTGTCTTCTTTGATTCCTGAATCAGAAGAGTCGTTGTTTTTTAAATTTTCTTTCTTTTCTTTCAATGTATTAATAGAGTCTCTTTTTCGTTTTTGCAATTCTAATAATTTTGCTCTTCTTTCTTCAAATTCTTTCTTTTTTGCAGTTCTAATAGAATCTCTTTCTGCTTTGCGTTGTTCAAGAAGTTGTTCTCTTTCAGATAATTTTTTTTGCATTTCTATTTCTCTGTCGGTAACTTCTTTTTCTTGGTCTACATTTCTATCTTCATCTCTTTCTAAAGCTTTCTTCTCTTTTTTACTATTTAGCTGTTTTCTTTTTGAAGTTCTGGTTATTCTAAGTAATACTTGATCACTTATGTCAAATCGATCTGCAGAATATAACATTACTAGATCTGCTGACTTATCAAAAATAAAATCATATTTTTTGTTTTTTGCAATTTCTTGAACTGCTACAAAAACTTGATCTTGTACTGGCTGAACTAATCTTTTTTTCTGAATAAAAAGATCTCCATTTGGGCCAAATCGTTTTTGTTGGTATTCTAATATTTCTTTTTCTTTAAAAAAGATATCTTCTTCTCTTTCCTCAATAAGCTCTTTGGTTAATAATACTCTTTCATTATTAAGGTCTTTACGCATTTCTTCAACATCCTTTAATTCTGCTTCTATCTCTACTTTCCATTTTTGTACTTTGGTTTCGAGTGCTCCAGAAGCTTCGTTGTATTCTGGAACATTTTCCAGAATATAATCCATATCGATGTAGCCAATCCTAATACCTTTTTGTGCGTGTATTAGATTCGTAAAAAATAAACAACTTATTGCTGCAACTAGTAAAAGACCCTTTGTTTTCATAATTTGTGTGTATATTGAAATAATCGTGCCAAAAAACTAAAACTGTTGTCCTATAATAAAATGGGTTTCCCATCCGTTTGGTTGATTTGTTCCTGGAATAGGATCAAACCCATATCCAAAATCTATACCAAGCAATCCAAAGGCTGGCATAAAAATACGCAAACCTGCCCCGGCAGAGCGACTTAATTGAAAAGGATTAAATCTTTTGAAGCTATCATACGTAGCTCCTCCTTCTAAAAACCCTAACATATATATAGACGCTGCTGGCTTTAGTGTTATAGGATAACGAAGCTCTAACGAATATTTATTATAAATTGTTGTTCCATCGGCATCAAAATCTTGATTATTGGCTCTGGCAACTGGTGTGATCGATCGATCTGGATATCCTCTTAAGGCTACAATTTCTCGACCATCCAAACTATTTGCACCTAATTGAGTACCTCCTAAGAAAAAACGCTCAAAAGGGATATTCCCCCTGTCATTATTGTATGCTCCTAAAAACCCATATTCGGCACTTGTTTTTAATACTAGTGAGTTTTTTCCTAATTTAACTAGGCTTGTATACCAAGAACCATCAAATTTTAACTTATAGTATTCTAACCACTTAAAACGTTCCTGATCGATTTCTCCTATTTCTCTTCCTATTTCGGAGTTTCTTACAACGTCTCTTGAGTCAGAGGAGTTGAGATTGCTTCTTTCTTCTTCTAAAGAATCCCTTTTATCTTTTAACGCACTATAATCTACCCCATCAAAAAGAGAGTATGGAACAGATAGTTTTGCTACAATATTAAATTCAGATCCACCTGTAGGGAAAATAGGATTTATAGTAGTGTTATTTCTATTAAGTCCTATGGTATAGGATAAATCATTAGAAGCACCATTACCAAAAGTAAATAGTCGTGTGTTGTAATTTTTAAGATTATAATGTCTTACACTAACAGCTTGGGATAGTGTAAAATAATTATCTGGCCAGTTTAATCGCTTGGCAATACCAATAGACCCTCCTGTAATTAAAAATTTACTATCTCTGTTTACGTCTCTACGATTGGTAAGTAAATATTGTATGGTATGAGAAAAGGAGGTAGATAACTGGTATGGTCTTTTTCCTCCTAACCAAGGTTCTATAAATGAAAGGCTATAGGTTTGAAAAGATCTACTTGCTTGCGCTCTAACTCTTAGAGTTTGTCCGTCTCCCATTGGTAATGGGCTATAGGATTCTTTATTGAAAATATTACGTATAGAGAAATTGCTAAAAGCTAATCCTAAAGTCCCTACAAAACCACCACCACCAAAACCACCTTGTAGCTCAATTTGGCTAGATCCTTTTTCTACCAAAGGATAGTTAATATCAATTGTTCCTGCTTGCGGATTTGCATTTTTAAATTGCGGTTCTAATTGTTCAGGATCAAAAAAGCCTAATTGTCCTAATTCTCTAACTGTTCGAACAACAAGCTCTTTGCTATATCGTTGACCAGGTTTTGTTCTAAGTATTCTGTACACTACATGGTCATTTGTTTTATCATTTCCGCTGATACTAATATGCTCAAAGTGAGTAAGTTTTCCTTCTCTTATTCTTATCTCAAAATCTATAGTATCATTATATACTTTGGTTTCTACAGCATCAATAGAAGAAAATAAATACCCGTTGTTTTGGTATAAATTAGTTAGATCATCTGCGTCTGGCTTGCTGTTATCAGAGACTTGCTTTTCTAAAAGAACCCCATTGTATACATCTCCTTTTTGAATAACTAATTGCCTAGCTAATTGGCGATCTGTATATACACTATTTCCTAAAAATGTAATATTACCAAAGTAATGTTTGTTACCTTCTTCGATATTAAGATTTAAGGATACGGTATTATCACTTTCGATAATTAAACTATCCGAAGTTATACGAGCGTCTCTGTATCCTTTTTCCTTATATTTTGTAATTATATTATCTTTATCTTCTTCGTAATCTGTGCGTATATATTTTGAACGTTTCCAAAAGCGTAATGGTTTTTTACGTTTTGTGTTTTTCATTGCTCTGCGAACAATAGCATCTGTAAGTTGTTCATTTCCTTCAATATTGATATTGTCTATTTTAACTTTGTCTCCTTTATCAATAAGAACAACCATGTTTACTTTGTTGGTGACTACGGTATCTTTAACAGGAACAGTATTAATTACAACTTTTGTATTTAGAAAGCCATCTTTTCTATATTTATTCGAAATAAAGTTGCGGGTAGTAGTCGTAAGGTTTTCTGTTACCTTTGCACCTTTGGTCAGTCCATTATCTTTAATTAACTGTTCGGCTTTACGTTTTTTAACACCTTTTATTCGAACTTCATTTAATTCTGCAACTTCCTGAATGTTAATTTCAAGATCAGCTACATCTCCATTTACATTACTTATGTAGAAGTTAATGTCACTAAATAATTCTAAATCCCATAATTTCTTGATGACTTTACTTATTCGATCGCCAGGAAGAAAAATACGCTCTCCTTTTTTAAGACCGGTAAAGGTGATTACGGTGTTTTCGTTATAACTGGTTATACCAGTTACTTTAATATCTCCAATAGTATATTGTTTCCCGTTAGCACTAGGTATATTTTGTGCAAAAAGTGATGTTGATATTAATAAGGCGAGTAACGTAAAATACGCAATAGGTAATTTTTTTGTCATTTCTTTAACTGAGCTGCTCACTAGTTTTTCCAAATCTTCTTTCTCTTTTTTGATAATTGAATATGGCTTCAAATAAATCTTCTTTTTTGAAATCTGGCCATAAAATTTCTGTAAAATATAATTCTGCATACGCAATCTGCCATAATAAAAAATTACTAATACGTTGTTCTCCACTAGTACGTATTAATAAATCTACATCTGGTAGATCTTTTGTATACAAATGCTCATTAATGACTGACTCATTTATAAGATGTGGCGAAATTACACCATTTTTAACTTTAATACTTATTTCTTGAATAGTTTTTATGAGTTCTTCCCTGCTGCCGTAACTTAGGGCAAGGGTAAGTGTCATGTGACTATTAGTTTTTGTTTTTTCTATGACTTCCAAAAGTTCTGTTCTTGCTTTTTCTGGTAAAGATTGCAAGTTTCCAATAGCGTTAAGTTGTATGTTGTTGTTTTGAAGTGTTTTGATCTCTTTTTTTAAAGCGTTGACTAAAAGCTTCATTAAAGTATCTACCTCAAGTTTTGGTCTATTCCAGTTTTCTGTAGAAAATGCATATAGAGTAAGATGTTTAACTCCAATTTCGGCACAACTTTCTACTACTTCACGAACGGCTTTGGAACCATTTTCGTGACCAACAGCTCTAAAAAAGCCTTTCTTTTTTGCCCATCGCCCGTTGCCATCCATAATGATAGCAATATGCTTTGGGATATTAGAATTTAGTTGTTTTTTATCAATCATTTTTTAAAAAGCACAAAAACAAGGTATCCTACCCCATGTGTAAGATATTGTTATACCAGTAAATATATACCAGTCATTGTTGTTTAAATTACCAAATCCAGCACCAAACCTGTCATCAGGATCACTGCCATCTATATTGTCTGTAAATGTATATCTCGCTCCTATTTCTGCACCTATTACAAAATCTCTGCCTAATGTTTTTTTAATACCTAATACCATGGGTATTGCAAAACTCCATTTATCACTATATGCATCTATTTGGTTGTTAGCATCAATAGCCTGAGCACCATAATTAAATGTAGTGATTCCTGAATATAGATATGGAGTAAATTGGGATTCTCCGTCGTAAAGATACCAATCCCAGAAATTAAATTCCATTCCAATAGATAATTCTTTTACAGAATTTGTAAAACTTAAACCTCGTTGTTTTCTTCTTTCATCTCCTTTGCTGTCATTTGCATTGAGTTCTGCATATAAAAAGGAAGCTCTAAAAGCATGTCGTTTACTTCGATTCCATTTTCCTATTGCTCCAAAAGCAATATCATTGGGAGAAATATAGTATGTAGACCCTACATCACCTACATAGTTAGCTCCTCCAGCCATCAATCCTACTTCGTAAGTTTGTGATGCAATGGTTTGTGTAAAAAACACAACGATTATAAGTGATGCTAAGTATCTCATAGATTTTCAAAAGTTTGCAAATATAACAATTAACTTTACTACACAAGAATTTGAGTAAAATAGTATGAATAAAAAACACTTTTTAATGTGATTTATTGTTCAATTGCGTTTATCTTCTCCCCAAAGCATCTTTTTACGTAAAGTTTTTAGAAAACTATTTTCTTTAAGAATAACCATATTAATTTTAAACGGGGCTTTTTTAATTACTACAGTGGTTTCGTTAGGTAAAGTGTGTATTCTTGAATCTAATGAAACTAGATAAGTGTCTTCTCTACCAGATACTTGTAATTGTATTTCTTGATTATCAGGAATAACTAGGGGTCTTGCATTAAGGTTGTGTGGCGCGATAGGGGTAAGTACCATGTTTTCTGCGTCGGGAGTCATTACTGGTCCACCACAACTTAAAGAATAGCCCGTAGAGCCTGTAGGTGTTGCTACAATTAAACCGTCTGCCCAGTAGGTGGTGAGAAATTCATCATTAAGACTAGTGTGTACTGTTATCATGGATGTTGTATTTCTTCTGCTTACTGCAATTTCATTCATGGCAAAATTTAATACTCCAAACTCTTCTGTGGCAGGTAAAGTTTCTATGGTAACTAGACTTCTTGGCGAGATGTGATATTCTTTATCTAAAATAAGCGCTATACTGTCTTTGATTTCTTCTTTTTGGATAGTAGCTAAAAACCCTAATCTGCCCGTATTTATTCCTGCGATTGGTATTCCAAGATCTCTTACGTATGTAATTGTTTTTAAAATGGTACCATCTCCTCCTATGCTGAAAAAAAGATCGTAAGAGGTGTCTAATTCTTCAAAAGTACTAAAATGTGAATATGTTTTAGTGATCTCATCATGAAGATTTATTAATTCCAGAAAGTTTTTTTCAATTACAACTTCGACACCATTTTTGTCAAGAGTTTCTAATAATTGTTGGATGTAAATTCCAGAATTTTTATGATAGAATTGACCATATATGCCGATCTTCATTATAAATTTAATTTGTGTTAATGATGAATTAAGTATACTAATTTATATGTTTAGATATTTTTCTAAATATTTAGATCTTTCTTTTAAATTTGTTAAAAACGTATCTTCTGGATGTTTAGAAATAATATTATAGCTATACCTTCTAAATGTTTGTACAATATTATTAAGGTCGCTATCACTTATTTTTAAAGTTATTTGCGCAACATCATTTTTCATTTTAGAAATAAATAAACCTAATATTTTTGCGTTATTAGATTCAACTATTTGCGAAATTTCGCTAAAAGAATAATCTAAAATACCTTTTTCGATAATAAGGATGTTTCCTGGCTCACTTAAAAAAGGAGTTTCATTAAAAAAAGTAATAATATCGCCTAGCTCAAAAAATCCTAAATATTTGTTGTGATCATCCAGAACAGGCATTATGTTAGAATTATTTTTAGCAAATGATTCTAGGATATCAAGCCAATTGTCATCACTTCTGGTATAAAAACCTTCTAAAGAATATTGGTACGCCTCTAGTGTCTTGTCTGTTTCAAAACAACGTATATCTGTTTCTGAAACACAGCCAAGATAAACATTGTCTTTAATGACAGGGAAATGAGTGTAGGTAAGTTCGTTAAATAGCAATTGAGCATCAGTAACTTTTACCGATAAGTCAAGAGGTTCTATTTCATTAACAATATATAAACTTGTTTTCATAATTTATAAGGGACTATCATTATGCAAAATAATCAAAAAATATACAATCAAGGCGTTCTCAAGTTTGTATTTTTGCTTTTTCAGTATAAAGACATCAAAAACTATGACAAAGTTAAGTGTTAATGTTAATAAAATAGCAACGTTACGTAATTCTAGAGGAGGAAATACTCCTAACTTGATACAAGTAGCTACGGATATTCAGAATTTTGGAGGTCAGGGTATAACCATACATCCAAGACCTGATGAGAGACATATTCGATATCAAGATGCATATGATCTAAAACCTATTGTTGTTACAGAATATAATATAGAAGGTAATCCTATTCCTAAATTTTTGGATTTAGTATTAGGTGTTAAGCCTACACAGGTTACTCTGGTACCTGATGCAGAAGATGCAATAACCAGTAATGCTGGGTGGGATACAAAAAAGCATATGGGGTTTTTAAAAGAAGTGATTTCTGAATTTAAACGTAACGGAATACGAACCTCTATATTTGTAGATCCTGTTTTGGATATAATTGAAGGGGCTGCAACTACAGGGGCGGACAGAATCGAGTTGTATACCGAAAAATTTGCTTCAGAATTTGCTAAAGGAAATTCTGAGGCTGTACTACCCTATACAAAATGCGCTCAACTTGCAATAGATTTAAATCTTGGGGTTAATGCAGGTCATGATTTATCTTTAGATAATATTAAGTTTTTTAAAGAAAATATCCCGGGTCTTTTAGAGGTTTCTATTGGTCATGCCTTAATAAGTGAGTCTATTTATTTGGGACTTGAAAATGTAGTTAATATGTATTTAAATCGCCTTAAATAATTTTTTCGACATGAAATTATATGCTAATGTTTTTGGAGATGGTTTTCCTATCATAATTTTGCATGGTTTTTTAGGAATGGGGGATAACTGGAAAACTTTAGGAAAAAAAATATCAGATCAAGGGTTTCAAGTGCATTTGGTAGATCAACGTAATCATGGCAGAAGCCCTCATAGCGAAGTGTTTACTTATGATTTGTTGGCAGAAGACTTAAAGATTTACTGTGATGCGCATGGGTTAGATAAAATTAACCTTTTAGGACACTCTATGGGAGGTAAAACAGCAATGCTTTTTGCTGTAAAATATCCAGAATTGTTGAGTCATTTAATAATTGCAGATATAGGGCCAAAATATTACCCACTGCATCATCAGGATATTTTAGATGGGCTAGATTCTTTGAATTTTGAATTGTTAAAATCCAGAGGGGATGTGGATATGGCTTTAGAAGCATATATTCCTGATGCAGGAGTGCGAATGTTTTTGCTCAAAAATTTATATTGGAGAGAAAAAAATATGCTTGGGCTACGAATGAATTTGAAGGCTCTGATTAACAACGCAAGTGAGATAGGACTTGAACTTCCTGAAGAATATGTTTACCTAGGGAAAACACTTTTTCTTAGAGGTGAAAAATCAAATTATATTCTAGAAGAAGATCAAATAAGAATTAATAAACAGTTTCCAGACTCTGAAATTTTGGAAATTTCTAACGCGGGGCACTGGTTACATGCAGAAAATCCTAAGGAATTTTTGAAAGAAGTGTTAGAATTTATTAATAAATAGATAAAAAATACTATGTATGCATAATATTTTGATGATTTCGTTGTATTATTGGTATTTTCTATTAAATTTGAGTAATCAATTTTTTCAAAATCCTAAAATAACAAAACAATTCTAAATTAATTATGAAAAAACTATTATTATTAGTTCTATTCGTCTTAGTGACTTTGGTCACATATGCAGGTGGATATAGAGTTAGTGTGCAAGGGCAAAGGGCAATGGCCATGGGGCATACAGGAGTAGCAGTGGTTAATAGTGCAGAGCTGGTATTCTTTAATCCAGCTGGTCTTGTATACTTAGAAAATAAACTAAATGTAAGTGTTGGTGCAAGTGGCGTTTTTACTGATGTAATCTTTCAGAATGAAGATTTAGGCGTTTCTTATGAAACAGATAATTCTGTAGGAACTCCTCTTAATTTGTACGGTTCTTATAGAGTAAATGATTGGATGTCTGTCGGTCTTGGTGTTTATACGCCATACGGTAGTGAGGTTACGTGGCCAACAGATTGGGGAGGATCTCATTTAGTAAATAATATCGATCTTGCCGCGATTTATATCCAACCAGTGGTTTCGTTTAAAATTTCGGATCATTTTAGTATTGGAGGTGGACCAATCTATGTTATAGGTTCGGTTAATTTTAATCGTAATCTTAGTAGAACACTTTCAGATATAGACGGAAATCGTTCTAATGTTACTGTAGAAGATTCTGGTGTTACTAAATGGGGATGGAGTGTAGGAGCTATGTTTAATCCAACAGAAAATTTACATTTAGGATTTAATTACCGAAGCGAAATTATTATGGAAGTTGAAGGAGGAGAAGCTACATTTTCAAACCTTCCTAATTCTACAGCAGTTCCATTAACTAATGGGACTACTACTTTTGATGCAGCTTTACCTTTGCCTTCAGAGTTAACCGTGGGACTATCATACGAATATAATAAATGGGTTTTTGCATTTGATTATAATAGACAATTCTGGGGAGTGTACAAATCTTTGGATATCGATTTTGGAAGTACTCCTACTGGTCCAGACTCTGTAAACCCTCGTAATTATAAAGACTCTTCTGCTTATCGTTTAGGATTACAATATCAGGCAACAGATAAGATTACCTTAAGAGCAGGATATTATCGTGATGAATCTCCTGTGCAAAAAGGATTTTTTGCTCCAGAAACACCACGTAATGACTCAGATGGCTTTACTGGTGGTTTAAGTTATGCTATAACATCTAAGTTAGCTATAGATGCTTCGTTCTTTTATCTAAGATTTAAAGAGGTAGACGCTTCTTATGATCATTATAAAGAAAATGGGCAGGAAGTTCCTTTTGAAGGAACATATAAATCTAGTGCTTTTGCACCTGGACTTGGTTTAACTTATAAAATGTAATAAAGATGATGAGGAAAAATATAAAATATTTAGCGATTCTGGCATTAGGAATAATAGCTTGTGAACCAGAGTTTGATAACCCAATTGATGAAGCGGAAGTTTTTACAAGTGGTAAATTAGATTTGAGTAATTATGTTGCTCTTGGAAATTCTCTTACGGCTGGTTATGCAGATGGAGCACTATATGTTACAGGACAAGAAAATTCGTATCCAAATATACTGTCTCAGCAATTTAAATTAGCAGGAGGAGGAGAGTTCGTGCAGCCATTAATGGCAGATAATGCAGGCGGAGCCTTGTTAGGAGGAACTCAGATTTTAGATAATAGATTTGTACTGGTTTTTGATGATAAAGGTAAGCCAGTAGGTCCGGCCATATACACAGGTGCTAAGCCTACTACAGATATATCTAATAAATTAACAGGGTCTTTTAATAATATGGGAGTGCCAGGTGCAAAAAGTTATCATCTTGCAGCTCCTGGATATGGTAACGTAGCAGGGGTAGAAGCAGGTTTAGCAAATCCTTATTTTGCAAGATTTGCATCTTCTTCAGAAACGACAGTTATTGCAGATGCAGTAGCTAAAAAACCTACATTTTTTAGTTTATGGATAGGGAACAACGATATTCTTAGTTATGCTACTTCTGGTGGGGTAGGTGAAGATCATAATGTTACAGGAAATTTAGTACCATCTACTTATGGTTCTAATGACATAACTAATAATAATGTATTTGCATCTGTTTATAGTGATTTAGTAAAGGCACTTGTAGCTAATGGAACCGAAGGTGTTTTATTAGATATACCAAATATAACTTCAGCTCCATTTTTCACAACAGTTCCTTTTGCTCCATTAAATCCTTTGGATCCAAGTTTTGCTGCACAAATACCTACACTTAATGGCACATATGCTGGTTTAAATATGGCATTCGCGGCTTTAGGATTTCCAGAAAGAGCAATACAGTTTTCTGCTACTGCAGCTAGTCCTGTGGTTATAAAAGATGAATCTCTTGTGGATATAACGGCAGGTCTTACGGTAGCCTTAGGAGGAACGTTTGGTCCTTTGGCTCCAATAATTGCTGCTCAATATGGTCAGGCTAGACAAGCTAAAACTTCTGATTTATTAACCCTAAGAAGCTCAGGAGTAATAGGTAAGGTGAATACGGATAGAGTAGCAGAACTTGTTGGTATGGGTGTGCCTCAGGAAACTGCAGGTCAGTTGTCTGTGAGCGGACTTACGCTTCCATTAGAAGATAAATATGTATTAACTCCAGAAGAGCAAACAGCAATAAAAACAGCACAAGATTTTTATAACGCAACTATTAGAGCTGTTGCAAGTGCTAATGGCTTAGCGTTTGTAAGTGCAAAATCATTATTATCACAAGTTGCAGGAGCTGGTGTGTCTTTTGATGGTGGAGTAGTTACTTCAACTTTTGCTTCTGGTGGAGGGTTTTCTTTAGATGGAATTCATCCTACTCCAAGAGGGCATGCATTAGTTTCTAACGCGTTGCTTGAAGCTCTTGAAGAAACTTATGGAGCTAAATTTCCTAGAGTAAATATAGGGAATTATGCCACGGTTACTGCTAGTAACGAAGTGAATTAAAAAAATATTTAAAAAAATATGTTTTAAAACCTGCTATTTTTTAGCAGGTTTTTTTTATTAAAAAAGATAAAGTTTATATTTGAAGTATGAATTTTTTACTCAAACTTATTTTAAGTGCTTTAGCAGTACTTATTTTGGCTAAAATCCTTCCGGGTGTGGAGGTAGATGATTATGGGAGCGCCTTGATTGTAGCAGCTGTTTTAGCAGTCTTAAATGCAATAGTAAAGCCTTTATTAGTTATTTTGACACTACCTGCTACATTACTTACCTTAGGGTTATTTCTTTTGGTGATTAATGCAGCAATTATTTTACTGGCAGATTATTTTATACCAGGGTTTAATGTAGATGGTTGGTTGTGGGCGCTGATCTTTAGTGTTTTGTTGTCTGTATTTCAATCGATACTGCATTCTATTTTAAAGAAAGATAAAAATTAATGTAACGCTTGCTGTTTTTCAGGAAGTTAAAAATTTGTTGTGATGTAAAAAAGTATTACTTTTGCAACCCAATTTTTAGTAGTAAACGTAGAGATAATGAATATTTCAAAAGAGCAATTAGACGAATTGAATGCAGTGGTAACGGTAGATATCGCTAAAGAAGACTATAGTGATAAGGTAGAGAAAATCCTTAAAGACTATCGTAAAAATGCTAATATTCCTGGTTTTAGAAAAGGTCACGTTCCTATGGGGCTTGTGAAAAAGCAATATGGAAAAGCCGTTTTGGTAGACGAAGTTAACAAGCTATTACAGGATGCACTAAATAAATACCTTACTGAAGAAAAATTAGATGTTTTAGGAAATCCACTTCCTAAGGAGCAAGAAAATTTTGATTGGGATACAGATAGTTACTCTTTTGAGTTTGAACTAGGATTAGCACCAAAATTTGAAGTAAATCTTAACGGGAAAAAAGCTATTACTCATTATAAAATAGTTGCTACAGAAGAGATGATAGATAACCAGATTAAAACCATACAAAAACAATATGGTAAATTGGTTTCTAAGGATGCTGTAGAAAAAGAAGACTTAATTGCAGGTTCTTTTGTTAATGAAGAAAAAGGGATAGATAATGCAACTACAATTGCACTTGAAAAAATTAAGGGAAAAAAGAACCTTGATAAATTGATTGGAGCAAAAGTAGGAGATGTTATCTCTTTAAAAACAAAAGGATTGTTTAATGATGATCATGATTTGATTAATGCTTTAAAAATTAGTCATGATGAAGCTCATGATCTTGATATAGAAGTAGCTTTTACAATTTCAGAAATAAACACACAAGAGCTAGCTGAATTAGATCAGGAGCTATTTGATAAATTATTTGGACCAGGAGCTGTTAAAACAGTTACAGAACTTAAGGATAGAATTAAAGAAGATGCTGAGCGTCAATTCGAACAGCAATCAGAACAGCAATTGCTTAATGATATTACTGAGAATGTATTAGAAAACACTAAGTTTGAACTTCCTATAGAGTTTTTACAAAAATGGATTCGAGCAACTGGTGAGCAGCCTTTGACAGAAGATCAGGCAAAAGACGAATATGAGAAAAGCGAAAAAGGACTTCGCTATCAATTAATAGAAGGTAAAATCATTACAGATAATAATCTTCAAGTAACTTTTGACGAATTAAAAGATTTTTCTAAAGATTTAATTAAATCACAGATGGCTCAATTTGGTCAAAATTCTCCAGAAGATAAAGAGCTAGAGGATATTGCTGCTAGAATACTGTCTAATCAGGATGAAGTTAAGAGAATGTCAGAGCAATTAATGAGTAAAAAATTATTGAATTTCTATAAGGAAAATGCGAAGCTTAAAGAGAAAGAAGTGAGCTTTGATGAATTTATAAAAGAAGTTTACAAATAACTAATGTTGTAATTTACTAAGGAATTTATACTTATATTTAGGGCGTTAAACTATCTTTAGGTTAACGCTTTTTTTATCAATAAAAATTCAGAAAATAGAGATATGGATTACGCAAAAGAATTCGAAAAATACGCTACCAAACATCAAGGTATTAATAGTAATTATTACAATCAGATTATTAGCAGTATGTATCCAGTTGGTATGACTCCTAATATAATAGAAGAACGTCAAATGAATATTGCTATTTTTGATGTTTTTTCACGATTGATGATGGATCGTATTATTTTTTTGGGAACAGGTATTAATGATCAGGTAGCTAATATCGTTCAAGCACAATTATTGTTTCTTGAAAGTGTAGACTCTACAAAAGATATTCAGATTTATCTTAACTCGCCAGGAGGAAGTGTTTATGCAGGGTTAGGTATCTACGATACTATGCAGTTTATAAAACCAAATGTAGCTACAATTTGTACAGGTATGGCTGCATCTATGGGTGCTGTATTATTGTGTGCAGGAGAGGCAGGAAAACGGTCTGCATTACCGCATAGTAGAGTTATGATTCATCAACCATTAGGTGGTGCTCAAGGACAAGCAAGTGATATTGAAATTACAGCCCGTGAAATTTTGATTCTAAAAGAAGAATTATATAAAATTATTGCCAAGCATTCTGGGCAAACCTATGACAAGGTTTATGAGGATAGTGATAGAGATTATTGGATGAAAGCCGATAAAGCTTTAGAATATGGTATGATTGATGAAATTTTAAGTAGAGAATGATATAGTTTTTCTTGCTAATCAAAGGAAAGAATATTTATGTTTTATATGAATTTGTAGTGTAGCAAGAAAGATTTTTATGAAAATGAAACGAAAATAACTATGGCCAAGGAAGATTTAGAATGCTCTTTTTGTGGGAGAAAAAAACCTGAAACTAATTTACTTATAGCTGGATTGGATGCTCATATATGTGATCGATGTATTGTTCAAGCACATGGGATCGTAGTAGAAGAAGCTAAAGACGAAGAAACAGGTGAGCTTAGCAATGAGTTAATGCTTCGTAAGCCTATGGCGATTAAAAAGTTCTTAGATGAATACGTTATAGGGCAAGAGTTTACTAAAAAAGTGATGTCTGTAGCAGTATATAATCATTACAAAAGATTATTGCAGCCAAAAACAGAGGATGATATAGAAATACAGAAAAGTAATATCATCATGGTTGGGCAGACAGGAACAGGTAAAACTTTAATGGCAAAAACTATTGCTAAAATGCTAAATGTGCCTTTAGCAATTGTAGATGCTACGGTGCTTACTGAAGCTGGATATGTAGGAGAAGATGTAGAGAGTATTCTTACAAGACTTCTTCAAGCAGCAGATTATAATTTGGAAAAAGCACAACGAGGTATTGTGTTTATTGATGAGATAGATAAAATAGCACGTAAAAGCGATAATCCTAGTATAACCAGAGATGTTTCTGGAGAAGGAGTGCAACAAGCGCTACTTAAATTATTAGAAGGTACGGTAGTAAATGTTCCGCCAAAAGGGGGTAGAAAGCACCCTGATCAAAAGTTTATAGAGGTTAATACAGAAAACATTCTTTTTATTGCAGGTGGAGCTTTTGATGGTATAGAAAAAAGTATACAGAAAAGATTAAATATGCAAGCAGTTGGATATAGTGCCTCTAAAAGCGAAGATGCTATAGAGAAAGATAATCTGCTTCAGTATATTATTCCTAGAGATTTAAAAGATTTTGGCTTAATTCCAGAAATCATAGGTAGATTACCCGTTCTTTCTTATATGGATCCTCTGGATGAAGAAACTCTTAGGTCTATATTAACAGATCCTAAAAATGCTATAATTAAGCAATATAAGAAGTTGTTTGAAATGGATGATATACATTTCTCTATAACAGACGATGCATTAGATTATATTGTAGAAAAGGCTATGGAGTATAGATTAGGGGCAAGAGGTCTTAGATCTTTATGTGAAGCGATTTTAACAGATGCAATGTTTGAATTGCCAGAAAGCGAGGAAACAGAGCTTACAGTCGATAAAGATTACACAGAAAAGAAACTAAATAAGTCTACGATTAAAAAACTCAAAGCTGTTTCTTAAATACTAACAAACCCATAAAAAAAAACACCTTTATTCAATTGAATAAAGGTGTTTTTTTTTATGGGTAATGTATTAGCTAATTTTCAACTTTTTATATATGATTTTTAAGTCTTATAAATTAGAAAGGATGTTTTCTGTATTTTTAAGATCAAGAGTTTTATCGTCAAGAGATATTTCAAATCCATTTTGCTTAATTAAAGCTTCATAAAATGTGATTTTGGATATTTCGCTATAACAAGCATTATCTTCTACTGTTTGTTCTTTTTTTACTTCAGTAAGTAAAGAAGGATCTGTATTTTCATCACTACTTGTAAGTGCAATTTCGTTAGTTGTAGTTTCAGGATTTGTTATTTTGATTTCTTGTGCGTTGATCCCTGTAAAGAAGAACAATAAAATAAAGCAAGATATCGTGGTTTTCATATTTTGGGGATTTAATGAATTTATAACTATCTGGTTACAAATTTAATATGAAAATTAGACGCTAGGAAATGATTTTATGTCTTTTAGATTAAACGCTTTTTTTGAACGATGAAATACTTCTTTTTTTGTTAAAAAAGACAATTCTTACATAATATTTTTATGGTTTAACCGTAAAAATATATGATTTGTTACTCGATTATTTATAATAAAAGACCAGATAAGGTGTTTTTGAGATCTTTTATTGTGAGGAATAAGAACTAGTTTTGTTTAAGCTAATAAGTTCTTCAATATAGGTTCGTTGATTAGATAATCTGGGTATTTTATGCTGGCCTCCTAATTTGTCATTTTTCTTAAGCCAGTCGTAAAAAAGATTTGGTCTAGCTATACGTATTTGAGGAAGGTTAAGTGTTGTGTTGCAATACCTTTTTGCTTCATAATCACTATTTACTTGTTGTAAGTTTTGATCCAGAACATTTGTAAATTCGTTAATGTCTTCTGGATGTTTTTTAAATTCTATAACCCATTCATGTGCGCCTTTTTCTTTTCCTTTCATAAAAATAGGAGCTACAGTGTAATCTATGATTTCGGTATTGGTTGTTTGAATAGTTTTTCTAAGAGCTTCTTCGGCATTTTCTATGATAAGTTCTTCTCCAAAAACATTAATGTGATGTTTCGTTCTTCCCGAAACTTTTATCCTATAGGGGCTTGTAGAGGTGAAGCGTACAGTATCCCCAATTTTATATCGCCATAATCCTGCATTGGTAGTAATAATTATAGCATAATTTTTATCGATTTCTACTTCACTTAATGGGATGACCTTTTCATTACCTGAGTCATACGTGTCCATAGGAATAAATTCATAAAAAATCCCATAATCTAACATCAACAATAGCTCTGAAGAATCGTTATGATCCTGAATTGCAAAAAAGCCTTCAGAAGCATTGTATATTTCATAATATTTAAAAGAGCTTTCAGGTAGAATTTTTTGATATTGATCTTTATAAGGTTCAAAGTTTACTCCTCCGTGAAAATATACTTCAAGATTATTCCATATTTTAAATAGGTTTTCGCTTCCAGTTGTTTCTAAAACCTGATTAAGTAAAACAAGCATCCAAGAGGGAACACCTGCCAAACTTGTTACATTTTCTTGAATAGTTTCATTAACGATAGCCTTCATCTTGTATTCCCAATCACTCATTAATGAAACTTCATTATTTGGTGTAGAGCTATACTCTGCCCAAAATGGCATATTATCAATTATAATTGCAGAAAGGTCGCCATAGGAGGTTCCATTCTCCTTATAAAGCTCTTTGCTTCCTCCAAGTCGAAGGCTTTTCCCTGTAAATAATTTCGAATTTTCGTTATTATTAAGATACATACATAATAGATCTTTGCCAGCAGCAAAATGACAGTCTTCCAAAGATTCTTCACTAACTGGTATAAATTTACTTTTAGCACTAGTAGTACCGCTAGATTTAGCAAACCACTTAATAGGCGTAGGCCAAAAAATGTTATGCTCTCCCAGGCGACTTCTTTCTATCATCGCTTCATAATCCTCATAAGATCTTATAGGAACACGTTCTTTAAAAGTTTCATAATTGCTTATCGTAGCAAAATCATAGTTTTTCCCGAATTCAGTGTTTTTCGCTGTTTCCAGTAGTACATGTAATAACTCTAGCTGAACCTCATTTGGATATTTGAGGAATAGTTCCATTTGATGAAAACGCTTTTTAAGAAACCAGCTGGCTATAGAATTAACTAATGGGATTGGCATTTTTTGATGTATATTTAACCAAAAATAGAAAATACTCATTTTTATTATAAAATCGAGACGTACTATTTTTGGCAAGTGTGAATTAAAAACTAAAATAATAAAAATAATCACATTCTTCTTATACTATAGTGATATAACGAATTTTTTATGCAATATACAGGAGTACTTACAAAAATGCAGACAGAATTAGGAGAACCTATTCAATATTATCTAATTTTTGAATCTGACTTTATACATATAAATCAATTGTTGGATAAAAAAATTAAGATAGAATTTGTGAAGTATCAATGCCTTGGTTGTGGAAAAAACAAAAAAATATTTAGACAAGGATATTGCTATGATGATTTTTATAACCAACCACAAGTAGGGGATTGGGTGATGCGACCAGAGTTAAGTACCGCGCATTTAGATATTGAGGACAGGGATATTGAGTTTGAAAAGAAAGCGCAACTTCAGCCACATATTGTTTATTTAGCTAATTCTAGTAATGTTAAAGTTGGAGTAACCCGTAAATCGCAAATACCTACTAGATGGATAGATCAGGGAGCTCATGAAGCAATAGAAATTGTAGAGGTTCCTAATCGATATTTAGCAGGTATTACAGAGGTTGCTTTAAAAGAAAAAGTAGCTGATAAAACGAATTGGAGGACTATGCTTAAGAATGAAATAGTAGATGAAGACTTAATAGAATTTAAGGATAAATTAAAGAGTTTTATACCAGAGGAGGTAAAGGAATATTTTATAGAAAATGGAAAAGAAACAGAGCTTCATTTTCCAGTATTACGATATCCAGATAAATTAAAAAGCCTTAACCTAGAAAAAACACCAGAATTTACTGGTGTTCTTAAAGGTATAAAAGGACAATATCTTATTTTTGAAGACAATACAGTATTTAATGTTAGAAATAATGAAGGGTATGTGGTTAATTTAAAGATTTTTTAAATATCTTTTTTTTGAATTAGTTCTATTTCTTCTTTTCCGTATTCTTCACATTGTTGCAGTGTACTTTTTATATCCTCAATAGTTGTTCTGGGGTTTATAAGACACATCCTTAATACAATTTGATTTTGCAAAACAGTAGTAACCAATAAAGCTTCTCTTGAATCTACTATTTTTTTGGAAATATTTTGGTTAATATGATCTAATTCTTTTTCAGATAAGCTGTGTCCAATAGGATTATATCTAAAATTTATTATCGCTAGCGTTGCCGGGGAGGTGATTTCCCAATAAATACTATTTCTTAAAATTTCTTCCGTTTCTTCTGCAAGATCTATATTGTATTGTATTGCTTTTTTAAAGGATGCTAGTCCAAATGTTTTTAGAGACATATAAAATTTTAATGCACGAAAACGTCGTGTTAATTGGATACCATGATCATAAAAGTTAATTTCAGATTCATTTCCTTCTATATCTCTTAAGTATTCTGGTTTTTCGCTAAAAGTACTACTTAGCCAGTTATGGTCTTTGATTAATAAACAACCTATTTCGTAAGGCTGATAGAACCATTTGTGAGGATCTACAGTTAATGAATCTGCTCGTTCAATACCTTTTAGAAGTTTTTTTCCCTTATTTGATAAAATTGCAGCTCCTCCATATGCGCCATCTATATGCATCCATAAGTTTTCTTTCTCACATATGTCTGCAATTTCATTTAAAGGATCTACTGTTCCTGTATTTGTGGTTCCTGCAGAAGCAATAAAACAAAAAGGTTGTAGACCTTCAAGACGATCTTTTGCGATTACGTTTTTTAACTTATTTAAAGCAACTTTAAATTCTATATCTGTTGGGATAATCCTAATCTGTTCTTTTTTAAAGCCAATTACTTTTATAGCTTTAATATTAGAGGAATGTGCCTGATCTGATAAATAAATTATTGCTTTCGAAAAATCATCTCCACATTTTATTCTTCTTGCAGTTACTAATGCGGTGAGATTTGCCATAGATCCACCGCTGGTAAATATACCACCTCCTTTTTTTGTAGGAAAACCAAAAATTTTAAGCAACCAATTCATAACCACTATTTCTAATTCTGCAGCGGCAGGAGAAGCAGCCCACCCACCAGAAAATATATTAAACCCCGTGGCGATAGTATCTGCCATAGCACTTATATAATTGCTTGGGCCTGGTACAAACGAATAGGATTTTGGATGGGATACAATGTTGCTGTTTGGAATAATAGTATTCATTACAAAATCCAAAACCTCATTTGCTGGGGTGGGATCTTCAGGAATGTTCTCTGTTAACAAAGAGTCCATTTCTTCTCTAGTAGCAAATGTTACTGGTTTTTTTGAGTTTTGAGTTTCGAAATGATTTACAATATGATCGATAATCTTGTACCCATATTGCTGCATTTCTTCTTTTGATATTCTTAATTTAGAATTGAGGTCCTCTTTAATCACCATACAATATATTTATTAAGCTAATTGGCAAATATAAAGCGGATAATATAAAAATACTTGTATAAATGTTTAAAAAAATAGTATTTTATATCAAGGAAAAAAAATTAACCGACTACAAATTTAATACCTTGAAAAATAGAAATAACAACTAATGCAATCCCTATAACTCTAGAGATTTTTGTTTTTGATATTTCTTTTTGTTTCCCTACTTTGTTTCCCCAGCGGCTATAAAAATATAAAGTTCCGATTTTACCTAAATAGACACCAATGAAAAAAAGAAGAACAGAAAACAAAGGAGTCTTAGGAGTAAGCTCAAAAGCATATTTGTTAATTATAGAAATGGATAAAATCCAGTAAAGGATCACAGGTGGGTTTAATATAGCGAGTAAAAACCCTGTGATTAATTTTGATTTAGGAAGTCTAGTTTTTACAGTATTTTGGTGTGTCTGGTTTTTGTTTTTAAAAAGTAAAAAATATATTCCAAGGCCAAAAAACAATATACTAAAAGTTATTTGTATCCATTGGTTATCCTTAAAAAAAGCAGATAACTCCATACTAAAATTTAAAGCAAAAAAAACTAATAACATTTCACCTATTCCCGCTGCAAATATTATATAGGATGCTTTTATGATATTTTCTTTTATAGAGGTATTAATAACGGCTATATTAACCGCTCCCAGAGGTAATGCTCCTATAATAGATATAAAAATTCCTGCAAAAAAATATAATATTAATAATGTCATAGATACGTAGTAGTAGCAAATAAAAAAATCTTACAAGTGAAAACTTAAGATTTGAAAAAAAATAGGAGTAACAACTGTTACTCCTAACCCTAAGTAAATATAATATTTAAACACTTACAAATTAACTTTTTAAAAATTGCCATTGATCCCGATTCTCATTTTTTTGATCACTTCTTCAAAATAAAGAATGGTCCAAATGATTTTTTCTGTATCGGCATATGGTACTAATTCTTCTATGGTTTGTTTAGTTGTTTCTAAGTTTTTTTGAGTAGACTGGGTATTGTTTCTAAGTATTTTAACATGTCTTGAATCTTCCTTAATGCCAATGTCATTAAGTCTAACTCCTGGTTCATTAACTAAAGATAAAAAGGGGAGTATAATCATTATTTCTTCAACTCTGTCCTGATATAATTTTACAAGATCTCCTTTTTTTAAATCTTGTAATTCACTGATAGTGTGAAATTTATTAATTTGATCTCTTTGTGTAAAAAATATTGCATCTGTTGACTCTTGAGCAAATGTTGGACTTATTGTAATGAAAACAATGAATATAAAATTGATTACTATTTTTGACATAATGTTTATAGTATACTTTTTTAAGTTAAAATGATTTTTTTTTATAAATCAGGCTAAAAATTTATTGCATTACCATATAATTGTTTAAAGATCTTTTTAATTGAAATTTTGGGGCAATAATACTATTTGGGTCACTAAATAAATCATTTACACTAACAAATTTTTCAGTAAATCTATTGTATTTTAAGATATCCAAAGTTCCGTTAATTGTTTGATTATTTGAGTCAATACCTTTACCATGAATGTTAAAAAAGCTATTATCCATCATAAAAGCTTTTTGAATTACGGCTAAAGATGTATATGAATTATCAAATTTAACTACGTCAGAAAAACCAGATATTTTAGAATTATGTATATAAGTAATTGCAGAATTAGAAGCGGATATTGCTGCGGTTGTATGTTGATAATTAGTTTTGTCGGACAGGTTTACGAGGTTGGCATTAGTTATGGTAACATCGGTTACGGCGCTTGGCTTTATAAATCCAGTATCTTCATTAAATCCATCTAAATTAATAGCATAAGAGCCTTGTGGGCTGTTTATGTATGGGTGTCTAATAGCAAGAATGTTATTTAAGTTACCCTTAAACCCTTCAGAAATTTGATAATCATCTCCTTGTGACTTGAAAGAAATTAATTTACTTATATTGTTTTTACCTCCACGAATGTTATATGCATCATTTCCAGAGTAACTAACCATAATATCTTCTACAATAGAAGACGTTCCTATACCATACAATGATAATCCGTTAGATGCTATGCCTTTTTTAGAAATATTTCCAGAAAACTCGATTCTTACATATCTCAATATTGTAGTTTCTTCATCTATTTGATTTCCTCCATATACTGAGTAGATTGGGTTAAAATCCCCTTCTATTATACCACTTCCGGATATAGTATTTACTTTTCCAGATCCAGCAATTATAATACCTCCCCAATCTCCACTATTTCTGGACCTGGATGCTTTACTTGACGTAAAAACGATAGGATATGCTTTAGATCCAGCAGCAACTAATTTTGCTCCTTTAGTTATTATTAGATTTGCAGGATTTTCATAATCACATCTAATTATGGTACCTTCTTGTATTGTTAGGGATGCACCATCGGTTACATAAACATTTCCAGACATTAAGTAAACAATATCGTTTCTTAAGTAGGTGTGATTTGATATTATATTTGGTAATTTCTCTTCAGCTTCTGGATAACCAGTATTGTTAGGAGCAAAATCTGTCCATCCTTTAAGCCATCTGTCGTTATTTTCATTAAAATCTTGAGCAGTAGTTAATGCGAAATTAAAATTTAGCAGTATAATAAAAGCTGTTAGTAGAGAACATCTTTTCATAATAGTAGTTTATTTTGGGGTTAAACTCTTTGGAGGAAATTTCTTTCTACCAATTTTGGGATTACTAAGATAAAAGAGTTTAGGTAAAGTCGGTTACGTATTTACCGTAAACTTTGTACGTTTGTCGATGTTTTAACTTAAATTAGTATAACATTGTGATTAAAATTCCTACAAACCTGCATTCTAAATAATTGTTATTCATGAATTTACAATTTTTGTTATTTTTTTTGATTGGATAAATATTTTAAAAGATTTGAATCTTTTTTTGTAAAAAAAGGGTTTTTTCCCCCAGTGTTTTAAATCTTTATTGCAAGGGTATTTCTATTGAAATACTTGTTGAAAACGAAAAAAAAATCGATGAATTGCATTTTCTGCAAAATATTTTTTCTGTTTTTGAATATGTGACTAATGCAAAAAAAAATCAGCTACATACAAAGCTGATTTTTTCAAAAAAATTATCAAACGATATTTAATTAGGTAAAGGGGATTTAAAAATTTCCATTAGCACCTATTCTAATCTTTTTAATGACCTCTTCAAAATATAAAATAGCCCAGACTATATTTTCTGTATCTGCATAAGGTATAAATTCAGAAATAACTTCTTTTGTACTTTCAAGGGCTCCAGTAGTTGAGTTGTGATGTTTATTAAGTGATTTTAAGTGATCTGAGCTTTCTTTAATACCAATATCTGATAATTTAACTCCTGCTTCATTTGTTAAAGCCAAATACGGTATGACAATAGTGATTTCGTTAATTCGTTCTATGTAAAGTTGTATTAGATCGCCTTTTTTTAAACTCTCTAATTCATCTATGGTATGAAATTTATTAATTAATTTTTTTTGATCAAAAAAAATGTTTTTTTGACTTTGAGCAGAACTAATACATATTAAAAAAAGAGAGAAGAAAAGTGTGCTAAGTAATTTCATTGTTAGAATGATTTTTATTAAATAAATTTAAATTTATTGCATTACAGTATAATTTTCAGACTCTTTTAAAGTAAACTTTGGAGTTTTTTCATTGAAAGGATCGGTGAATAAATCATCTGCATTTCTAAAATTATTTGTATACATATTGTATTTAAGTATTTGATCTCCATTTATTTTAGATTCGTGTTTTGTTATAACGGTCTTGCTATGAACATTAAATACACTATTTTCTAAAGAGAAACATTTTTGAAGATCTGAATAGGATTTGTAGGTTTTATCGAATTTAACAACATTTGCAAATCCAGATATTCTGGAGTCAATAATAGTAAGATTTGCTAAGTTTTTAGAAGAAATTGCCGCAGTGGTATGTTGATAATTACTTTGATCAGATAAGTTTATTAGAGTGGCATTTTTAATGAATATGCTAGATAAAGATTCTTGGATAAGAAATCCTTCTTTTTTATCATAACCATCTGCTTCAATAGCAAAAGAACCGCTTATGTCACTTATGTAAGGATGTCTGATTGCCAAAATATTGTTTAACTCCCCTTTGTATCCTAAAGTAAAATCATAATCATCGTCTTTTGCTTTATAGGAAATGAGATTATACATATTTGCATTTCCTCCAAAACACTCAAAAGAATCATCTGATGAGAAGCTTATCATAATATGGTTTAGGATAGATTTATTTCCTAGTGCATAAAGAGATAAGCCGTTTAATTCTTTAGATTGGTTGATTTTTTTTCCAGCAAATTCGATTCGAACATAAGTCATTATCGTTGTTAGTTCATCTTCTTCTACTCCTCCATATAATGAATATTGAGGTAAAAAATTTCCTTCTATTACTTTAGAAATGGCGGGAGAATTTATTTTTCCGGATCCTGCGATTATAATACCTCCCCAATCTCCAGACTTTCTAGTTTTTTTTGGATTGTTTGAAGTAAATACTATAGGGTATCCTTTAGTTCCATTTGCAAGTAATCTTGCTCCTTTTGTAACAATTAAACTAGCTTCGTTTTTGGCATCGCACCGTACAACAGTACCTTCTTGTATGGTTAAAGTAGCATTGTTGGTTACATATACATTTCCAGACAATAAATAAGTCACATCATTTTTAAGGTATAAATCATAATCAATAATGTTAGGAAGTATTTCTTCTGGTTCAGGATATTCTTTGTTGTTAGGGTCAAAATTTGTCCATCCTTTAGTCCAGGTCATTTGATTATCATCAATTTTTGTCTGTGAATAAGATGTAAAACAAAGGCAATAACAAATAGTTAGTAGAATAATGTTTAGTTTCATCGCTTAAGGGGATTTAATGTTGAGGTTAAAATTATGACTATATGCATACTTTTATTGTAGGTCATAGATTACTAAATTGTTAACCTGATTTTACTAAATTTATTGTAATAGATGGGGGTATAACCAAAAAGCACTATTTGCATAAATAGTGCTTTTTGGTTATGTTTAGAACAAACAGTTATAAATGTGCTGTTTATTTATTTGTTTTAGTAGAATCTTTTTTCTTTTTCTTACCAAAAAAACCACCCAGAATATCTTTTGCAGTATCTTTTAAGTTTTCTTCAGTATTTGTTTTAGTCGAGTCTTTTGCTTTTTTAGACCCTAGCAGATCCGATAAAATTTCTGTGCCTTTATCTTTTATTTCACCTTTAACTTTTTGTTTTTGTTTTTCAACTATTTGTTGGGTAAGCTGCTTTATTGCTTGACCTGGATTTAGGTCTATTTTTGGATTTGCGAAATTTCCAGAGATACCTACGGGTATACCAACAGTCATTGCATTAGCTTCTTTTTGATCCAGTTGAGACATTAGATTACTTACCTCGTTTCCTAAATATTTAGCAGGAACATCAAGTTTGATAGTATAATTCATGTTTTGATCAAACCCATGCTCCCCTCCAGCGGTAATCTTTATTCCTTTTACATCAAATTCAAAAGGTTTTACATTTACTTTTCCATCATTAAAACTTAGATTGGTTTTAATTTCTTTTAAGTTTAATTGATCTATATCTATGAAGTTAAGTTGGTTATCTAATTTAGATAAAAAAGGTGTTTTAGTTGTAGAAACCTGTGCATTTAAAATTTCGGCAAGGGCTTCTCCTTTTAAAGAGGTTAAAACAGGGATAAGATTTTCATTTAAATTACCATTTAATTTTACGGTAGTATTGAGATTTCCTGTAAGTGCTTTTGCAATAGGAGCAAGATTTTTTATTAAATCCAGATTGTTAAAAGATTTTACAATATCTATTTTCCTTAAATCCAAAGCCATATCAAAAGTAGGGACTTTGTTTTTGGTAGAAACATTACCGTTAAGTGCAATACCACCATCAAAAATAGTAGAACTTACATTTTCTAAAAAAGCGGTTTCTTCTTTTATTTTTACAGTTCCTTTGGTATTTTCTAATTCTAGGTTGTCATAATACACTTTTTTAGAATTAAAGTTTAATGTAGCATCTAAAAATGAAGGAATTCGCATAGTTTCATCATCTGTAGTCTTTTTAGTGTCAGAACTCGCTACCTTTTCCTCAGATTCTTCTTCACTGACCATAAAATCATCCACTGCAAAAACATTAGAATTAACATCAAAATTTCCTTTTAGATCTTGTTTCGCAAATAGAAACCCCATAAGGTTTTGAATAGTTCCTGTGGCATTAAGATCCGATCGACCTGTGGTTGCCTGCATTTTGTCTAATGTGATAGTTCCTGGATTAAAACTCACATTAGCACTTTCTATTTTTATTTCATTTGGGGTGTCTGTAGAAGCGTATGTAAATTTAGATATGCTAGCGGTTCCTGAGCTTTTTATATTCTGATACTCCTCTTTTTCTAAAGATTGCATATCAAAACTAGTTTGGATATCTGCTTTAACAATACCATTTAATTTTTCTTCAAGTTGCAAAGGATATGCCTGATTTAAATTCGCTAAGTTTAACGTGCCTTTTAACATCATGCTCACTATCATGTTTTTTGTGAGGTTTTTTAAACTACCCTTTGCTGCAAAGGAATCCTGATCTATTTTAAAAGTTAAATTATCAATATTAACATAGGTGTCGTCTACCAATCCAGTATCATTTTTGATTTGTGTGTTTATATTGATATTCTTAACTCCTTTTGGTAAATCAGGGTATTGAAAAGAAGCATTGTTAGAGACAATCTTAATATCCATTTTAGGGATATACGTATCGTCTGATTTTCCTTTAATAATACCATCAATTGAAAAGTCTCCACTGGTTTGTATTCCATCTAGGTTTTTAACATACGCTTCGGGAATCACTGCCAAAAAATTCTTGAAATCAGAGGATGGGGTTGTAAAGCTTAGATCTACATCTGTATATTTTTCAAACAATTGCACATATCCCGAAAATTCAAGTGGCAATCGATTGATTAACGCTTTGTTTTCTTTAAAAGAATATTTTTGATTTTTAAGATCTAATTCTATTTGAGCATCAAGATTTAATTTGTTTTTATTTAAGTATTTAGTGTTATCAAGGCTAAATGATGCTTCGGTATTGGTTTTTGTGTCTAGAATTATTTTTTCTCCAGATACGGATCCGTCTCCGCTATGATTAAGTCCTGTCATAGATAGTATAGTCTTGCTTAGATCATCTTTAAATAATATTTTACTGTTATTTATTTCGTAGTGATTTAATGCAAAACTAAATGAACCGCTTTTTTCGTCTTCTTTCGGTATTTCTGTATTGTCTTGTTTTTTAGTAATATCTATATTAGAATTCCCTAAAGAGTCCGTTTTAATAGCAATATTAGCCTCGTCAATAATTATTTCTTTTACGCTAATAGGTTCAGATGCATTTTTAAATAATTCTTTTACAGACATATCCAGAGCAATCCTTTTGGAATAAGCCAAAGTGTCTCCTTCAAAGGGAGCATGATTAATGATAGAAAAATCATCGATTATTACAGATGCTTGTGGGAAACTTCTAATAAGACTTATGTCTATGTTTGCAAAATCAACTTTTGCATTTACATGCTCGTTTACAAGGTAGCGTACTTTATCCTGTATGGTTCCTTTAAACAAAAATGGGATAGAAATAATAGCTATAATAAGTATTAATATAAAAATACCAAGAATTTTGAGGACTTTTTTCATCTGTTTATATATTGTTTTTAAATAATAAAACTTGCGTTTATGAAGGCCTATCTATACTTTATACAAATAGTTGTAGGTGATTTCAAATTTATTAATTCTGTTTATTTCATCATAAAATAGCTTTAAGATAAAGTAACGATATACAAAGATAGGTGTTACATTTTTTAAGTTAACTATTTGTTAGATTTTAAATTTCTAAAGCTAATTCTTCTCCTTCTTTTAATTTAAATCGTTTTCTCATTAGGTATACACATAGGTATAAAAAAGGTGTATCTAAAGCAGCTACTAATACTTTAAATAAAAAACCATTTAATAGTAATATCCCAAATCGATCCCAGTTTAATATGTTAAAAGAGCATAGTAGTAAAAGAACTGTTAAAGTATCTATAAACTGAGAAGAAAAAGTAGAAAAATTATTTCGTAACCATAGATGTTTTCCTTTGGTAATCCGTTTCCAGAAATGAAAAACCTGAATATCTATATATTGTGCAAATAGATATGCCATCATCGAAGCCAGTACTGCAATTGCAGTTGCACCAAAAACTTCATTAAATAGCTGATCGTTTATAGGAGACCATATAGTTGCAGGAACTCTTGAAGAAACGAAAACAATAAGTAGTCCAAAGAATGAAGCAAAAATACCAGCAGTAACAATTTGGTTTGCTTTTCTTTTTCCAAAAACCTCACTTATAATATCGGTAATCAAAAAAGTAATAGGGTATGGTAAGATACCAACAGAAATTTCAAAAGTATATATCCCAAAAAAATCCCAATAGAAGAATTTTTGAAATATCAGGTTTGATACTACTAAAGAGGATATAAAAAGAGCACCTAGAATAAGATATATCTTATAAGCAATACGTTTGTCTTTAAGGGATAGTGTAATTTCGTTCAAAATAATAGTTGATAATAGTTCATGCAAAAATAAGGTGAAGTGCTTTTGTTTTGTTTAATTTGCTCTTAAAATTAAGGAGTTCTTGTCAAAATATAAATTTTCAATCTTGAAAACACCCAATCTTTTACATATTTCTTTAGGAAGTAATATAGGAAATCGCTTAGATTTTATTCAAAAAGCAGTTAACGAAATATACAAAACGATTGGAGATATAGTTTTGATATCCAGTGTTTATCAAACACCAGCATGGGGGTTTAATAGTAATGATTTTTATAATATATGTATTGCGGTACAAACTAATATGTCTGGGGTTGAAGTGTTGGATGCTTTACTAGAAATTGAAAACGTATTAGGTCGTAAAAGAACGGATGGCAATGGATATGAAGCAAGAACAATCGATTTAGATATTATTTTTTCCTCAGAAGGAATTATAGAAACTAAAAAACTTATGCTGCCTCATCCAGCCATGCAAGATCGAAAATTTGTACTAGAACCCTTGGCAGAGATTGCAGGGGATGTTGTGCATCCAAAACTAAAAAAAACTGTAAAAAAAATACTGGAAATAACTTCGGATAATTCTAAAATCACACGACTTAAAGATAAAATGATATTTCCTAAAGATGCTTATAACTTATCTCGATTTCAGTATCTTACAATAGAAGGCAATATAGGTGCTGGTAAGACCAGTTTAGCACAGTTAATAGCTAAAGAGTTTAATGCAAAACTTATTCTGGAACGCTTTGCCGACAATCCTTTTTTGCCAAAATTTTATGAGGATATGGAGCGTTATGCTTTTCCTTTAGAAATGTCTTTTCTTGCAGATCGTTATCAAAGGTTACAAGAAGATATTTCGCAATTTGATTTATTTAAAGATTTTGTGGTGAGTGACTATGATGTATTTAAATCTTTGATTTTTGCTAAAGTTACTTTACAATCTGATGAATTTATGTTGTACAAAAAAGTCTTTGATCTTATGTGCAAAAATTTAGCAAAACCAGGTCTGTATGTGTATCTCTATCAAAATACAGAGCGTCTTTTGCAAAATATAAAAAAGAGAGGGAGAGATTATGAACAAAAAATACCTGCAGAGTATCTGGATAAAATTAATAAAGGGTATCTGCAATTTATAAAATCTCAATCAGAATTTAATGTAAGAGTTATAGATGTGTCAGAATTGGATTTTATAGCAAATAGATCTCATTTTGTGTCTATTATAGAAAAAATAGGTAATGATTAAAATAACTCAATTTAGTAAATAGTCTTATGTCGATTATATAATTTAAATCTATAAATTAAAATTTATATGTTGTCTATAAAATAATTTATAAATAAACTAGTTTCTAGATAGATGCGTTTCTTGTTAACATAATTTTTTAACCCGTTTTATGGGTAGTTAAAGACTAATAAAAAGCTTTTTTTTCTTATTTTTAACAGCTATTTAATTAAACACACAAACTCCATGGCACAATCTTCTAACTCAGAACAACAATTAATTACAATATTAAAATTATCTACCTTTTTGATTTTTATAGGCAGGGCCTATCAACACATTGTTTGGGATGCTCCGTATCGAACTTTTTTATGGGATGAAGGTATCCTAAAAGGTGTAGTTGAAAACGTTTTTGGAGTGACCTGGAATGAGTATGTAACTAGTCTTTCTGCAGCAAGTACAATTTCATTTTCTATAAAAACAATAGGAGTGTTTTACCTTTTGTGTGCTATTGCTACGCTATTTATAAAACCAAATATGAAAAAACTAGGTAAACTTTTTTTAATAGGAGGAAGTGTTGGGCTTTTTATTTTGGCACTTTTATATTGCAAAGAAAAATTTTTTCATGTAGGACAGTTTTTTGAATATACTATTCAGTTTTTAAGCCCAGTATTACTATACTTAGTTTTATTTACTACTGTTGAGTTTAAAAAAATACGTTTACTCGCGCTAATTGCAATTGCACTAACCTTTAGTTGTCATGGTTTATACGCTGTAGGATACTATCCAAGACCAGGTAGTTTTATTGATATGACCTTAAATTCATTGCCTATAAACGAACCAAGTGCACATTTGCTTCTTAAAATAGCAGGAATACTCGATTTTGTAATAGCAATAGCTATTTTTATCCCCAGAATTTCCTACGCAGCTTTAGTGTATGCATTTGTTTGGGGAGGACTTACTGCTATTGCACGTTTGGTAGGGCATTTTCATGTGGACTTCTTAGGAAATACTTTTAGTCAATGGACCTGGGAGGTGCTAATAAGACTACCACATGCCTTAATTCCTTTATTTGTAATAGTAGCAGATCGTCCTGGTTTAAATCTAATAAACAAATTGTTTTTCAGAAAAGACTTGCAAAATATTTCCTATACTGCCAATGCTACAGAACAAGCCTGATTATGAGTTTTTGTATAAATTGGTTGAATAAGGTAAAAAAACAGAATCTGGATCTATTCACATATATTGAATATCCCAACTTAAGTATGTAGATTTGTACAACAAGAGCCTTATTATGATAGGGACACTGTTACCTACGTCGAGTGTTCAGGATAAACACTACTTTGTTTGTTTAATACAATAAATGTTGAAGGAAAGTGTAGAAACACACTACTATATATTCAAATGCAAGAATTATTTGACTTTATTTCAAAATATGTATCTCTTACAGAAGAGGAAAAGCAGGTCATAGTTTCTTTGGATATTTTTCGTAATGTAAAAAAAGGAACTATTTTGTTGAGAGAAGGAGAAAAATCGACAAATAGCTACTTTGTTTTAAAAGGGTGTATCAGAACGTATTATATAATAGATGGAGAAGAAAAAACGACAGATTTCTATACAGAAATGGAGGCTCTAACACCGCTCTGTACGGTTAGTGAAACCTCGTCTGAATATTATATTTCATGTATAGAAGATTCTATACTATCTGTTTCCAATACAGAAATGGAGCTAGAAATGTTTAACAAATTTCCCAAGTTTGAAACTCTTTGCAGAATTATGACCGAGGAATATTTGGCAAATGAAAAAAGAAATTTTGATGAATTTAAGTTCTCCTCTCCCGAACAACGATATATAAATCTGCTGGATAAAAGACCCGAACTTGTTCAACGTGTGTCACAAAATCAATTAGCTAGTTATTTGGGGATTACACCTCAATCTTTAAGCAGGTTGCGGGCAAGGATTCTTAAAAAATGAACAAACCAAGTTTTATTTCTTAACTTAAGTTAACGATATTCAACTTTATTGTAGCTTAATTTTATTCCATCTTTTAGTAATGTATTAAAATGAAATTAAGTAAAAAAATGAAAGCAGTTGTTTGCGAAAAATACGGCTCTCCCGAAGTTTTACAAATACAAAACATTGAAAAACCGATACCCAAAGACAAAGAATTACTCATTAAAATATTTGCAACCGCAATCAACTCAGGAGATGTAAGAGTTAGGGGGCTTGTGGCAAAAGGTTTTATGAAAGTAATTATGCAAGTAGTTTTAGGGTTTTCAAAACCCAGAAAGCCTATCTTAGGAACTGTTTATTCGGGGATTATAGAAAGTGTTGGTAGTAAAGTATACGGGTTTAAAGCAGGGGATAAGGTTTTTGGTATGACAGGTTTTAATTTTGGAACCTATGCTGAATATATTACCGTTAAAGAGAATAGTAAAATTTGTTACATGCCCGATAATGCTACTTTTGAAGAAGCGGTTTCAATTATATTTGGCGGGCAAACAGCAATCTATTTTTTAGAGAAATCAAAAATATTCAAAAAATCAAAACCAAGTATTTTAATTATTGGAGCTACCGGTTCAGTAGGGGTTTCAGCTGTTCAGATAGCTCGGTATTATGGAGCTGTTGTTACTATTGTATGTGGTTCTAAAGGTGCGTCTTTGGCAGATAGCTTAGGTGCGTCTAAAATTATACTATATGATAAAGAAGATTTTACCCAGCAAAAGGAAAAATATGATATGGTATTTGATGCTGTAGGAAATACTACAAAGAAACAAATCAAGCATCTGCTGAAATTAGGAGGAGTGTACAAGACAGTTGGAGGATTTGAATATGCAAAAGAATCACAACAGCAATTAGAGTTTCTTAAAGAACTATTTGAAAAACGAAAATTGAAACCTGTAATTGACAAAGTGTTTCCTTTTGAAGAGGTAGTTGATGCGCATAAGTATGTGGATACTGGTAGAAAAAAAGGAAATGTGGTTCTAAAAGTATTTGAATAAAAAAAGAGGCTATCTTAAGGTGAGACAGCCTCTTTTGAAAAAAAAACTAAAAAACTAAAAGGGGAGTATTCCTAATTTTTAATAAACTTTTTGCTTATTTCTCCTTTTCTTGTTTTGATTACTATAAAATAAACACCAGTATTTAAGCGGTCAATAGGATACGTAGTTGTATTAGAGTTAAAAATTAATTTATCAATAACACGTCCAAACATATCTCTGATTAGAACTTCAGAACTACGTGCTTCTGGATAATTTGCATATTTAATATGTAATACTCCAGATTCTATTGGGTTAGGGTAAATACTTAGATTATCCTTAATATGATCGTCTTCTGTATCCATAGTAATATTTCTAATAGTAGAAGCAACAGAAACAATCTTAATATTGTCAATAGCGATATCGCTACTCCATCCCGATCCTGTAGTAGCTTTAAATTGTAACTGGATTACAGAACCAGCATAAGCGCTAAGCGCAACACTAGCTTGGTTCCAAACATTTCCCTGGCTTCCGTTTTGTGACCATACAGAAGTATAACTTGCTCCGTTATCGGTGCTTACCGATACTTGTAAAGACCCCATATTAGCACCTAGCATATGATATCCAAAATCCAGCGATGCATCAGAAACACTGCTAAGATCGATACAAGGACTGTTTAATACTGCAACTTTATTAGGGCTTCCTGGCGGAGTTACATTAGTAGATGCTTCGGTATACAAATAAAAAGATCCATCTTGTCCTGTAGAAGGCCCTGTACCAGTAGAAGGTGTTCCTCCAGAATCTCTGGTCCATTCGATATCATCACCAGTAGCGTTGGTCCAAACACCCAGATTAGTTTCAAAACTTTCGCTATACGGGTAATTATTGATCCCTGTGCAAGCAGGAGTGCCTAATGTAGTAATAGTAACAGCTGTACTATTTGCAGATGCATTTTCTGCTGCATCTTTTGCTCTCACAGTAAAACTATAGTTTGTTTCTGAAGTAAGCCCTGTTACATTAAAACTTGTTGTAGCAGATGTACCAATACTGGTAGTGCCACGAAATATCTCATATCCTGTCACTCCTACATTATCTGTAGAGGCTGCCCAGGATATATCTACCGTAGTTTGAGTTATGTTAGAGGTAATTAAATTTGTGGGTATTGTTGGTGCTTGTGTATCTGGGGTAACCGAAATAATTTTTATATTATCAATAGCGATATCACTACTCCACCCGGATCCTGTAGTAGCTTTAAACTGTAACTGGATTACAGAACCAGCATAAGCAGTAAGTGCAACACTAGCTTGGTTCCAAACATTTCCTTGGCTTCCGTTTTGTGACCATACAGAAGTATAGCTTGCTCCATTATCAGTGCTTACCAATACTTGTAAAGATCCCATATTAGCACCTAGCATATGATATCCAAAATCTAAAGATGCATTAGGAACACTACTAAGATCAATGCAAGGACTGTTTAGCAATGCAATTTTATTGGGGCTTCCTGCTGGGGTTACATTAGTAGATGCTTCGGTATACAAATAAAAAGATCCATCTTGTCCTGTAGAAGGTCCTGTACCAGTAGAAGGTGTTCCCCCAGAGTCTCTTGTCCATTCTATATCATCACCAGTAGCATTAGTCCAAACCCCTAAGTTAGTTTCAAAACTTTCGCTATACGGGTAACTATTGATCCCTGCACAAGCAGGGGTGCCTAACGTAGTAATAGTAACTGC
>CAYGUC010000002.1:18322-183186 GCA_964353005.1 uncultured Flavobacteriaceae bacterium | reverse complement strand
AGCATCTCCCTTTTAAGGAGAGGGTCCTGGGTTCGAGCCCCAGCCCGGTCACTAAGAGATAAATAGCTATGATGCTTTTAAAATTATCTATTTAGTTCTTATTTTATTATGTATACAATTTTTCTATGACCTGGTAGCTCAGTTGGTAGAGCATCTCCCTTTTAAGGAGAGGGTCCTGGGTTCGAGCCCCAGCCCGGTCACTAAAAAGTACCGTATTTTATACGGTACTTTTTTGTTTTTATACTATCTTGTAAAAATATAAGCTGCCCAGGTGCTGGAACTGGTAGACAGGCATGGTTGAGGGCCATGTGTCCATTAGGGCGTGCGGGTTCGACTCCCGCTCTGGGCACTTTTACACATATAAGCTACTGATTAACAGGTTTTCAGTATTTTAGTGGTAATTTTTGTGGTAAGTAATGCTTTTTTAAATCTTTGTTTTTATTTTTTTTATAAACATGATTTACCTAATCTTTTTCGTTTTCTAAAGAGTCATTTGTCGGCTTATTAAATTCACTCCAATGTGTTATTTTATCATCATCTTCACTATAAAGCCATTTATACTGGAGACTTATACCACTATATACCCTTAATGCGTTTGAAACTTTACCATTTTCAGTAAACACTAAAAACTCTTTACTAAGATCTTCTGATACATCATTTCTGTTTTCTGGAAGATTATTATTTATACTTTTCCAATTTATACTCATACGTTTTTTAGTATTTTGTTCTTTTTATTTTACTTAATTGGCTTATTAAATTCATAACCTTATTGAGGCTCTATGTATTTCAATTACTCTCTTGTCTTAATCTCTGTTTTTTAATCTACCTTGTGCAGCTCCTTATTTTTTCATAAAAAGTTCTATATTCATTATAAGTTACTAATTCGCCTTTTTTGTCTAAGAAAACATTTCCATCTTTAGGGAAATTAAT
The DNA here is from genome assembly GCA_964353005.1 of uncultured Flavobacteriaceae bacterium. GTDB lineage: Bacteria > Bacteroidota > Bacteroidia > Flavobacteriales > Flavobacteriaceae > Aquimarina. The sequence continues at coordinate 182,256 of CAYGUC010000002.1, read as the reverse complement.
AAAAGGGATTTTTTTTAATGTATAATTTCGAAATATAAACTCAAAGTAACTATTCTCATTCATCAAAGAAGGATTGTAGTTTACAGAAAAGAAACCCTCAAAATCTCCGTAAGTATTAACACAAATAGAATCATTTACCGTAAGTTTTATTGCAACAAGATCAGTTGATAAAGAATCATCATAAATCACTTTGCCAAAAACAATTTCTTTACCCAATGGTCTATTTTGATGAGTGATTGGGTCAGCAATTTCTTGAATAGGTGGTGGGTCTATAGCTTTTTTGGTTTTACATGAATCCAAAAATAATGCTGCTATAAAAATCAGAAGTGCTATTCTCATCTCTATCTTAAGTATAATATTTAGTTACTTCTTTCTGCATTATACTCCGCGTTTATTTAATTAACACCCCATCTTTATAAACCTCTTTTGTTACTTGTCCTATACTGGTATCTTCTATTAACCAGACCCCTTCTTTTTTATCCTTCTTATATTTTCCAGTAGTGATAGAAATATTTCCATCAGAATTTTCTTTTAAGTTATAAGCTCCATGTTTTTTTCCATTTTTATAATGCTCTCTTATGGTAACTAAATAGCCAATTCCGTTATTTTTTTTTGTGTTCCATTCTCCATGTTTTTTTCCATTTTTATAGTATCCCTGTTCAGAATAGGTATGATTGTCTGTGCTAAAATAATACCCATTCTTTTTTCCAAATGAATAGTTTTCTACATTAGACAGGTCAATACCTCCTATATGTGATAAGAAAAAAAGCCATTCTCCATGTCTTTTTCCACTTACGTATTCTATTTTACTAATACCAAGTAATTTTCCCTTTGGGTTATGCCTTATATAGTATTTTCCGTCAAGTTTTGTTTCTTTACCTTCTTTAACTATTCTAGTATAGTCTTCATTAGTAATTTCTGTATACCCAAAATTATCTTTTGTTTGAGATACCACATAAAAAGGTAAAAGCAGTCCGAATAAAATCAAAAATATTTTACTTCCCATGATATAATTTTATCTCTTGACTCATTATTTTTGATTGCCAATTCCAAAATGTAACACCTTCACCTTTTGGATTATAGATTACTAGGTTATCTTTCTTATAACCATTGTAATCCATAATGTTTTCTGTTTTTGCTAAGTCAAAAACATATTTTGGTTTATGCTCTAGTTTTTCCATTCTCTTTTTCGCTATTTCTTCTTTCTCTTTAATAAGATCTCTTTTATATTCTCCAAAAGAAATATTCTTACTCTTTAGATTTACGTTATCTGGTACTTCTTTATTGCTTTCTAGATAATCATTTATTTTTTTAATTCGTTGTTCTTTTAAATTTATATTCTTATCATTAACACTAATAGGAGTTGATGGATGGTATAACCCTAATGAGTGAGCAACTTCATGAGTAATAGCTAATGAATTCCAAATAGAATCTGGCGCAATCAGGCAGAAATTGTTTGTTCTTGGAAAAATTCTAGCATGTCCTAATTCCATTCCAGATTGATGCATTGCAGATAGAAAAACAATAATCCCTTTAAATTCACCCCATTTATTAACATATAGTTTATATAATTCATCATCAAAATTTTCTTGATAGTTAGGTATCCCCTTAGAGCCGTCTGGACTGTATTTTAGTGTTAAAACTTGCTTTTCTACAAAAGTATTAATATCAACAATCATTTCTTTTATGAGATGTACTTCAGGTATTATCAATGCTTGATTAAAGTATTTATTTGACAAATCATCATCAATTTTACTTAGTTCTTGATCAAAGTTATCGAAAGTCCTTTCATTATAGGTATTATTAGATTCATTCCCTAATACTTTTACAAACTGTATTGGCAGAATGAGTTCTTCATCATTCTTTACAACAGTAATCTTGCCAACCGTATGATTTTCTTTATCTAATAACTCTATTTTTGTGTCCTTGTTTAGAGGGGTATCGCAAAATACTTTAATGGTTACCTCCCCCTTTTGAATATCTTTTATTTTTACTTCATTAGGCTCAAAACGTATACCGTTTTTGGATGGAAGCTTAATAACATCGTCATTTTTTGGTTTGCCTTCTGTTATTTTTACTTTTAAGTTAAGGGATACGTTTTCCTGATTGGGGAACATGGATAGCCAAGGCACAAAATATGTTTCTCCCTCTATGGTTATTTGCTCATATTCCTTTTTTAGCTCCTCGTAGTTCTCACAAATATCTTTGTAATTGTCCCGCATCCAATCCAACCCAAACTCTCCTTTATACGTTTCTAACCGCTCTAACCAAGCTATACATTTTACTTCTTCCTTTTTTTCTTCCTCTTCGTTTTGCGGCACATAATTGTCTGTGCTTTGTGGCAGGTAGCTCTCGTTCCAGTTTTTTACCAATAGTGCGCCATAGTTTTGTATTGCCGGGGATATGGTTATACAGGTAGTCATAGAGGATTCTCCTGTAGCAGTAAACTTTACCCTAATATTGGTGATGGTAGCATCACTAAATGTATATCGTTTAACTGGTGGATTATCATAAGAGCCAGGGTAAAAGACAAGTTCGCCCGGGTTTAAAAAACAAAATCTTTCGTCCCCTGGTATTCGTTCTGATGGCTTGCCTGAGTAATATTCAAAAACTTCATCGTCTTTACTGGATTCAAAACTTAGTTGTAAATATCCTCCTTGTACTTCGGTAGTGGGCCTGCCTGTTTTGTGGTTGATAATACGTTGGTATACTATCTGTACGTTTTGTACTTCTTTTTCTATGCCCAGAAAAAAAAGCTTGGCTAATACGGTCATTTTAGGTTTAGGTTTTAATAAGCACTTAAATTTAAACTAAAATCCTATATTTTTGAAAAATTAATACCTATTTAATAATTATACCCCTAACCCAAAGTTTCACTCTCCGTTTTTACGTCCCAAGTACCTTCTTTCCCTCTTCGTTTACTAATCTTTTTTATAAGTTGCTTTTTATTGTATTTGTATATTCCTAATTCGGTAGTGATGTTTTCATAAATATCACAAGAAAAACTATCTTTTATTGTTTCTGAAGTAATGCGAAATCGAAGCCAATTTTTCCAAAAACGATTGTAAATATCCGTTAATGAAAAATCATGGCCATCAATATTAGAAACTGCAACAGGAAGATTAGATTTTAACCCATCATAAAGTAAAATCCTGAAATTAGAATCTTGTTTTCGTCTAGCAGTAAAAATTGAATTTTTCTTTTCGATATTCATAATATCTACTCCAGTATCTATAGATGTTATATTTTGACTCTTATAACTAGTGAGATTAGAAACAAGTCCATCTTTGGTAACACGAATAGTAGATCTAGAATCCTTTAATCTATACGCTTTATTTTGATTAAATTCTTTAGGATATTTTTCGACTTCTAAATGGGTTTCATCTTTAAAAGTAGTTTCTAAAAATTTTTGCTCTACATAATCGATAATAACACTGTCATTACTAATTTTTACATCTAAGTTTTTCCAGTTCTTCAGCTTATTTAAAAATGTAGATACTTTCATGTTCGGTAACACATCTGCAATCGAAAAAACATTTTTAAATACATTTAAGCCCGGATCATTGGACCAGAAATAAAGACTATTATATAAAGATATATCTTCGATGGAATCCGTTACATTATATCGCTTTACAGTTAGCTGAAAAACTAAATTTTCGTAATCTGCTGCACTCTCCACATTAATAGTCAGAATTTTTTCTACTCTACTATGTGTACTGGTGTAAATTACCTTTCTGTCAAATATTACCGTGAGCTTTTCTACCAAAATATAATCTGGAAAATTGACGTGGATTTTAATCGTATAACTACCTACAGCATTAACCAAAATTGTTTTTGCAAAAAACGAACGTACCAAATTACCATCTTGGGCATTATTATCTGCAATAGCAAATTGATAACTTGGTGGTAATGGACTGTAATTTTGTTCTAAAAAAACACCAGTATCCCAGATCAGGGTTTCGTTTTTTGGATCACTAAAAAAATCCCCGCCATAGGAAAGTCCAGCAGATTCAAAAGCCATTTTTAAGATAGCCATGATATATGGATATGGAGTTATTACATTTCTATTAAATATAACTTCCTCCCCATCAACAATGGTTTTATAGTTCGGTATATAATTAGTTCCGTCAAAATAATTGATAAGCCCTTCAAATTTTTCATAGCTTGTGTTTTGGCTAAATTCACTATCAATAATCATAGGGAAGTTGTACATCACTTCAGGAAAACCTTTACTTATAGTTTCTTTTGCATGGTTTTTTATATCCGTTGTGGTAATTACTGGCCAAGGCAGATCTGATAGTTTAGTTTCTAATAAAGGTAAAGTCTCGTTGCCATATACGAATGATCCCGATAAATTACTACCATCAAAACCGTTTAATTCTAGTATTGCTGGTTTGAAATCCCCATCTTGCTGCAACACCCCTTTATAGGATGTCTGATAATCTGTTATATTGTTTTCGCTAATAAGTCCCATTTTTATGGCTATATCCTCGCTTATGGTAATAGTAAACGGTAAAGAATAGTTGCTTACAAAATAGTTGTAAAACAAAGAGCTTTCCTCTACGAAAGTAATTTTATGACTGGTAAGATCCAGCATCCAATCCTCTGTTATAAATGCTATCATCTTTCTGTTTTTTCAAATGTTAGGGTGAAGGATTCTTTAAAGTTTCTGGTTTCATATGATATAAAAGAACTGGTCCTGTTGTTCACTTTTATTATCTTTCCGTCTAATACTACCATTACATTATTAGATTTAAAAAGTGTTTCCAGATACTTTACTTCTTCTTTACTATAAATCCATCCTGTATCCACCGTAAAACGCCCTTCCTGTTGGATATCCAAAACTTCCTTTACTAATGTGTTTCGATCCTTTCTATACTCTTCTTGTGTATACTTATAACTACTTTTTACACTTATTTTTCCTGTACATTCGAAAAAATCCCAACAACCCCACATATTCTCCCATATCAAAAGACAATGATCAATGCCCTCTGGTTTTATTTGAACACTTAGGTTTACGCCTGAAGAAGAAATAGTAAATTCATCTCCTGTTTGCAAAGCACCTAATTCCTGTACAGGGAATAAAACAGAATAAAATTCGTTTCTATCTACCTGAAACGGAATACTAGCTACCTTATCTCCAGATACATCAATGTCATTGGGTGCAGATTCATTTTGCTCTAAAAAAGAAAAAGAAACTACTCCTTTTTTTGTCACGTAAATTTTATCTGGTAATTGCGTTAATTTAGAATTATCAGGAGTAACCCCCTTTATAAATCGGATCTTTTGTAACGGAACTCCACGCAGAACTTCCTCACTATATATTTTATTTTCCGTTATATCAAAATCAACACTCGCAACTTTATAAGGATGATATACTTTCGGGGTAATTCCACCCTTTAGAATATCATCAGGTAATTTCTTAATGATTTTACGAATCTCCCCTCCTATATATGTCTTACTTAATCCTTTAAAAAAAGGTATAGAATATTTGAATCTGTGTAATACATCCTTATGCGATGCCTTTATTAATACAGATAATTGGGTGTTCTCGGTAGAGGAAACTAATTGAATGATATTATCATCGTCAGTAAAATATAACTTTTCAGGATCAAAAAGATCTTCTATAAATTGAGAAATATCTACGGTAACTATTACCTTTTTGGTTATATCTCCAAGCGTAATATTGACTTCGGATACAAACATCCCAATTCCAAGAGAATTGACATTACCATTAAGTCCTATATCAAAAGATAGTGTGTTTTGATTACCTGTGCTTCTACTTACATCTATCCAAGGTGATGCAGGAGTTATAGAAAAATTATCCGATGCATTTACGGATATATTCTTAAAAGAAGGCAAAAAACCATAACGAGTATGCTCAAAACTAATTTGATCTGGTGTAACAAAAAGATAATCTTCTGTACCTAACTCCCCATCAATCACCAAAGATATGGATGCAGCAAAACTACCTACAGAATCCCTAACACTAACAATTCCTGTATAGGTTCCTGGTAATAGTCCTTGAATATTTACACCAACTCCAACCCTACTATTGCCAGATCCGCTGGTTGTAGACGTTTTTAGCCATGTTTGATTTTTATTGATAGTGTAACTATCCTCTGAATTAATGTTTAAAAATTGATCTTCTGGAAAAGCAGCATTACCAATCTTGTAATAAAAATCAAAAGAAGTAGGATTAATAGTGGTAGGTACACGCTCTGTCACCTTTAAGCGAATAACAAAGCCACTTACTATTTGCCAAGACTCTTCTGGACCTCCTGAATCATATATCACTCCAGTACGCTCGAATAATTGTGGAAAAGCTTGGTACTCCCCCGCAGGTATATGATCTACATACTCTTTATTAACACTAATAATAATTTTTTTAGTGTCTTGATTCGCTGCTACATTCGCCCAAGGAGGATCTCCATTCCAACGTAAAGGATTAGAATAATTTTGCATTATAAAATCCTTAGTCTGACTAGGGGGTGCTATCCCTCCTTTTTTATATTCAAATTCGTGTATTAAAGGCATTTTCTATTCTCTTTTGGCGTTAATTCTGGATTCTTTTATTTTTTTTAATCGATTATCAAATTGCTGAATTTCATCATCCCCGATTAATGAAATGGCCGTTAATCCTTCGTCCATTAATCTGTTAACAGTAGCATTAAACATTAATACTGCAGTTGCAAAATCTGGTTGGTCGATTTCCGTTGTAGTTTTTGTATCTGAATTAAAAGCTGGTGGTGGAGTAGATGTATATCCACCATCTGCAAATTTTGCAAGTTTCATTTTTCGTTTGGTTTCGAGATAATCCATAATTTGGGGAATTGCAGGGTCGCTGGAATTCATTACAAACTCAGGAATTACATACTCATTAGCATGAACGACCCCAGCTACTTCTTTACCCGTTTCATCGATGTAACCAACACCTTGAGTATATCCTCCTTCTGCATACGCATTTTTATCTGGTAATGGTTTTGCTAATACCAATCCTGCTTGTACAGCACCTATACCTGCCACAATAGCCGACCAAGGCATACCTGCTGTTGTTGGAGATGATGCTACGGCTTTTGCTATACCCAAAGCGGTATTGGCCGCGATACCAAAAAGAGCTGTTATTTGTTCTCTTTTAGCTTGTTTATATTCTAATTCTGCTTTCTTTTTAGCTAACTCTAAGTCTAATTTTTCTACCTCTTTGTTATAAGTTTCCTGGTCAATTAATCCTGAGTCTAGCTGACGCTTTAAAGCTTTCTTTTTCTTGTCTGTACTTTTTTCTAAAGTTTCTAATTGTTTTTTCTCATTAGCAACGAGAAAATCACTGTACATTCCCCACGCATTTTGGAGACCACCAATAACCATTTCAACAGCTTTAATCTTTTGCGCTGATGTCTCCAGATTTTCAAATGATTTATCCCAATCATCGGCAGAAAACCCCAAAATATCTACCTCTCCTGCTAAGCCTTCTCCTCCTAAGTTATCTTTCTTAGTTCCCTCTTCTTCTTCATTTTTTATTACTCCTATTTCAGATAACTTAAGCTTTGCTTCTTCCAGCCTTTCTATCAAGAATTCCTTTTGCTCTTCAGACAAAAGTTTATCCGCAAGATTAATCCCTGTTTCTTCGCCAGCTAGCAAAGAATTCATTAACTCTACTTGCTTTTGAAAAAATTCAGCTTGATGATCTAGTTCTTTATTTTCAAATTTTCGATGTAGTGCATCCTTAGCTTCATTAATAGTTTTGATTTCGGATAGCTCTTTATCCGACATTGTATCTTTTAATAGTGCTTTAGCTTCTTCAACACTTTCTAATCCTGCAATAACATTGTTGTTATTCGTTTCCCTTAGAATAGCATCCTTATCGTATTTCTTTTTAAGCTTTTCAAGATGCTCGTTAATTGCATCTGTCTCTATTTTGGCTACATTTGTTTGATGCTGTATTTGTAATATCTCTAAGGCTTTCAGCTCGACAGTTGTCATTGTTTTTTTGTTCTTCTCAAACAACCCTGCTTTTTTTAGCCGTTCCTTAAACGTAGCCTCTTCCTGTTCTAAAAGTCCTTTGCTATTAAGAATTATAAGATCCCGAAATTCTCGTTCTTTTTGTAATTGTTTTTCTAATTCTTCTAATTGTTTACGGGTAATGTGGGCTCTTCCTTTCAGAAGCTCTTCCTCTGCTTTCTTTTGTTGGTCTAATTTATCTTTATCAATAAAACCCTGCTTTCTCTCTTCAAATTTTAAATCTATTTTTTTGGAAGCTTCTTCTCGTATTCTTGTGATTTCATCTATTACTCCTGTAGCAGATGTCTTAACAACTTCAAAAGATTTACTTACGTTTTCTTTATAATCTGCAGCTGCTTGTTTAGCTCCTTTAAAATCCAAATTCACCAGTCGGTTAAAAATATCTCCAAAAGAAGATGCTGCACCGATCAATTTTTTGATATTTGCTATTATAAGTCTAAAATTGTCTTGAACTATTTTTGGTAATGCTTGTGTGGTAACACCAAAAAGCATGGTTTGCTTTACAAAAAACTGAGTCCAATCTGTAAAACCATTTCTCAAAGAGGTAAGTACATTGAAAAAAACAGTCTGTATCTTTTTCCAAAAAATATCTAACTCTCCAGCAAAAGCTACATAATCATCCGATCGCAACGCTTCGTCTTTTGCGGCCGCTAATTCGTGATGCGCCTGAGTAGTTTCTTTAAGCATCTTTTGTAATGGTGTCAATACCTTTTCCTGAGCCTCTAATGCTGTATTTACTGCCTTAAATATTTCTAATGCTCCTCCTGCGTCTTCACCAGCTCCTTTAAATAAATCTGCGGTTAATTGCTGCTGTTGCTGTACACTTAATCCATACTTTTTACTTTCTTTAATAATTTCCTGAAGAGCTTGTTTCGTAGTTTTTGTACCCGATTCTATCCCTTTAAATAGCTTATCTGTAAACTTTATCCCAAAGGCATTATCTAGTGCATCGCGAGTTGTATCGTTTTGCTCGGTCATAGCTATATGAAATTCCTTTAATGCATCTGGAAGCTTATCTTTAAAAACACCTAAATCATAGCCAGCGGCAATGATGTTTTTAAATTCGTTAATACTATACCCTGCATCTGCCAAAAAAGGAGCATATTCATTGAGGCTATCCAAATATTCTTCATTAACTACACCTCCTTCAATTAATCCGTCTTCAATAGTTTGTAAAGCTTCTGTCCAGCTTATTTCAAATTTCTTTACCAGAACATTAGCAGTTTCTAATATTTTTTTATATTCCTGATCCATCACTTCGGATAAGGTTGCAGCGTGCAAACGCACACTATGGGCTTGCTCCCCTACCAATCCTGTTACTTGCTCTGTGAGTTTCTGGGTTTCCCAAATCTTTTTATTATATTCTGCCCATTCTTTGGTTGCCAATCCAATACCAGCTAATACAGAAACCAACATACCTATAGGGCTGGTTAAAAGGGAAAGTGTAGCTTTTCCCACTCCTTTAATACTAGTGGCAATACCATTAAAACCCGCTTTTATTTCTTGGTAATTTCCTTTTTTAAAGCCCGTAAATAAAGAGCCCACAGAATCGGTAAATTCATTAATAATTTCTTCATCGGATTGCATCTGATCGATAAACTCTTGCTGTTCTTTTTTAGCATCATCCATCAGTTTCTTGTACTGTGATAAGTTTTTAGCAGCTTCCTGCCAATTATCTGATCCAATAGGGCTTTTATCTAATTGTCTTTTGGCTTTTAGATATTCTCTTTTAAATGTAGCGAAGGTGTTCTCTATTGCTTCGCCGTTCACCTTTATTTTAAATTTTATTTCTGGGGCATTATTCATCTTGAGAAATTTTAACTATTAAATCATCAAACTTGGCTTTGTAGGATTCCGTTCTGGTTTCTGATAGGTGTTTGATTAAATAATCTTTTGCGCCACTTTCTGCATATAAATTGGTGAAGATGGAACGGTTTCGAAGATTAAGAAGATGAGAATCCCTGCTGGCAAATTCGCTTTTGAATCGACGGTGCGAAAATCTAACCATTGTCCCTATACGCTTTCCTTTGAAACCGTAATGATGCATAAAGGCATATTGATTCGATGTAGCATCCAAACCAAGTAGAAGATATTCTCCTACTTTTGGCTTAACCTTAGTAGAAGAAAGCATTGGTTTTACTTTTTTTCCGTGAAAGAAACCGCCAGCATTCCTTACTTTAAAAGATCGGTTTATATTTCTATGTAAAAAACGTGTTGCTAGTTTGGCCGCCTCAGTACCGATCTTAATTTCTTTATCCCGAATGATTTTTTGTTTTTCGGATAACGCCATCTTTTTTTAATGCAAGATGCATAAGAGAAGGAATCAAAAAAAGGACAGTAAATTAGATAGAATCGATATCCAACCAATCATTTACAATTAGAGATAAAGGTTGAGGAGTTTTAAGCTGAAAAGAAAATTCCATCCCCACTAAACCAGCAGAAGATTCTAATCGAATTTCATTGAACTCTACCGTATTCTGGTCGAAATTTTTATACAACCAATTAGAATCTGGTTTCTTGCTATCATAAGCAATACGACTTAAAACAGCTAAACCAATATTCTCGCAATCTGCAATCACTCTGGATTCCAAATCATAATCTCCTTTTTTATATTGTTGCAATACAGCAAAATGAATTATCCTGCCTGCCAGGGTTCTCTGATTGTTTCCATTTAAAGAGCCTTCATATTTAAAAGGAACTAATATGGTTCCTGAAATACCATATTTTTTATTGATTTCACTGTGCAGTTCTTCCTCATTATAACCTATAAAAGCATCAATCTTTGTATAATTATCTGCTAAAGATTTTAGATATACTTTTATCTTATAGTAGTCTAAAGTATTATCCATGTGTTCTTTTAAATTCTTTTTGATCGGTTAACTCATCATTTAAAATATTCATGAAGTCATATAAATTAGCTTCTTTTGTCTCGTACAAATGCCCAAAAGGTTGATTTTCACTTCTAGCCATATTAAATACTATTTTATCGAAAGAAGTATATTTTTCCCCAGACCCTCCTGAACCTTTAAACACACTTTTGAAACTATTCGTTAGATTATTCCTGCTCCCTATATAGGACAAAAGAACAGCTAGTTTTTTACTTCTGGGAATTAATCGAACATAAATAGAATGTCCTAAATCGTCTCTAGAAAAATGTTTCCCTTTAGGGAGATACAAAATAGAAACGAGTCTATTTAACTCTTTAATATCTTGTGTTTTGCAAAATCTATAATAAAAAGTATCTGCCATTGAAAACTGATCAATACTTAGGCTTGCCATTCTAGCAGATGGACCATACAATTTTATGAACCCTAGTTTTAAACATTTAGGAAACTCTGTGCGATTTGCACTATTGTTTAAGAATTCTGTATGCTGATATAATACAAAAAAAGGAATTCTTGCAACGAGGTATCGCATTTTAAAATACCTCCATATATTTTTTTTAACAGTAAATAAGACATATACCAACCCGTATTTAATTTTTTCTTGTGGAAATCCAGAAAAAAACAAGGTGGCGACTCTAGCTAGCTGCCAATCATTTAATTCGTTCCAAGAAGTTGCCACTTTATAATTCATATTTTTATAAAAAAAAGATAACAGATCTCCTGTTAATGTTATATAACAAGAGATCTTAATTATTGGTAATTTACCTAAAGTGTAGATCCTGAAACAGATTCTAAAATCACTTCTATATTATCTGGAATGTTTTCAAAAAGATCATATCCAGTTAACGATTCTATAGAATCTACCGAAGTCTGATATTGAGTCCACTCACTACTCACTCCTTGATCATTAGGTACATTAATTGCTATTACTTTTGTAGCTGTAGTTACCCTTTCAATGTCATTTGACCCATTTGGTAAAACAAGTGCTACTTTCCAAAAGGAATCTGGAACATTAATGTTACCATTGTCAATCGTGGAAACAAAACCATTACTGCCTGTTCCGCCACTTCCGACTACTCCTGCAACTATATGTATTTCATTACCTGATTCAATAAGTGTTCTTAAATAATTTTCAAAATTCACCCAAGTTTTTCTGTTATTATCAGGAGCTTGTGGCGCTATATTAGTCATGTAATATGTATTCTCATTAGAAATGGCACTTCCATTTCTATCCGCAGACGGACATAAATGCCCTCTGTCAAACCCTGTGTTGGTATAATCGCTTGTAGTGGCTCTAAAAAAATTATCTGGTAATGTCTTATCTTGTTTAAAACAATTACACCTTGGAGAATTACCTGTCCATGCAGTACTTAGATGCCAACTAACCCAATTTGAAGAACCTTTACTATTATTATAGGACAAAGTAAAATCTGGTTTGGATAAGAAATAATTATCTGCATTTGTATTTGCATTAGAAGGATTTCCAAATGTCAAATTACTGTCTTGAGTTGGGTTTCCTGTTTCTCCACTATTAGAAGTTGTGGTAATTTCAAAATTATCAATATTTAATCTGTTAGCTCCTCCAGAGGTTTTTTGAACACCATACCTAACACTATTAGTTTCATTAACCGTAAAAGTCACTGTATTTAATTCTGTAGAATCGGTCGTTATTTCTTCGCCTACATAAGACCAAGATACACCGTTATCATACGAGGCTATCAATCTCCATTTTGAAGTACCATTGGTTCCGTACTTAGCGTGTCTTATGGTTACTTTTTCCGCTCCATTAATCAAATCAAAAGACATGCTAGCATACCCCGTATTTCTAAGACGAATAGATTTTGAACCATATTTTCTATCATTCGATAATGACCCTAAAAGCGCATCACTTAAATACCAATCTCCTGAAGAAACAGATACAGTTGCCCCTGCATAACTTCCCTTACTTCCTGATTCAAAGGTTTCCATAAAACCAGTTGAAGTGCTTTTAGAGTAGTTGTGTTCGTGTGGTCCTTGGTTATCATAATGAAACACAGCAGATTTAATCAACCCTTTTATTTCTAAGGGATTGTCATTTTCTACATAAGAATCGTCATTACTGCAACTGCTTAGGAATAATACAGTAAAAAGAGTTAAGAGTTTTAGAATAGTTAATTTCATAATTTAATATTTAAGGTTAATGTTTATTATCGTTTAAGCCTATTGTAAATACCGAATAGCGCTGCTAAAGCCAAAAGCAACCAAAACCAATCCCAAAAATCAAACGAATTATCCCGATCTACATTTGTTGTTTTCTTTGATTTTTTAACATCTATATTAGTTGTGGAACGATCGATAATTTCTGATTGTTTTCTCTGAAGTATTTTTGTAGAATCCGATTCTTGTATAAGGTCTATTTCTACAATAGTATTGGTATACTTCACATTATCAATAATAATAGGTTTAGTATTATCTACTGGTTTGTATCGAATACTATTGGATGTCTTCTTAACTGCAATATTAGTTTGAAGAGTAATATCATCGGTTTTTACAATATCCAGATTTTGTATTTGTATGATATCACTATTGGTTTTCTGTAGTACTCTTTTTCGGGTTCCGCAACTAAAAAAGAAGATTATAAATATGAATAATACTATTTTCATCGCAATAAAGGTTGTATTTTCTTAATAGCATATTGCCCTGGGCAAAGAGTTGCTGAAGTCTTGCGATGGTATCTAACTCCTACTATATTGAGATACTTAGATAATGAATCCGTAAGTTTTTTTGCAGAATTAAAAGCTGCATCTGGTAATTCTTTTTCGTGATAATTTCCGACAAAAACAATCCCTATAGAATTGGTGTTATTCCCCGAATCATGCCAACTGATTTCATCGATATCATTTAATTGATAAATGGTACCATCCCAACCAATAGCAAAACAATAGCCTATTTCGGGAAAGCCTCTATGCAGATGCCCTTGTGCAATTTGCTTAAGGCTTTGTCCCTTACTTGCCGTATGATGGAAAGTAATATACAGAGGGCGATCTAACGAACGCTTTTTATATACTTTAGTGCTACTTTTTGGCAGATCATCTTTCAGATTAACGACTCCCATCGTTAGAAATACCGTTCCTAATACTCCTAATACTCCGCTTATTATTTTATTTTTCATTTCGCAGATCTTTTAATTGTTCTTTTATTAGTTCTTTTTGCAGTTCTTCTCGTTCTCTAACTACTTTATCCGTGCCTCTACGATGCAGATTCACGAGTAAAGCAGTAACTCCTACCGTAATAGCTACAACTACATTAACCATGTCATTTATAGACAAACTAGCAATGATTAAAGCTACTCCTGAAAGTGTGTTTTCTAGTTTCATATATTTGTTTTGCTCGATCATTAAACTATTCGATTAAAGTATTGATAGTTCTCCAGTTAGTTCCATCATAAAATTTTAGCGTATTAGAGTCTTCGCTGTCTAATATAAATGTTCCTGCAAGTGGATTGATAATTAAGCTTTTTGGGGTAGGATGAAAAACCGAAGCACCATTTTTGAAGACGGAAAAAGCATCGCTCTTATTAGTATCACTACTACCATTACCCACGTTAAACATTCTATCTTTAGGAGAAAAAACACTTTTTGATTCTGGCGTATAATTAGTTCCATTCATTCCCACCGCCATTTCTGCATAGGATGGTGCCGAATTACCTTCGCCAGAAGAAAAAGAAGCATCACCTCCTGAGTCGTTATCTATATTAAAGGAAGTAGAGTAATCCCCAGCCGCGTTATTATCTCCATTAGCTGCAAAGGATAATAACCCAGGAGAATCACTCGTTCCAAATGCAACCGAAGCTATTCCTGTTGCTCCTTTACTCTCAGAAGGAGAACTTCTTAAAGAAAAATCAATTGCCTTTTCTCCCCTATTCCCATAATTTGCAGGATCCTGACCTTTTAAAGCCCAAAAAGAAACTCCATTTTCGGTAAGCAACTCTAATCCACTTGAAGAACCTGAGTTTCCACCAATTAAAGGCGTTTCTACCCCCGCAGAATTTAATTGGGTTAAGACTCCATTTTTGTTATACACTTTAATAATTCCTTCCCCCGGAGTTGAAGGAGTATCTGGAGTCTCTTGCCAAGCATCGACAATACCACTAGGTTTGAATTCTGAATCGGCATAGAAAATCCTTTTGGCAGATCCACTTAAAATTATCCCCAATTGGTTAGGCCCTAATCTTTCTAAAAAGACATCCGTTGGGTTGTCCTCACCAGAACCTAACTCTAATCTACTACTTTGTATTATGCCATCTCCTCCATCTAAATCTGTGGTTGCTAATCTAAAAGTAGGTTGTGATTGTATACCTATAAAAGCTTCATAATTACTTCCTACTTTTTGTCGTACAGAAGAAACTGTTCCACTTCCTTCCATTTCAAAAAAAGCAGTATCTGTTAGATATTTAGCATCGTCTTTAACCAGCCATCTTATTTTTGCTTCAGGTATCCCTCCCAAAACCATTCTCCCTAATTTGATCTGTGGATTAACCTGATCGCCAAAAGTTCCTAAGCGCTGAAAAACTAGTTCTTGTTCCTCTGTACTTTGGAATATCAGATTTTTATTAGAGACATTTCCCACTCCTAGAATACTATCAATATTCAATTTTTGTAAATCTTCTTTATTTTGTTTTATAAAATTTACAATCTCCTGTAATTCATCTAAGGTCGTATCATTACTATTTAAGATTGCGAGAATATTATCTACAAAACCTTTTAACACAACTCCCTGACTAGCGGATAAAGAAGCATTAACAACAGGGCTGGTTAAGTTATTAATCACAGGCGGAATACGATCAAAACCTGGTAGTTCTTCAATTTCTTTTGCGTGGCTATTTACTACTTCTTTTATTTCGTTAAAGTCATCTGCTGTAGACTGCTTAGTCCTATCTATTACAGGTCTTGGGTTTGTTTTCTCTATATATTGAATTCTTTTTGACATAGTCCAAAATTCTTGTTTTTAGTTTCCAAAAAAAAGGACAGCTTATAAAGCAAGTCCAGATTTTAATTTTATTATATTTTGAGAAGGAGAACTGTTTTTTGTTTTATAATCTGGAAACGTATCTGGATTATTAACTAGGAGTGTTTTTAATTTTTTCAAATATTCTTCGCCAGATTTCTGTTTAGCATCTCTTAATTTTTCCAATCTTTCTTCGCTGAACTCACTCGATTTTTCCCAAGGCAATTGTTCCCACTTATATATGGCTGAACTTCCCGTCATTATAAATGCTCCAGAATCTACAGATTTCGATATGGTTAGCGCTACCTCTGCCTTTTGTGCCAATTCTAACGCTCTGGCAAGTATCTTATTTACACTTTTCTTTTTTATAAGATTCATAGTGACCTGCCCTAGCATGGGTAAAAAGTATTGTTCCTCTACTTCCCGAATGATTGGCTTTAGTGCCAGAAAAGTTTTTCGAGAATTACTAATATTGAAGTGCTTTTGAAATTCGTCTGTACGTTTATTAAAGTTTTCATCGAAGATGGTAAAGGCTTCCGAATCCCGCCAATCAGGGAATTTATCCAAATAGAATTCCATCGCCTTTAAAGCTTCATCTAATGCTTCAAAACCTGCGGTTACATACGTCCTGTGTAAGTCTCTTTTTGTGGCCCAATCTACCTGCTTTGTCTTTTCTAAATCTGTTTGCACTACTCCATAATTAGTCACATGGACTATCAATTGCGCAAAACCTAAATGAAATGCGAGGTTTGCAGATGCCTCTGCTAATAAGTTTTTTACTTCTAATACCTCTGTATCTGTAATGGTTGTTGCTAGTAAAGAGTCATACTCATTTTTACTAATTGTAGGGATGATATATTTGCGTTCTACTCTTTTGATAAAGGGTTTTACCAATTCAAAATCAAAATTGGAAGTAACATTTACATACTCTTGTAATTCTAGTCTGGTATTAATTAAGCTCATACTCCTGTTTGTTGTCCGTTAGGGTTTTTATCTAGGGTGGTTAGCATTATATTTTCAAATCCTGCCTGAAGTTCTGGATCCCATCCGTTCCACTCTTGTAGTAATTGCCATATTTCTAGGGTAGTGTCTCGTTTGGTTTTAAATAATGCGGATAAAATAGAAAAGGCTATACGCTTATCACTACCCGACCCAGACCCCATATTCCCTCCTGGTACTCCTCCTCCAATTAAAGAAGCATCTACACCCATAGAAAAAAGAATCTCTGTATTTGCAGCAGAAGCTTCTGGTAGATAAGCTCCGTCTTTCATTTTATTATCGATTGCTTCGACCTCTATCCCTTTTTCCCATTTACCATCTGGAGTCAGCATCTTTTTAGCATACATACTTCTACCTGAAGACTTATTCCCTGACAAATGATCGTCGATTGCTTTAATCGTTTCTTCCTTTATTCTTATACGCTTATCATCATCAAAACTTTCCCAATCTTCCTTATAAATATCTTCAAAATAGTTATCTGAGATATATACTATAAACTTGATATTTAACTGATTTTCAAATAAATTCTTTTTGTATTCTGGAATAGAGTTGGATACCTCTAACCACCCATTGTGGTATATAGCATGCCATGTGAGTTTTGGATAATAGGCTTCGTCTGTCATCACATAGTGGACAGGAAGTATAAATTCATTAATTCTTTTACTTTGGCAGTATTCTTTTATCTCCTCCATACACCAAAGAGGATCTACAGATGCAATTTTAGTCGTTTTATCGGTCGCAGTATCTTCCCAATTACTTTTAAAAAATACCGTTTCAGAAAAGCCGCTAGAAGGGTTGAACAGTTCACGGCGACCCCAAGCTGTTTTTTGCCTTCTTGCTCTAACTATTTTTTTGAAATCCTTACTTATGATAAAAGAAGGATATGCTATCCCGAAAGTTTCAAGATCTGATATCGTTTCGGTAAAAAACTTATTGATCTTATTTCTCTTGAAAAATAAATTCAACTCTGGGTAATCTTCTTTATACTCAATTACCTTTTGTCTTTTCGTACTTCCCTCTGGTCTTTCGTTTTTATAGAACGTTAACCCATTGCCGTAGTGCGCAGATTTTAGCAAACTTAAACCACCCGAAGCAGCCCCATTTAGTCGTATAGAATCTATGAATTTTTGGGGATATAAATTATCTTCTCCCCAAGGTGCTATTACTCCTTTTTTATAATCTGTATCTCCTTTGGGAACTACAGAGGTAGATTTTTTATCTGCTCCATTTTTAATAATGGAAACCGAAGCATTTCCGAAATAAACACCATGCGACTCTTTCATATTAATAAACTACTTCTATATCGTTAAACTTTGTTATTAAAAGAACATTGACCTTTATAATACTATGGTCATGGAGTTCAATATTGATTGTATAATTGTCGTGATGATTGGGCTTTTTTCTTTTTTTGATCTGTGCTTTTTTTTGAAGCAACTTTTCCCAATTCTCCACTTTATTTTTTTCTAATTTGAAACATAGAATTGCGGCATCGGTCTGTATCCATTTCCCTCCCATTTTATTTTGATTATTCCATGTTCTCCATTCTAAAGAGAACGGAATGGCATCTCCGTTTTTATCAACTTGGCGCATTTGCTCCAAAACATTTTTGAGAAGTATCACTTTTTCCATACCACGAAGGTCATTTTTAACCAAAATCTAAAAAAGGACAACCCTTTTTTATACTTTTTCATAGGTGTTTTCTCATTTTTCTGGAGCATGAAATTGTTTATCAGATACTTACCTAAAAAAAACTATTATATTTTCTCATTTTGAACACGCGTACCCCGCAGTGCCCTATAGAGAATCTTCACTTTCCCTTCTTAAAAATGCAGGATATATGAATTTTGAGGTATTAGCTTCTACAAACAGAAAATAATTATCGTGCGAATAAAGGTATATGACCACCCCCAGAGGAAAGCTTGTTATTAATCAAGCGACCTACCTTATCCTTATACCTCCAGTATAATGGTAGATCAAAGGTGTCGGATAAGTGGGTGGCGTGCTGCTGTGGGATGACCTTCGAACGCTCACTCTTCTTGTCTTTCTCGATCCCATTCTTTCCTTCTTTAGCAGGTGCCGATTCTAAAGAAACCGTAAGGTCATAAGCGTTGTGTTTATTGATACCTATCTCTGGCAGTCCTTGCGTACCTCCATGCCTTAAAAGGTAATTGACTACCACAAACTTTTCGTTATGAGGAGGATCTACCGTTCTTGGGGTCTTTACGATCACCTTCCATCCATGCTTTTTTAAAGCATTAATAGCTTGCTGTGCCATCGTTATTGGGCTATTTGGCATACGATTGTTACCGTTACGATCATAATAAAGATAGATTGTGTTGTTGCCGTGACTGGAGTAGTAGGGATGAAACTCTTCATCAATGAGATGATCAATGATTTTTGGATTTTTCACCCAAAAAGTTTTTAAAACTTTATATTTCGATCCAGTATCTTGTGCAACCTTCATGGAATTAAATACTCCCCAATCTAGGGATACAATTAAAGGGAGGTTATTAATACGATCTCCATCTTGCTTACAATCAAATGATGCTTTACTTCCTTCAACACCTACACTTTCTAGATAAGAATTATTGAAATTTTCATAATAATGCTTAGATATATCTAATTGCGGATAAAAACTTTCAAGATTGAAATTAGGTCGTATGTTTAAAATCTCTGCATCATAATGCATCTTACTAGGAGCATTGTGTTCCATCCTACTAAACCAATCTTTAGAAAGATTCATTGCATTAGCAAAAGCGTTTGCTTTTAAGAAAAGGTATTCGTTAGGGTTTCTTATCTTGTTATTTAAGCCTCTTTTAGCGTCCAGAATCTCTTTTTCCTTCTTTATAAACCACTTACCTTCTTGGGTCATTGGCGTAGAAGAAGCGAATATCTCCGCGTTTAAAAGCTTACTCTTTTCAAATTCTACTTTTTTAGACCTGTTAGTTGTCTGTACATTATTATAGAGATTTTCTGGATCTAGTAGTGCAGCTTCGTCTCCAACCACTACATAAGAGTTAATACCACGACCACTATTAGGGTTATCTAAAGAAACCAGAATCAAAATAAATCCGTTGCGAAAATGAATCACATTCTCCCACTTATCTGGAGATTGAAACGGCATTGCGAAACCTAACTTTTTCCCGTGACGACCAACCACATAATCTATGCCTTCATATAAGCCAAACATACCCAACCCCTCTTTGGTAGATGGTAAGGTTCTGGATAGTATTTGCTGGTATGTTTGTCCTACCAATACACCCGTGGCACAAGGTAATTGATATGCGGCTTCTTTAATTACCCAACCTAAGATGGTGGATTTTCCTGCACCACGAGCCCATTCTAAAAAGAGGTATTTTATCCCAATATCTAACGCCTCAATGGCAGCCATTTGAGGTGCATTGACATTGACCTTAATCTTCTTTTTCATCCTCCACCTCTTTAAACTCTACATCTTCGATGTTTGGATATTCGTTAAAGTCGACCACTCCTTTTGATAGTTGGTCACGCATCATTTTACGGGTTTCTTTATCTATTACAACGTTATATTGATGTGCCTTTAATTTGCCTGCGTCAATGTCATCTTCCTTGATATTGAAATCAAACAGTTCTCGATAACTATCCAGGACTTTTTTTGCTAGTTCTATGTCTTTCTCTTTTAAGGCTAGCTGATATAGATTGTAGTAGTGTTCCCGAAGTACTACCTTTTCTGCTTTTATATCGGTTTGATCGATCTCACCAAAAACATACATTGCCTTTTGGTATATTCGGTAGGCAGTCGCTGTACTTATAGTGGGATATTCCTTTTGCAGAAATTCAACAGTTTGCGAAGGGGAATATTTGTTTTTTAAACGTAGTGTGAAAGCAAAACGAATCTGCTCCTTAATCTTTTTTTGTTTAGGAGACAGTTCAATAGTATCATCGAGAAATGATGCTTTTATTTTTTGTAGAGGAGAATCCTGGTTAAATTTAACAATCGACATCTATTGCATTTTACCGCAATATCAAGTCTTGTTAATTTTTAAAAAAGGACATAAAAATATTATGCCCTTAGTTGATTTTTTCGAAATATAACACCTTATTAATCAATTATTTCTGTATCAGAAACATCGTCCATGCCTGAATTTTTCTTCGATTTAGATTTTCCAAAATAATAAGATAAGCCTGAAACTATAACATAAGATACGGCTGATATTATTTTACCTGCAAACTCATCATTTCCTGAATAGAGCAACCAACCAATAAAACCTGCGATAACCAATACAATAATAAGTATACAGACAAAGATCACTATGAGATTTTTCCTGTTTTCTCCTGGCTTTTTTAATAAAAGTTCTCTTTGTATATCCATTGACTTGTTTGCCAATTTAAAATCTTTATCTAACCTTTCTGATTCTAATTTAACACGTTGAGTTTCAGTTTCAGCATTCTTGTACTGAACCTCCAAAAACTGAGATGCAATAGTCAATTTATTATCTTCAACCGGATCATTATTTCCTCTGTTTTTTTGATCCGTTTTTCTATTGTAGTTTGACATTATTTATAATGAATAACAAATTTACCCATTTCTTCACTTCCTAATTTTGGAGGGACAAATGAAGTTCTTTCTATTGAAGATCTGTTATTTCTAATAATTTTAATAAATCTTTCAGGACTTACAACTCTTCTTTTTTCATGAATAACTGAAAGTCCTCTTTTTAAAGAATAAGTTTTTGTATTCATAATATTTTATTTATATCTTTTTTTTATAATTGTTGTAACACATCACAATAATACAAAAATAAAGTTTTACTTATAAAAATTTCACTATTAATTAGCATATACCTTAATATTTCAAGCTATACTTCAGTCATTAGATAGACAGACATATAACCACCTTCGTCGTTAGGTAGTATTTCAGGAGAATATCCTAATTCTTGCATGGCTTGAAAAACATCGGTTTCACTTACCCATTTTTCAGGTATTACTGAAATAACCAGATGATATATCTGGTTTAACGTAAGTTTTTTGTTGTCTGATGTTTGTTTGCCGGGAACAAATTTAGAGCTTAATAAGCTCTTTATTTGTACTGTGTAATCTTGTGTCATGGGTAGGATAGTTTTTTTATTGCACAGCGCCACTATATTATAGGAGGCGTTGCGCGGTATTAATACTAAGAAAAAAACCGTCGGGTGTTACCACTACCGAACACCTCCCGTATGAATCAGGAGCATTTTCTTAGTTTTAAATTTTCGCATTTCAAATATACAACATACGCAAATCTCCATTAAACTAAATCTTACAAAAAGGACATAAAAAAACCTATCTAACTAATAGACAGGTTTTTAAAATATTAGTTGTTATATAGAAACCAAAACTCCTCTAAATAGGAAGTTAATCTTTCTAAGGTACTTATATCAAAAGATTGCTTTTCTACAATCTCCTCCCAAATAGATTCTAATACTGGATTTAGCTTGTTTATTAAAGGTAAATTCCTTGTATCTAAAATCTTTTTCTCTAAAAATTTAAAAGCAATTTTAGAATTGTTCTCCAAAAGATATAATAACCGTTTGTTTACTAAACTTTTATCAGGAGTTAAAAATTCCTGAATTTCATTTAAAGTATATAGTTTTTCATCTATTACATATCTGAAGTTAAATAAGTCTAAAAATGCTACTCTTTCAATTACTCCTTTATTTCCTATGGTACTGCCTATTGTTATCATTTGATTTTCTTTTTTATATATTTGAACTGTTTGAATAATTAGGCAGCCTTTTTTAAGTTTTAACTTTTAGGCTGCCTTTTCTTTTTATGCTACTAAAAACGCATATTGATCCTCATAGTTTTCATCTTTTATTACCTTTAGATTCGTATGTTCTATCTGGTATACTTTTATAAAATCTGAAGAATAATTTAGCATACATTTTGATAATTTCACATAGTATTCTGCTTTAATGCCAATGCCATCACAAGGCTTTATGTTTTTGGCTAATTCTAAAAGATAATCCCACTCAAAATTTACATCTGTTTCCTGATAAAAGATTTTCTTTTTTACTGTGCCTGATTTACAACTACAATAAACACCATCTTCTTTAAATGTCAATTCATCTGCCTTTTGGATTTCTCTAAAAGACTCTTTACTAAATGCTTTCCCTTCCAACAATAGTATTTGTTCTTCAGGGATAGAGTAGTATTTTAATGGCTGTATTACCATTATTTTTCGATCTGTAACAATCAGATTTCCTTTTCTGATTAGCACATATTCACAGTTTTCATTTACTACCTGTTTAGTAATGATTTCATGGATTGGATTTAATTTTTCCATTGTTTAACTTTTTGATTATT
Source organism: uncultured Flavobacteriaceae bacterium (assembly GCA_964353005.1). Taxonomy (GTDB): domain Bacteria; phylum Bacteroidota; class Bacteroidia; order Flavobacteriales; family Flavobacteriaceae; genus Aquimarina. The sequence continues at coordinate 159,043 of CAYGUC010000002.1, read as the reverse complement.
AAATGTTTGTTTGAATAATTATAGTACGAACGTACGATGGGTTGACAAGAATGCAAAACCTAAAATCTTATTTATTTTCTTTGAATTTCTTTTTTTGTAATTCTACTAATGCCTTTTTCATATACTCCTCTTCTAAAGGCTGTTTTTTAACGTTGTTCATCTTAGCTCCTTCTTTAGCAAAATGTTCTAAGCCATACCCTTTTTTTCTTCCTTTGTGGGTATGCATATCATAAGCATAATCTGGTATAGATATAAGATCATCCCCATGATTAGGAAAATAAGTATTAACTACCCAATCTACCAATCTGCTTTTTTTACATCTACACAAAAACAAGACTGCATGCATAATCATTAATCTTTCTGGTTTACTCTCTTTTTTTATCTTTTTAGCTTCTTTATAGCCGCTATGCAAGCTCTCTATGACTGCTGGAGCAGATAAGGTCGCTAAACCTACATCTTCGCTTGTGATTACCTTTAAACGTCTCCATAGTGCTTCATCTTTTCCTGATAAGATTACTTCAGTAGCAAAAAATAATGCCCTTGGTTCGTCTCCTCTTCGTATTGCTTTTTGAAGAGTACTAACTACTTCTAAATAGTTGTAGCCATTTACTGTTGGTGGAATAATTCCCATTGTTCTAACTTTTTGATTATTAAATATTTGTTTAAATAATTATAGTACGAACGTACGACTGGGATAGAGATAAAAAAAGCCTATAAACATTAAGTTCCATTCTTAATATTTATAGGCTAAACTGTAACCATAGAGCTTCTAAAAAGGTATTTTCAAGGTCCGGGATCCTTCTACTTTTACCTTTGCTAAATGTGTATCTTGTTTTAATTGTATTGCGCTTCCAAAATAATGTTTTAATTTCAGGGTATCTTCCAGTTCTTTAGATACTGTTCTGAAAGCTGCTAAACCGCCTTTATTTTCAAAAGTATTTCGGAATTTAAAGGTGAAACGATTATCTATAATACACTTTCTGTGGTAATGTGCATTTACTCCTGACACATAATAATCTTCATTAAGATGAAGACGGGAGTTAAAATGTACTTTAGATCCTTTTAACACCCCAAAGGCTCCTCCCATTATTGTTCCAGTAAGATTATATGGCTTTAATGGATTGTAGGCCGTTGGCATTGGGTTTTTCGAAAAGGAAAACAAATAACTACCTGTATCCGAAGCTATGTTTCCTAATTGTTGAATAAGATCATAAGCTATTTTCTTTTGTACCCTGGTGGGTTCTCCCTTCTCTGTATATACTCTAGCCATTTGTGTAATATCATCATCGACCATAAATACATCTCCAAAATAATCATAAATCCATTGGCGTTTAAGTGCAATACCGGTAAGGTTGTCTGGGTGTACTACAATTTCTGTTTTTCTATTATATTCCTTATATAAAGGAGCTTGGCTTTCTGAAATACATAAAATACAATTCTCTATTGCTTTTATAGTAGTTACCCTATCATGACGAAGATGGGAAGGAATTACTATTTTTATTTCTTTTCCCATAATTCCTGAAACTTTTTAGCTGTTAGAACATGGGTCTGTCCTACACGTTCACTCTTATAACTTGCTTCTTTATCCAACTCTAAAACGGTTTGTAAAAAAGTAAGATCTGTCGTGTTTTCTGCGATAATAAGTATTGCAGAATACTTTTCATTATACTTTGCTACTAAAGGATATTCCGGAGTATCTGGAATGTTTTTAAAATCTTCCTGAAACTGATCTAACTGTCTTTCTTCCTCCAGCATTACCTCTAATTCGGATCCGATATCCAAACCTATAGAATCAAAATCCAAGGTATTGAATTCTTTCAAGATAAGGTCTACATCCCATTCTCCTATGGAAATATTAGAACGTAGATTATATTCTTTAAATTCCTCCTCTGTTAAGGATCGATTAGGTACTCTAACATCTATAATCTCTTCACCACGCCCAAGTTCTATTAAAACAATGATACGCTGATGCCCTGCTATAATAGTGTTATCGGTATTAATCGCTGGAATTTCTGCTAAATCAAACTTCTCTAAAGAAGCTCTTAACTTTTGCCTTTTATCCTCTGTTAGAATTCTAGGATTATACCCATACGGAATTAATTCTTTTACTTTTCTTTTCTCTGTGTGCCATTTTAAGTTACTCATTTATCAAGGTGTTTAACTTTTCAATATCAATATTGATTTGTGTGATTTTTTCTGTTTGGTTATCTATTTTAGACTGTAATGCCAATTGTTTTTCTTTGGGAGTGTCTTTAAAAGATTCTATCCATTTGTTTAATGTCTTTTCCCGCTTACTTCTGGATTGATATAGTCTTTGCCTACTCTTTATTAATTCCATATTGGATAGGCCACTAAAATCGTTTCCTGAAGGCATTCTTTTTTTATTTAAAATGAAATAATCTAACTCTGCCCAAATAGTATCGATTAGCTTGGTTAGTTTCATTATCTCTGCTATAATCTCTAATGCTTTTTCTTCCTCTTCATTGGGTAATGCGTTCAATTGTTTTTTTAAAAACCATCTTTTGTAAAAAGCATTATTTTTTTCTATAAAGCGTTGTTGTAGATAGGCATCTGGCAACATTGCTAAGGTTATTTTAATATTGGTTTTTTTTAAAGCAGATGTAACAAAAGTTTCTTCTGTCTTTTTATTCCTTACAGGGCTATTCTTAACTTTTTGAGATACTACAGACTTTGCTAATTCTTTGTCCTTGTACTTATTTAGTTCGTATTTTAAGGCAGCATAATTCCTTTGTGTGGGTTTTTCATTTTTAAGCCGAAGATACATTCGTTGATTAGCTCCACAGGCTTTACGCAGTAGCTCTAAACCTTCTTGATATGTTCCTTTATTTAAAAACCATTGGTGTATCATACCTCAAAAATCTAATAAACAACATAGACGCAAAAGGACATAAAAAAGCCCTCCTGAGATAGTGGAGGGCTTTTCACATTATGGCTAAAAAAAAGGAAAACTACAGTTCTTTTATTTTTTTGGAATCTGGTTTCGATGCTTTAAGTATTTCAATTTCTTCTTTAGAAGTAGCTTTTTCCATAAGCATTTTAATGGTTTCTACTTTTTCTTTAGAAAGAATTTCTTCAGCTCCTGATATTGGTTTTATATACGGAAAATTCTTATCCTTATACCACTCCAGAGCCTGTGTATTTGTGAAAGGCTTGGTAAGATCTACCCTACCAAGCCTCGGGTTTATGTAGGTTTTGGGGGCACCTACTACTTTAAAAAATCTATTATGGGTTTGTTGGTCCATTGCCTAAAAGTGTTATGTTACCTTCATAAATTGGGGCTACTCTACCAGACGAATCACTAATAATATACTGAATTCCATTGTCATCGTCTGGACCTTTTCCACTAGTTGCGTCTCCTGTTTCCATATATGCTGGAGATTTTACTGACCCTATAATTCTATAACGCCCTGTGTTTTCTAGTATCACCATGATCATAGGAACGTTTCGATAAGTATCCAGAAAGCCTAAATTCCCTGCATTATTATTTGCAACATAGAATTCGAACATATTCTTTGCTTTCTTATTGCCTTTATTACCTCCTAATCCGTTCTTAACTTCTCCTGTTTCTGTTTGTACAGTTAGCTGGAAAAAGCCTCTGTCTGCTTTAAATACAATATCGTCGGTTATTACTACTGCCTTAGATAAAGTAAAACCTGCCTCCCCTACTTTTAATGGTCTGGGAAAAGTTTCAATGTCATAAACTGTAGCTGCGAAAACTTGCGTTTCGCTTACTCCCGAAGCGATGTCTTCATTGACATACTGTGGAAGGTTTTCTATGGGTAAATCTTGGAATAAACTCATTATTCAGTAAATATTGGTTCAACGTATGAGCAATTACCAAAGACTAATTGCTCCATAGCATCGTCATCTTGTAACCACTCCTCTTGTGTTTTAACTTGATTGTTAAATCTGAATTTTTCTGGGGCGTATACCGAAAATTTATATTTCCTTCCAGAATTATCTTCATAATAGTCCTTTATCATGCCTAAATCTTCTTCTTCTTCTTCTTCTTCTTCTTCTTCTTCTTCTTCTTCTTCTTCTTCTTCGGTATTAGAAGTCTTTATCGCGATATCAATAATAGGATCTATAGAATCATTAGATTCTGTAGCATCTGACACAGGTACTATTTCTTCCTTTTTTTCTTCTACTATCGTATCTGCTTTCTTTGCTTGAGATACTGCTTTTTTTAAATCGTTGTAGGCTAAAGACTCGGGGTTTTCAATCCTGAGTTCTTTAGCTACAACTAATAATTCTTCTTTATTCATAAGATTATGGAGTTATGATAGGAATACTGATTTTTTGCTCTCTCGGAAAGTATAGTTTCATTTGCTCCTCATTTCCCAGACCTTTTTTGTTGTCTTGGAAATTAGCCATACAAATCCCTTGATTTATTAAAAAATCATAACCTTTCCAAAACTCCATAAAGATTTTTACTTTGTAATCCTGAACCTGAACATCTGTGAACTTTGGTGGGTTATCAATCACATCTATCAGGTTTAACAAATTACCATCGATTGTAGCAAAAATAACATCATCACTTAAGCCTTCATGGCCTATTAATGTTCTTTTCTTTAAAGGGGATTTTACCTTATCCGAATCTTTAAAAGTCGGATAATGACCATATTTATTAAAATACGCAATAGAGTAACGTTCCACATTATTATCACTCATGTGAATTTCCTTAATCTTCTTTTTTAATCCTACAGGCAGATCTCTTTCGAGCTTGGTAAGCTCATCAATAATATTATCATCTGTGAAAACATTCAAAGGAATTTTATACACAGGGTTTACTGTGTCTGCAAATGCAAGTTTGCTAATTACCTCTAAACCATTTAAAGAATATCCAAACGCGCCATGTGCGCTATTTTGGTCATAAATACCACTTATAGATAAATTCTCCAGATCATCCTGTACTTGAATTAACAACCATTCTGTGATTCTTTTAGCTATCTCTTTATCTGTAGGCTTTTTGTCTTCTTCATACCATTCTGCTAAAAATGTAGACATTACATCATCTGGAACAAAACCAAAATTTACTTTCTGGCGATAATTTTTTAGTTCTTTTCCCTTTATTACAAGCTCTCCAAGTTCTCTCCATTCTGCTTTAAAGCCTTGAACCACATGTGTCATTATAGAATGAAGAACATGGTATGAACCTTTTATTTTAGTAACCTTTCTGCAATATTTATCCAGAGTTACTGAGGTAGCTCTAGCAAAATCTGCTTTAGATACCTCTTTATTAATTACGGTATGCTTTTTTAAAGCATCTCCTACTAAATCTACGCTTATATTTCCCATAGCTTATTTGAAATTTAAAAATTAAATAGAATCCATTATTGCCGTAGATTCCCCTTCTCCTGGGTTTCTATCTAAACCAGGTTTAATTGTCGCTCCTATGGCTCCTGGTTGCGCTCCATATTCTTTTACTTTTTCTCCTAGTAAAGTAATAGAAGCCTCTGTAGATTCTGCTGCCTCTAAATCTGCAATTTCAAGAGCTGCGCTTACTGCATCTGTAACAGATGTTGCATTGTTTTCTAAATCGGCAACTATTGTAGAGTTACTTTCTATAGTCGCATTAAGGTCTTTTAAAGCAGTATCATGCCCTTCTAGTTTTTGCTCTAAAAGGTCCAACTGCGATTGGGTAAGAAACACGCCTTTTTTACCAGTTAAAATTTTTGAGGATAATTGTATATCCTCCTGACCAATAGCTGCTGCTATTTGGTGAAAGTTTTTGTTTTCTCCAGACATATTTTTGTTTTGATTTTTAGTATTGTTATTCTCCTCTGCTAATTCAAATAGACGATTGATTGCAAATTGTTTATCTCCAATTGCATCTATTAAACCTAGTGCTAGTGCTTTTTGAATATTAAAAGTATGATGACCGTCTAAAGCTTCTTCTTTTATAGAAGGCCTATAAGTCAATACTTCTTCATGAAACTTTTCATTTAAAGGATTAAGTTCATCCTTAATCAAAGGTGTGAGATTTCCGTTTCTAGCTTCTCTAGAAGCATAATTTTTCTTCGTAGATTTATCCGCATATACTTCTATCACTTTCCCTCCTAACTTTTCGATTGCTCCATCCATGTTTATAGATTTATGCATCGTTCCTAAGCTACCAATTGCCATAGCATGTTTATCCGCAATTATCTCTTTACATCCAGATGCTAAAAATAAACCTGCACTAGCAAGATCCCCTTCTGTAAATCCTAAAACAGGTTTTACCTGATTGTAGTAATAAATGTATTCTGCAAATTTTGGAGTACCAGCTAATTGTCCTCCCCCTGTATCAAAATCCAAAAAAACCCCAACAATATTTTCTTGTGATTTCCATTCTTCCATTTTTACCATCATGTCCTTGGTTCCCATTGGGCCACAATTTTGAGAATACTGAAGTATTGGACCTTTTATATTTAAAATGGCTATTTGCTTATCTTCAATTCCTGAATCTTCAGAAGAAACATTTCCTTCTGTGTTTACAAAACAATAAGGTGTACCACTTTCTAAAGTGTTTGAATAAGAAAAATCACCTTTAGTAAGTATGCTTATTAAATAAGGAGTTAACGAACTTGCAAATTCATTCGTTATCATCCATTTACCTGCAAGCAGAGAGTGTAGATTGTTTACATTATTATTCATTTATATTGTACCTATAATTATGGAAGTACAATATTATTAAGGTTTTAGAGGTGTAAAAAGGACACTAAATAGGTGTTGCCAGCCAAGCAGCTAGCCAAGTAGGGCTATAAAAATCAGAAGCAGGAATTGCCTTGTAAGAGGTGTATGTATCTCCCTTCACGGTAATCTCATGACCAATCAGTTCTATATTATCGGTGTTTTCTTCATCTCTATAGCTAAAGATTAATGGCTGATCTTTATTACCATATATATTAATGGTTTCAGCAGTAGTTTCTAAACAAGCAACTACCAAAGTGTTTTGATAAAAATCTAAGGTTTTACGAATTACTTCATTTTGCTCATTAATGTTTAAGGAAATTTTATGGCTCCAATAAAACCCAGACTTGGTTGTTTTGGGTTCAGAAATAATCTTCACATTGTCAGGTAACACCGATATTTTCAAATACGTATCTACTATATCTATACCAGAAAAAGAGTTTTTTAAAACCTCTCTTAAAGAAAACGGAATTTCATCTTTAAAAAGAAAGTGAACATTTTTAATGTTTTTAGTAAACGGGTTATTATTGTTAATGTTCATTTTTTTACTTGTTTTTCTTACTGGACAAAATGGCTCGAAATTCTGGACAAAATGGCTTTTTTAATTTTAAATCGTTTTTTTAACCTGTCTGACCGTAATCAATTGTTTTACGAGTAGTTTTTGGATATTCACATTTACGTTTATAATCCCTATATAAAGAGTCATAGTTTATATCTTCTTCTGTAATATTCATCTCATATAGACATTGTACCATGGATGGATATGCGTTATCTTCATCTAACTTTCTTTGCATATCCATATAAAAAAAAACTTGTGCCCGAAAAAAAGAATCCACTGCCTTATTTAAAGAAACACAATTTTCCCATTCTATTAAATTGCCTATTACATCTATCTGGTATTGCTTAAGATTAATGGTATATGAAGTATCGCATTTGACCACTACTCTTTTTCTATATCCTTTACGAAATACACTAACGATTATTTTACCAAAAAAATCTTTTTGGTTAAAGACATAGTTTTTACCAAAGTTGTATTCTAGATATTTTTTAATATGTAGGGAAACAGGAATTTCCTTAGTGATATAATTGCCCATTTTTTCACATTTACTTTCCTTACAAAAATAGTAAAATCATAGATAAAAACTATTTTAAAAAATAATATAATAGTTTATTTCAATTAAAATATTTAAGTTATTAACATTAAATTAAGAAAAGGGAATATTTCCTACTTTTGGAAAAATTCCAAAAAAATGTTTACAAAATCAGAAGATGTTATAATTGATGATTTATTTATTGAACAAATGATTGAAAGATGTTATTCTATTAATCAGTATTTAAAAGTGGATAACTCTGGAGTTTTTTATGCAGAGCTTAATTACGGTAAGTATACTTATAGAAATATTTACGGAACGTTTACTAAAAGTAAAACATTAATTACCTTGAAAACAATCTTCAAAGCATTAATTATAAAATATCAATCTTTTGAACATGAAGGATATCATTATTCTTTTGGAAGAGGAAAATGGAGTAAATACAAAATATGAAATTACGAATTCCAATAAAACTTATACTGATAAAGATCATCAGACAACATACTTAATTGGTGTTCTTTTATCTGCAAACTATATTTTTTAAATTCAGTCTTTAATTTACTTGACATTTTCTTTTCTACCGTTACGGTAACACACTCATATTCCGCTTGGCTTTTTATGTCTAGTATCTTTTTTAGTAAGTCCTGATCTATGTTTTTTTTAAATCCTAAATTCTTCATTACAACAAAAAGTAAATCTAATTAAAAACCCTTCAGGAAGCAAATCTGAAGGGCGTTGTCTAACTTAAAAAGATTGAAAATCGTGGGCAATTATACTTTTCTTCCGCAATTAAGACAATGTTTACTATCCGGGTGGAGTTTTTTTTTAGACTCACAAATACACATATTGTTCTTTTTTAACCTATACTTATTTATAATATGCATAATCCATTTTTTCATAATTCAAATGTAAGGGAACTTATTTTTTTTACCTTACAGAAATCCGTATGGCTAATAATTACTTTTTTTGTATTCGTTTATCACGATTCAAAATTCGCTCTTTTTTTAGCTTCTTACAATCCTCAAAACTGAGGATATTTTATCCTTAGTTCTGTGGGTATTTATGGCCAGTCTATAGACATTATTATCATTTTTTCATCAATCCCAAATTGACCACCATTTAGTATATAGTTTATCTGGTATATTTCTGACGCACCAGTATATTGATTTTTTACAGGATCAAATTCTTCGAGATTTATCCTATCTCCTTTTTTAAAATCTCGATCATTTACCCTGATTTCAAACTTTTTGTTACCTCTTTGTGCTTCTCGAAAATATTCTGGATAGCATTTTAAATTATGAGTTTTCATCGTTTTATTGAACTTTTTATTATTGTAATATTTTTAATCGTGACACATACCAGAACTGCAACCGCTTCCAGTTCCAAACATAAAGTCAAGCTGTAAGCCTATTTTAGCTACTTGTAACAAACTATTTTCTTTTTTAAATGTATTTCCTTGTATTGCTTCTTGTACTCCAGCCCATGTCATTATACTAGGATTAACATCAAAATTTTTTCTTAATTGTTGTTCTTGTTTCCAAAAACACATTTGACAATTTGAATCTTTTGGAAAGATGAAATTTTTAAAGGGTTTCCAAAAATTAATTACAGTTGGGTAGATTATTTTATCATCTATCATAGGGAAACTACCATTTCTCCATTTAATAGTTTTCCAGTTACTTCTGAACTCTCCAAATAAGTTTACAGAATCAATATATTTTATTTCTGATGTGAATTTATCTTTTCTTTCCATTTCATCATATCTATAACCAATTCGCATATCTACTAAATGATGCTGATTGATTTTTAAGTATTCAAAAATTGGAATTATCTTTAATTCAAAAGTGCAAAAGCGCATAGCTTGATTTGGAATAGCAGATTTGTTTTTTATTAAATCTTCAAAAGAAACACCTCTAACCCATTTAATTTCTCTACCGATTAATTGTTCCAGTTCAAAAATTATCTTGATTGTATTAACATCTTCTGGAGTACTGACAACTTCCTTTTTATTAATGGAATGTTTCTCAATTTTATCGTTTACTCTTTGGACTAATTTTTTATCCTTTGTGAATTTATGGTTTGAATTATGACAATCGGATACTACTAAAGAAAATATATCTATATCAGCAGGATAATTGGCGGCTAAATATGAACTAGTTCTGCCACCACTCAAACTATTTACTGTTAGTATAGATTTCATAGTTTATTTATTTTATTTCTAAGTATACTTTAGATTTCCATGCTTTAATTTCAAAAGCGTATGGATCTAAAGCATAGATAACCTTAATAGCTTTAAAATTATCATCAATAGTACTATATACTACAATCTTATCGTTATGTGTGATGTAATCAACAGAACCCAACTTATAAGCAGTTGTACTTTTAATTGAATTAATAATACTATTGATTCTTTCTGAAGTCATTTTTATTTAATTCTATTTTCTACAAATTGCTTCTATCCAATTTGGTATTAGCGCTAATGCCCATAATGTATTTGCATTATTAAGTCCTATTGCTATAAAAGAAATTATTGCTATTCCTGAAAGCCCTATTATTGCTCTGGGAACTATGCAATCTTTTTCGAGGTAGTCATTTGGTTTTTTCATTTTTTAGGTTTTAAGAGTTTGTGGTTTTATTCTAGTCTTATTCGCTCAATATCGGTGGTTGTTTTCTCTATTTTGCATTTTCCTACGTGAGCGTTAAGTGCATTTTTACTGCCAAATACTTGATTACATTTTGGGCAAGTAGTTTCCTTTAGCATTGCATTAGCTTCCCTTATTTTTTGGTGTAATTCGCTAAGTATTCGCTGAGCATGGCTACGTTCTTGCTCATTACTGCTAAGGGTTTGCTTTAAATCGCTAATATCTTTGATCAGTTTTTGCTTCTGTAGTTTCTTTTCCTTTGCTTCATTTGTTTCATGATATTTCTTTATAAACAAATGACTAAAAGTATATTCTGTAGCCGCTCCCATAAGGGATAAGAAGATTCTGGTTAAGTACCAGGAATAATGTTTATCCAAAGGCTCAAATACTTTTAATTTTATAAGCATAAGAACTAATGTGCCTATTGCAAATAACACAGGAATATATTTTTTGATTAAATATGAATTTACACTTGTGTTAAGTACCGTCCAACCAATACCGATAGCCAAACCAAAAGAAGCAATGTATTGTAACACTATATTATTTACTTCTAACACCTCTAACAATAATGAGGTTAATAAAGCGGTCAGGGCTCCATTTACTATTAGCATTGGTGTAGTTATAGCTCTTAAAGATGTTATTCTTCCTTCTAGTGATTTCATATTAAATTTAATTTCAATTGTGGATCAGAATAATTAGTAATCAAAAGTTCTGTTCTTCTATTCTTTATGTTTACTCGTTCTTTTAGTTTGATTACATTCATTTTGTAATCACTTGCGAAGTCCAAGACCATTTCATGGTCAAATTCTGACATAGCAGCTTTGATTTGACAGTTAACCATTAGTTTAAAACAGTCCTCTGTATCGTGTTCGCTCCATTTTGGTACTTTATAATAATGTTCCGTTCCTAAATAAACTGGATCTAAATAGACAAAGCTTTCTTCTTTTGTGATTACCTTTTTTGTAAATGATATGTTTTTAATCACCTCTCTAAAATCATATTGTGTGATTTTACAGTTCTGAAGCTTCAAAAAAGTAGGTTCAATATTATTTAAAAGATTTTTTTTGGAATTATCGAGACCTAAACGAAGGGTATCTCCTTTTCCTAAGTATGTAAAATTAGAGAGTAATAAAAATCTTAAAGCTTTCATTATTGGGTCTTCAAAACTTTGTGTTCTCCATTTTTTTAAAAGACTTTGCGAAATTGGCATTATCTTAATTTGATTTATTAGCTCTTCTTTGTTTTCGAGTAAACATGTATATAAATTAGTTACATCATCATCAAGATCGTTAAGGATTGCGTATTGACTAGGAGGTGTATAAAAAAATGATCCTCCAGCTCCAAAAAACAATTCAATTCGCATTTTGTGTTTAGGAAAATACCCCCAAAGATCTTTACTCAATTTTCTCTTATTTCCAAGTCTAGTTAATATCATATCCTATTTTAAGAAACTTGTTGATGCAAGTAATTTTTTAATTTAAGAATAAAGTTTATAGAATATTCATCATCTACCATATGACCTAGATCCTGTAAAAAAATCTCCATATAATGAGCCTCATAAAATGCCATTGTAAAATCCATTTTTTGACTTTTTGGATAATCGTTAATCCCTTTAACAGATAGTTTTTTAATAACTGGTAACAAGGCACTTTTAAGAGCTTTAGATTCTCTTAATGTCGGTGTAGATTTTTCCACCAAGCATAACAAACGGTTAAGCACTTCTAGCTCTGATGCATTGATTTTAATTTTAACTTTTTTCATACTACTAGGATACTCTTACCCCTCTTTTATATTTTGCCAATTCCGTTCCATTTGGTTGATTATCGTATATAATGGCTGTTTCCCATTTGCCCTTGAAGGTTTCTCGTAACATTTTATCTAATCGGCGCATTCCTAAAGCTTTGTTAGCTTCTGAATTTTTGTGTTTTAAATCCAAACTGTGAAAAGTGCGAGCGTTGCCATCGTTGAAATACACTATACACTTGGTTAATGCTCTTGTTTTGTCTATATTTCCTATCATGAGTTTCTGATTTGAATATGTTTATGAATTAAGTTTTTATATTCCTGGTGTAGTTTTTCATCTTTAATCTTACTGACTCTTTTCCTCTGTATTTCAAATAGTTGTAGTCGAGATTTATTTTTAAAATTTCCCTTATTTTTATCATGGTCCTTTAACTCTTTCTCACACCTTTGGAGAATTAGATCATTTCGAACCGCTGCTTTTAGGGTTTCTTGTTTTACAAACCATTGGTACGTTTTATCAAAACCGTTTCTTTCATTATTTGGATTAAAATAAACCTCGGGTACTGGTATCCATCGATTAGGGCTTCTGTCTAGCCATTTAGATACCATATCAACCCGTTTTTCAAGTATTTTTTGATAATTCTGGTAATCTTTTACTGTTCCCTTAACCGCAAATTTTTTATAAACAGAGTGCCAGATAAGGTTTAAGATCTGATTATTCTCTACTTCTGATAAGATCATATCAGGATAAAGAATGTTTTTTGCATAAAACCAGAAATGCTGCACTAGTCCTAGTAAAAAAGACATATCCGGGGCACAGCTATTGGTATTTAGCTCACGCCCCGGATTGCCTATTTTGGAAGAAACCGAAGCCGACTTTTTGGTAATATTATCGGCTCCAGCCTTTTCACTTCCACCCGTATCTTGATTTTTGACCGAAAATTTCGCGGCCCTTTTGTTGTTTTCTATTTTGGAGTTTTTACTTTCGCCCGTGTTCATGTGATGTTCTTGTGGTGTTCTTGTACCGTAGGTCACATTATCTGGAGGAGTTGACAAACGACGTTCCTTATCTAATGTTCCTGTACCGAAGGTTACATTATCGGGAGGAGTCGACAGACGACGTTCCTTATTATCCACAATGCTATTAATATTATTAAGTTCTTGTTGTACATGAACTAAAGAGGGTAAATTTTTCCCTTCTCCCTTTTCTTGGGTAGTTTTACTGTATTTTTTTGAATCCTGAAAGTCGTAGTTTTTACCTTGTTTTTTAGGTGAAAAAATGTTTTGGTTTATCAATAATTCTATACCTGTAGCACCATGATTTATTTCACCAATTATGAATCCTGCACTTTGAAGCCGTTTACGGTGGTTTTTAATGGTTTTTACGGTGCATCCCTTTGATGTGGCCATAGAGGAGTTATATGTTCTAAAGCCCGGCAAACCGTCTTCAAAAGAGTCTCCTAATGCGACTGCCAAGTTTAATTGTTTTGCATATAATCGTGTGATCATTTCTGCTGTTGCACGATGATTTGCGTTCAATTTTCTTTTTAACTCTGTTTCTGATTTATTATGATTATCTATGAACTCTTTTGTAGCCATGAAGAGCTTAGAAAAATCAAAATTACGTTTAGGTACTGATGAGTTGTCCATGTGTATACTTTCCTTAAAATTTGATTGTAAATACTATATTACTATCTGTTGAGGGCTAGACAGGACTCGAACCTGTATGGTAAAACTTCTATAACTCCATTTATTTACTGTATTCCACAGATGTACTTCTGTTGTACTTGTCTTGAGTATTTTACCTATCCTTAGTTAGCGTCTACCTATTCCGCCACTAGCTCTTTTATATTCAATTCACTTCTTTATTGAAATACACTAAGTAGTAATACATTTGCCTTTCTTGGTCCCATCCTTTTTCAATAAACTTATCTGCTGAATCTGTATTAACAAAATCCAGTTTGATTTCTATATTGGTCTCTAAATTGATCTTGTTTTTAATCTTCTTTCTTGTGTCTGAAACTGCTTTATTTGCAATAGGGAACGTGGTCAGATCTTCAATACTATAACCTGTAGCTTTCTCTGATTTGTATTGCTTAAATTCTGGCAAAAGATCTGGGTTGTCGATAACTTCGTTTAAAAAAACTGATTCTTCGAATTCATCATTTTTTGCAAAATGATTTATCGTTCGATTCATAAACATTACTTCCTCTTTTTTGTCCTCGGCAGGCAGCACAACATCTTTTGCAAATTCCTGACATAATTTCAAATACTTTTTGGTATAAAAGTTTTCATCCTCAAAGAGATCTACATTTAAGAAATGTTCTAGCCAATATTTAGTATCGTATCTATTAGAATCGATAGATAGTATTTTGTATCCTTCTTCTCCTTTATGATTGAAGATTAGACAACCTTTGTCTAACTTATTTAGATTGACTCCTTGCTGCAATAAAAGTTCAATAGAAGATTCTTTTTGCTTGAACTGAAGAAAATCATGTTTTACCTCTGATTTGAATATTCCAATAGCTGAAACCTTTTCATTATCGATAATAACATTTTCTAAATAAGTAATATATACCTCTCCTCCTTTAATGTGTGGATGGGTAGATTGATCAAAAAGATGCCTGGTTATCTCTTTAGATTTATCATGTACAAGATTTGGATTGTCAAAGATTTGCCCAGTAAGAGCATATAGGATATTAAAATCGATATCTATATCATGCACGAACTGATAATAATTTTCTTCTTTATCCCGAAATGGTTTAAAAAGAAATTCTTTAAGTAACCCCGTTAACTCATCATTTAAGGTGTAGGGAGTTTCAGAAAAAAACACTCCTTCATTCTTGATTTTGTTGCCTATCCTATGTATAGAGAAACTCTCTACTTGAGCACTATATAAATTAATCATGGTAATTAGTTTAAGTGTTAATTATTGCTTTTTAAGCCTTTAAAACAATTCTAGTTGTGTATAAGTTCTTTTAAATGCTTTAGAGGTATAGTCATGCTCTTTTTTACATTCAGAGCATTCAAAATGACCTTCATAAAACCCTTTTAAATCTTTAAAACATATCGGTCTATCAAAGTCTTTAGATCCGCATGAGCAATTGAAAATAAAAGTTAAATTCTGATCCGTGAAGCTTTGCATAATACTGTAGTTTATTTGGGCTTTTATATTTTAAGAATACACTGTTTCCTGTCCGTTGTGTTGTAACATATTATTAACACAATGTCCGCAACAATTTGAGTACTCTTTTTTAACTCCTAGATACACGTTACTTGGGCTATGATGGTATTGACTTTTACATTTGTCACATTGATAAGTACCATAATCAGCTCTAAAGCTTTCTGAAAAAAACCAAAGCTCAACCCTATAGTTAGATTCAAATTTGATTCTACCTTCTTCTTTTTCTTTTAGCCTTCTCTCTTTATATCTTTTTGGATCACACTTCATAAAGTATGGTACTTCCCCAAATTTTTCATTTCTTTTAAGAGAAAATAAAAGTGTGCTACATCTAAATCTATGATTCGAATATTTTACCATTTTTTTATAATGAGAAATTCTAATTTCATTTTTTCTTGCTCTTTCCCATTTCTTCCTATGAAAACTTTCTTTTTTAATTAAAGAGTCATAAAGGTTAATTGCCTTTTTTAATGTTTTATTATTAACAGCGCTTTCCATCAGTTTATTAAGCTTTAGTTAAAAAATTATTGATTGTATCCATTACAGGTTTGGTATAGTGATATAAGATTATCTGTTGTTTTCTGCGCCTTACTTCTTTTTTTAATAGGCTTATGCACTCTTTTTTTAATTCTATATCAAGACCTTTTTTTAAAGCGTAAACTTCAAACTCTGCAAACATTTTATTTGCCGCTATATTGAGGTTTTTTAACTCTTTGTGCTGTTCCATCTCGTTTAGATAGAGTTGCAAAAATCAATTGATTTTAAAACAACAGAAATTGCTGAGATAACCATAAATAATAATAGAGCGTTCGTTATTTTCCTTCCCTTTTGAACTTCCATATAATCTATAATCGGATCTAAAACCAACTTAAACACAACCCAATACCCAATTAAATCTACGAGTATGAATGCCATTTTTATAACTAAATCTTTCATGTTAAAAAACCTGTTTTTCCTTATCGTGATTTAACTCGTAAGGAGTCATAAGCACGGATAACTTTTCTAGTATATTTCCTGTCCCATCGTATTGAAAAATTACTCGCCTTTGATGCCCCTCAAAAGGTGTGTTATCAGGGTTAAACACTTCAATATATTGCCCTGAAGAGTCCAGGATCTGTTTCTTTTCGACCTTATACCCAGCATTTATTAATTGTTTTTCTTGCTTGTCTATAGCAGTCATAGGTATAATAAGAGGGTCTATATTTTCGTCGTAATGATCTTTTAGCATTGCTGTAATTTTTTGTGATATTGCACTACAGTCATATTTTGAGTTTCCTCGGGTATATGAATTATTGCTGCGGTTAATTCTTTAATAGCATCTGCAAGTCTGTTTTCAAGACTTTGTGCACTATCTTTGTTTACTAAAGGATTGTAAATCATTAACTGGTACTGCCTCTGTAACTTCTTTATCTTTAGCTCTAAGGGTGTCATATTGGTTTTGGAATTTTCTTACTTGCAATGCCATTGTAGGCGCTAATAATCGTATTTCGCCTTCAGTAAAATGATCTGAAGTACATAGTTGTTCCAGTTGTGCTTTTGCAAAATTTAGGCTGGATTTCGCTTTTTCTATTGGATTCATAGATTAAAATTTTATGTTTTTATAAAATTCATTGGTCTTGTAGGCTATAAATGATGCAATAGTAACTATTACGAACATGAGAATAATTGTGAACATATCTTTTAAGGTTTTAAGTTTCTAAATCATCTAATAAGTAGTCTAAGAATTGAAGCTTTGGTATGATCCAATGCCCCCCTATAAGTTTTGCTTTAATCTTTTTTTCGTGGATTAATCGTGTAACTGTATTGCGATGCTTGTTTATGTATCTTGCGCATTCTTCAATGTTAAGCATTACATCATTTGCGTTAAATATTAATAATGCTTTCAAATTAGCCTGTACCGCTTCTTTCTCAGTCATTATTGTATGTTTTTTGTGTTGTTATTTAAAAGGCTGTTTAGTAGCTCTATTTGTTTACTAATTGTAGATTCTAAATCCTCTATAACTTTATCTTGATTCTCGATTGGTACATTAAAATCTTTTATAAACCAGTTGTTAGCAATGGTCCTGTAGTTTTTATCAAAGTGCGCAGCTATTTGCTTTGTAAAGGCAGTTTTATCGTTTACGCTTTTATATAATGATTTGATATACGCGTTCTTTTCTTGGGCAGTACGGAATTTTGTAAAAGTAATTGCTGGTATTTCCATATATTTGTTATGAATTAGTGTATCACATCACAAATATCGAAATAATTACGAATAAAACAAATCTATTTCGATTTATTTCGAAATAGATTCTAATTTTTAACAAATGGACACAATTAATAAACGGATAGATATAGTCATAACAGATCTAAACTTAACAAACAAAGAATTTGGCGATCAATTAGGGTTTACTGAGGCTACAGCTAGAAATTTAAGAAACAATGGAGTTGTTAAAGATGTTTATGTCGAAATAATTTCGAGCAAATGGGGTTACAGCCTAGAATGGCTGAAAGAAGGAAAAGGCGATAAATTAAAAAAAGAAACTAATAGAAATAATCCAGATAAAGATATTAGACAATTGGCTCTCGATTGTATGGAAAATTGGGAATACTTAATTGAAGATAAAATTTTCAATAAATTCTTTACTGCCGTAATAGGTGAGAAATTCAATATTGATTTCGAAAAAATATTGAACGATGCTATTGATCATAAAAAGAAATTATAAATTATACTCTATATTATATTTTGTTAGCAACATATTTTTTATAAATGACATTTCAATTCTGTTTTTTTCTGCAATTATAGTCATAGATTTAAGATCATTCTTTTGCTCTTCAATCTTTTCATCTAGCTCATTAATAATTAATTCTTCAAATTCTTGAAGAACATCCTCATCATAAAAAACAGATCTTTTGTTAAGTTCTTCAATTTTATTTTTATTACTCATCCCCACGACTTTTATTTTTTTGTTTAATCTAAAGTTTCCAAAGACTCATTGAAACGAACTAATTCTTTGGTATAATCTTTTTTCTTGTCTTCTGGAATCCATTTTTTTCTAACTTCTATAACTAAAAATCGTGTTGCTTTTCTAATATTCTTTAATAATATTTGATTAGTTTTAGAAGCTTTTTTAGCAATAAAAATCACAAAAAGTAAAAAACAAAACGCACCCAGACAAAACCCAAAAGCATAAACATGAAGCAATGGATCGTCTAGGTAATAAGTTTCTGGATTGAAAATCCAAAATAATTGTATAAAATAGATATAAACAGGAATAAAATAAAACAACCTATAAGGTCTTAAAAAAGCACCAAAACACAATAGAATAGGAGATAAAGTCTGGCATAATACCCAAATAAATGTCTTGGTACTATTATAACCATAAGTCTCAGTAATTCCAAAGGTCGTGATTTTCTCGGTAAAAAGAATTAAACCTGAAAATACAACCAGAAATGATGCAAAAGTTTTAAGAAAAAGTTTTTTATGATCTAAATTATCCGTTGCCACCAGGAGGCTTAATTTCTCCTCTATCCACATTGTAAATTTCCAATTTATCAAACTCTGAGGTTTCTTCATTGATGTTAGATTTCTCACAACTAACAGACAAAAGTCCAGATACTAAAACCGATAGAAACACTATTTTTTTCATAATTTGTTTATTTATATATTATTACAAAAGTACTTTGTAACTTTTTAAAAGAACAAAATTATTATAAAAATTAGTATATGTATTGCTTGCAATAGTAGTTGTACAATATATGTTAGTGATTAATATTATTTTAATTCTTCAAATTTAAAAATAATTCCCCTTTCCTCGTCTGCGGAAAAACCACATAATTTAATCGAAATTTTTACTAATCGACTGATTTTTATTATGGTTTCCCGTAAAATCATAATAAATCTATATAATAGATCTATTCTTAGATAGGAAAATTATCAATTACACTTAAAAAGACAGTAAATAGGGTAGGAATTGTAAATATAAAACAAAAAGTATATAAATTCGCTCAAAATATACATAAAAAAAGTACATTCAAACTATAACAAAATATTAAATTTGATAATCTATTAACCTCTTAAATATAACTATGATAAAAATAATTAAAATATTCTTGTTTTTAATTCCTGTACTCATTTATTCTCAAGAGCTTGCCTTAAATAATGAAAATAATTTTTATGAATTTTCAAAAGTCGCCAAATCAAATGAAAAGATGTTAATCGAAAAATTTCATAATCGCTTCAATGAAATCAATTTAAATAATATCAGTCAAACTGATAATAAATTAATAGCAAAAGGCTTTACTAATCATTTAGTTTCTGGTTTTGCAATTGTAGAGATACGATATAAGGTAATTGTTATGTTCAAAGAAAATAGATACAAACTTACACTTACTAACTTTTCTCTTAAGGATGTTAATGGAGAAATACCACTTGAAGGAGCTAAAAGTTTTAAAAATAAATGGATTAAAAAAATTAACAAAAAACTGCCTGAAATTATTAAAAACATAGAAAATCTTCAAACTACACAAGATGATTGGTAGTTATCAGATTTCTAAAATATTATTATAATCATTACCTATTATAATATTCGTTCCAATGTGCTAAAAGTTTCTCAGCGTGCTCACTGGGGGTCACTTTTATGTATTTAAGAAAGTTTTTTTCTGATTTATGCCCTGTAATACTCATTATAGATAAGGTAGGGAAATTCATTAAATAATGATTAGTTGCAAAAGAACGCCTACAGGTATGTGAGCTTATTAACTTGTACTTAGGGTATACCCCGACTTTTTTTCTTTTAGTTTCAGGATCCATTAAACTTCCTTTAACTAGATCTATTATACCAACTTCCTTACAGACATCTTTTATATACAAATTAAATTTTACATCTGAAATGGCGCGTGGCATACCTCTTTTTTCTATAATCTCTTTAATATGGTGATGCAATGGTATAACGACTTTAACCGCAGAAGTATTTAATGTTTTTTTAGGTTGCACCTCTATAAATTTATCTGAAGGTTTTATTTTTGGTAATTGTAAAAAGTCTGAAACTCTTAATCCTGTCCATAAACCAATTATTGCAAGATCACGCACATTTTGTAACTTCTCATTTCCTGAAAAATCATACTCAAAAATCTCTTGGATTTCATTCATAGTTAAAGCGACAGACAAACTTACTTCTTGCAGTACCGAGAATTCTGGTTTTAAATAATCTTGATGAACTTTATAACCAAACTCTTCAGCTCTTTTAATTAAAACCTTTAGATTCTTTATAAGATCTCCTACACTATTAATAGAGTAACCGTGTATTTCAGATAAATAAGAAACAAGTTCATCATACATGTTAAGGCTGAAATCGTCAAGTTTAACTCGATTTTTCCTATATTTCTCGAACTCTTTAAGGCGATTTCCTGTTTTTTTATAATGCTTTATCTTTTTGGGGTCATTTTTTCTTTTTGTTTTCCGGTTGATTAATTCTGGAGCTTTAACCACAAAATCATCTATAAAATCTGTTAAATAGATAAAAGTAGAGCTTTTCGACTTTGCTTGTTTTTTAAAATGTTTATTAAAATCGTCTCTTAACCTACTTCGTGTAATTTCAATATTATTAATTTTATAATTATCAATTAATTTTTCGAGAAGGTTATTGTAATGACTTATGGTGGATGATATTTTTTTTAAATTAACTCCTGCTGAACCTCTTTTTGATTTAGGGGTTCTATCTTCAAAGTTCCAATCCTCAGGATGAATCGTTTCTCCAGTAGAGTATTTGAAGATTTTTTTCTCATTTTTTATGTAATATTGTATTATTATGAGAGTCTCCTTATTGGCTTTCGGTTCTTTTAAATAAAAATACATCTGGAATAACTTTACCACAAATATAATGAAGTGGTAAATATCGTGGTAAGTTTTTTAGTAAATAGTGTAATAATTTTTATACTGCCATGCACATAGAAAAACTATAAACACTTAAAAAACAACACTATGTAATAAAAATTATTACAGACTACACTATTGTTAGTGCTCCCGCTCTGGGCACTTTTGTATGTCTAAACGAATCAAGAACATAAGTTGTATTTATGCAAATATTTGAGTTAATATAAAAAGAAAGAATTCTACATTTTTAACACCTCTTAACTGTGTTCTGAATGCTTTTATCTTTGCATTAAAAGATTCTGCAGAAGCATTGATAAAACCACAATACATAAAACTAAAAAAGAATCAATACCGATTAAGATTCGAAAAAACATTAAAAAAATTCTGATTTTAACAAATTATACTATTATTTTAACACTAATAGAAAAAGATTATCATTTCTTTTAACTAGTTTTGTTTAACAATTTAAACAAAAAAGTGAACAACGTTAAACAGTCTTTCAGTATTAAAGATCTAGAAAATCTTTGTGGTGTAAAAGCCCACACTATAAGAATTTGGGAAAAAAGATATAATTTACTTTCTCCTGATAGAACTGAAACTAACATCAGGACTTACAGTTTAGAAAATCTTCAAAAGCTACTCAATGTAACTTATTTAGTGAATAGTGGTTATAAAATATCCAGGATATCTAAATTAAACAAACAAGAGATTAATGAGTATGTAAGAAGCATTGTTTCTGATAATAGCATAAAAAATCATGCTATAAATTCTTTTAAAATTGCTATGTTAAATTATGATCTTGAATTATTTTTAGGAACATATGAGCAATTAGCAAGTAAACGAAGTTTTAGACAAATTTTTATAGATATCTTCATTCCTCTTCTTAAAGAAATAGGATTATTGTGGCAAACCGACACAATAAGCCCATCACATGAGCATTTTATAACTAATCTTATAAAACAAAAACTTTTATTAAGTATTGAAAAATTGCAGTATTCTAAACCTACAAAAAAAGATAAAGCTTTCATTTTATTTTTACCTGAAAACGAAATACATGAGCTAGGTTTATTATACGTAAATTATGAAATTCTTTTACATGGATACAAAGCTATTTATCTTGGCCCTAGCATACCTTTAAATAGCCTACCCAACATGCTATCTTTTCATAACAATATTGTTTTTGTATCTTACTTTACAATTAGACCAGAAAAAGAAAATATTAGCGAATATCTAAGTGATTTTAATGAAATTGTTTGTACTGATAAAACGAATGAATTCTGGATATTAGGAAAACAAATATTAAATGATCCAAAAAGTAGCCAAAACAATCATCGCTACTTCAAATCTATTGACGAATTAACCTCTGAACTATAACTTTGTAACCTCCCCAAATCATGTCTAAAAAAGTAGTAATAATTGGCTCTGGATTTTCATCACTTTCTGCTTCTTGCTATCTAGCTAAATCAGGTTTTGATGTAACTATCTACGAAAAAAATGACACTATTGGAGGGCGAGCCCGACAATTAAAAAAAGAAGGGTTTACATTTGATATTGGCCCATCATGGTATTGGATGCCTGATGTTTTTGAAAGTTTTTTCGGAGACTTTGATACATCGGTATCTGATTTCTATACTTTAGACAAATTAAATCCTGCCTATAAGGTTTTCTTTAAAAACAACGAAAGTATTACTATAGAAGATTCGCTAGAAAAAATATACGAAGCTTTTGAAAATGAAGAAAAGGGAAGCTCTGCTAAGTTGAAAAAATTCATTCATGTAGCTAGAAATAATTATGAAGTTGCTATAAAAAATCTGGTATACCGACCAGGGATTTCACCTGTTGAGTTAATAACTAAGGAAACTATTTTAAAAGTAGGGCAATTTTTTAGTACAATCTCAAAAGAGGTTAGAAAAGAGTTTAAAAATGAAAAATTAATTCAGATTTTAGAATTTCCTGTTCTTTTTTTAGGTGCTAAACCCAGTGATACACCTGCTTTTTATAGCTTTATGAATTATGCCGATTTTGGATTAGGAACTTGGCACCCCAGAGGAGGAATGTATCAAGTAATACTAGGCATGGAAAAATTAGCAAAATCCTTAGGAGTTGTTATAAAAACCAATGCTACTGTAGAAAAAATAGAGGTAAAAAATAAAAAGACTACTGGCATAATAGTTAACTCTACAAAAATTAATTCTGACATTGTTTTATGTGGAGCCGATTATCATCATGGAGAAACATTACTAGATAAAGAATATAGACAATATTCTGAAAAATATTGGAGTAATAAAACCTTTGCTCCATCTTCTTTATTGTTTTATGTAGGGTTTGATAAAAAATTAAAAAACATAAATCATCATAATTTGTTTTTTGATACTGATTTTGAAAAACATGCCAAAGATATATATGATACTCCCAAATGGCCAGAAGAGCCTTTATTTTATGCAAATTTTACATCTGTAACAGATCAAAAATCAGCTCCTGAAGGGAAAGAAAATGGTTTTTTCTTGATACCATTAGCTCCTGGTATTGAAGACACCGAGGAGTTAAGGGAACTATATTTTGAGAAAATAATTACCCGTTTTGAATTACTTACTAAGCAAAATATCAAAAACAATATTATCTTTAAAGAGTCCTTTTGTGTTAAAGATTTTACAAAAGAGTATAATTCATATAAAGGTAATGCTTATGGAATGGCAAATACTCTTTTACAAACTGCTTTTCTTAGGCCTAAATTAAAAAGTAAAAAAGTAAAAGATTTATTTTTCACAGGGCAACTTAGTGTTCCTGGACCAGGAGTCCCTCCTTCACTAATATCAGGTAAACTGGTTGCGGGATTGATTGAAAACCAATATAAAAACTTGAAAAAATCAAAATTAATTAAAACATAACACAGCAGATCAAAAAAACTATAAAATCCCATTTTTCTATGAAATCTATTTTTGATACCGTTTCTTTTAGTTGTAGTAAAATTGTAACTAATTCCTACAGCACTTCGTTTTCATTAGCATCAAAAATGCTTTCTGACTCTATACGAAAAGATATTTATAATATTTATGGGTTTGTACGATTTGCGGATGAAATTGTAGATACATTTCATGATTATGACAAGGAAAGATTATTTAATGATTTTGAAAATGAAATGTATAAAGCTATTAAATATAAAATTAGCCTTAACCCTATCTTAAATGCTTTTCAAAAAACAGTACATCAATATAATATCGACGCAGAATTATATGAAGCATTTATGAAAAGTATGCGATTAGATCTTCATAAAACTAAATATTTAACAGATGAAGAATATAAAGAGTATATATATGGATCTGCAGATGTAGTTGGACTAATGTGCTTAAAGGTATTTGTAAATGGAGATAAAGAAAAATATGATGATCTAAAACAAAGTGCTATGTATTTAGGCTCTGCTTTTCAGAAAGTTAATTTTCTACGAGATTTAAAATCTGATTATGAAGATCTTGACCGAACTTATTTCCCTAACACAAATCTAAACCAGCTGGATGAAGAATCTAAATTTAGAATTATTAATGAAATAGAAGAAGATTTTGACAAAGCTTTACATGGAATTTTAAAACTACCAATTGAGGCTAAATTTGGAGTATACACGGCTTATGTTTATTATAAGAAACTATTAAATAAGCTAAAAAAAACACCATCTTTAGAAATAAAAAATACGCGTATCCGGGTTTCGAATTATCAAAAATTTGGATTGTTAGCTAAGTCATACTTTGATTATAGATTAAACTTAATTTAAACCTTATTTTTGTATAAAATTTATCCTGTGAAAATCTTAATTCAAATATTCGTTTTTTTTGCTACATTCTCCATAATGGAGTTTATGGCATGGTTCTCTCATAAATATATAATGCATGGTTTTTTATGGTCTTTACATAAAGATCATCACCACAAGGATCATAACAGTTGGTGGGAACGCAATGACCTTTTCTTTGTTTTTTATGCTATTGTAAGCATGTCTTGTATTTTATTTCATGATTCTCAAAATTTCTGGATAGGCAGACCAATAGGACTTGGTATTTTAGCATATGGAATTGCTTATTTCATGGTTCATGACATTTTTATTCATCAACGATTTAAGCTTTTCAGAAATGCAAATAATTGGTATGCAAAAGGAGTCAGGAGAGCTCATAAAATGCATCACAAAAACATAGGCAAAGAAAAAGGAGAATGTTTTGGCATGTTATTAGTGCCTTTTAAATATTTCAAAAAATAAACAATATTTCTATTACTCTGCTAATAAAGCATCTATAGTTTCTCTTACTTTAGAGCTGTCCCAATCTGCAGCACCAACTTTATCTATTATAATATCTCCTTTCTTATTAAGCAGATATGTTGCTGGTATTGTTTTACTTACAAAAGGCTTTGGGTGTTCTGACAAAGATCTGTATATAGGATAATAATAACTTTTATTTTTCATGAACTTATTAATCTCTGGATCATCATCTGTAGTAACAAAAAGAAACACAACTTTATCTTTATAATCATTATATAGGTTTTGTAAGGAAGGCATTTCGGCAATACATGGTGGACACCACGTAGCCCAATAATTAATTAAAACAACTTTTCCTTTAGCTGTATCAAAATTAATAGATTCAGTATTTACACCATGTAATTTCCAATCATAAGACACCACTTTAGCTCTTTCCTCTACCTCTACTAACTCTGGGCTAAAAGAAAAAATTCTAGTCAAAAATATTTGCATCATACCTCTTGTATTAGGTATAAAAAACAAGACCAGTATAATTACAAAAATTACGTTAGAAATATTTTTTTTATTAAATTTCATACACTTCTTTTTAGGTTACCCCCGCGTTTAATTTGTCTTAGATTCCTTTGCAACTTACAAAATTATATAAATAATTGATACGATTATTTAATGTATTCCTATATTACATTATGAAGACATAAAAGCTGCACAAATTAATAAAGCGTAATCATATAAATTACGCTTTATTACTAACAAAAAACAACAAAAATTTATCTAGATACACTTCCTGATGGAAATGATGCACTATTAAACTCGAAAGGATAATTTACAGGTGCCGTTCCTGTTCCAGCAGTACCAACTAGAGGTTTTAATAAAAATGGTGCCGTTGAATTATCTGGAAATGGTTCTACAGATATCACTACAGTTTTTTCTCTAACATCTAATGGAAAAGTTACTCCTTCGGGTGCGTTTCTAAAAAAGTCTTCTCCTGGCAATTGAGGCCCATTAGACGCTGTCTCACTAAAACCATTAATATCTCCAGCATTATCATCTGCTGTGTTAGTCATAGTAAATGTGCCTGTCGAGATTGGCACCCCATTAGACACTACCCATCCTTCATACTTCCATCCTGGGTTTAAAGTTGGTAAATTCAAACTAGCAACAGGAGGCATTCCTGGGGTTCCAAACCATACTCCAAACTGATCGTTACCATTATTAGCAGACCCTAAAGTTTCGTCTGTTGGAGTTCTTAAGAAAAAGTTTCCTGAAGAACCTGAAAATTCATTTTCTGCCACAGGATTCAACCCAACTGTTGCTATATTAGCATCTCCAAAGTCTCCTTTCAACAGTTTTGTATCTGCTGGTGCAGGATCAGGATCAGGGTTAGGTTCTATCGTTAACACAAAAGATGTTGCTGTTTTAAGAGATTCTGTAACAACAGAAAAAGTAGTATTTGATAATTCACCTTCACTATTTACTGAAAATGTACCTGTAGAAACTGGAGTTCCATTAACAATAATCCATCCTTCATAAAGATAGTTGCTTCCTAAATCTTCTAACCCCGTAAGATTAAATGTTAAATTAGATTCGGCAGGCACATTATTAGAATCATCATCATTGCTACAGGAAGAGGTGATACATCCAACCACCAAAGCTCCCATAATTGCTTTTTTAAACATTGCTTTTTATTTTTATAGTTATTATACTATAAAAGTATCTACCTTAAACATAATAAAATGTCAGGCATCTAACACTAAGCAACATTTTTTAATCGAATCTCTTTTCTATTAAATTCAATAATATTAGATTCTTTCAATTCATTTAGAATAATATTTAAAGTAGGTCTTGATGTTCCTATAAGATTAGCGATATCTTTTTGAGTATAAGGATGCTCTATAATCATATCGCCTGTATCTGGACAACAATGCCCGTAATCTTCTTTAAGTTCGTTTAAGAATTCTAACAATCTTGTCTTGGTATCTTTAAAAAGAAGCAACTGCAATCTTCTTTCTAAACGTTTGAAGCGCATCCCTATAAATTTATAAATCCTTAAGTTAAATGATTGATTATCTCGCATGAGTCCATGCATTGTTTCTACTCCAATCGGGCATATAGAAGTTGTGTTATCCACAGATTGTGCAAACTCTGTTCTTTTGTTTTCTCCTAAAATGGCTTTTTCTCCAAAAACCTCACCTCTTGTTAAAATTGCTTTTATTATCTCATAGCCGTCATCTGCATAGTACCCTATCTTTACCTTACCTTGCTCGATAAGGTATATCTTATTGGCAGAATCTTCTTCAAAATAGATATAATCATTTTTTTTATAGGCATCAAAATCATGTTGACCCTTATATTTCTTAAATTTATGAGGACATAATAATTTAAAGAGATCTGCATCCTCAAAAAACCAGATAGTGCTCATAATGTTTATTTTTTATAAGATTAGACGTACCTCATTAGTTCGTAAACGATGAAAAATCTTACATTATTGCATAAAACATTTCATCCATGCACTACTAAATTAAATATAATTTCCTCGAGCATAAAAAATTAACATACATTTCTCATTCATACTTCATACACTAATTATAGTAAACTAAAAAAAATAGTAACTTTATAACAATACTCATTCCCTGAGAGTTGTATTTAGTTCGGGGTTCAATATTACACAAAAACAATATGAAAAAAACAATTCTAGATTTAGGAAAATGTTTATCTAAAGCAGAACAAAGAACAATAAATGGAGGAGGTTCTTGTAGCGGTTATAATGGCCCTATTATAGTTACATGTGCACAGTACGAGGAGCTACCAACGCAATACAAGGGTTGCGTCTTAGTCCATTCTGATTGTTTTCCTCAATAATTAAGGTATTATAAAAAAAACAAACTCCTAAAGGTAAATCTTTAGGAGTTTGTTTTTCTATATGAGTCCTTATTACTTATTGATCATTTTGTTTTTTAATCAAATTTAATGCAGAACCTTCTTTAAACCATTCTATTTGAGAATCATTATAAGTATGATTTAGCATCACATTATCTTTAGATCCATCTGCATGAACAATTTCTAATGTTAACTGTTTTCCTGCTGAAAATTGGTCAAGATCTGTAAAGTTAAAAGTATCATCTTCTTGTATCAAATCATAATCATCTTCATTAGCAAACGTCAATCCAAGCATTCCTTGTTTTTTAAGGTTTGTTTCATGGATACGAGCGAATGATTTTACAATTACCGCACACACTCCTAAGTGACGTGGCTCCATTGCTGCATGCTCTCGCGATGATCCTTCTCCATAATTATGATCTCCTACAACAATAGTAGGTACTCCTGCTGCTTTATATGCTCTTGCTGTATCTGGCACGCCACCAAACTCTCCTGTTAATTGATTCTTAACAAAGTTTGTTTTTTTACCAAATGCATTTACCGCTCCAATTAAACAGTTATTAGAAATATTATCTAAATGTCCTCTGTAACGCAACCACGGTCCTGCCATAGAAATATGATCTGTAGTACATTTACCAAATGCTTTTATAAGCAATTTAGCTCCTTTGATCTTGTTGCCTATTGGCTCAAACGGTGTTAATAGTTGTAATCTTTCTGAAGTAGGACTCACTTTTACTTCTACACCACTACCATCTTCTACTGGAGCTAAATATCCATTATCTTTTACCTCAAACCCTTTTGGAGGCAATTCCCATCCTGTTGGTTCATCGAACATTACCTCTTCCCCGTTTTCATTAATTAACTTATCTGTTAACGGGTTGAAGTCTAGTCGCCCTGCTACAGCAATTGCAGCAGTTAATTCTGGTGATGCAACAAAAGCATGTGTATTTGGATTACCATCTGCACGCTTAGCAAAGTTTCTATTAAATGAGTGTACAATACTATTTTTTGGAGCATTTTTAGGGTCACTATATCTTGCCCATTGTCCAATACAAGGTCCACATGCATTAGTAAATATTTTTGCATCTAGTTTTTCAAATATTCCAAGAATACCGTCTCTATCTGCTGTATATCTTACTTGTTCAGAACCTGGATTAATTCCTAATTCTGATTTCATTTTTAAACCTTTATCTAATGCTTGCTGTGCGATTGAAGATGCACGAGATAAATCTTCGTAAGAAGAGTTTGTACAAGATCCTATTAATCCCCATTCTACTTGAATTGGCCAATCATTAGCTTTTGCTTTTTCTGTCATTGCACTACCAACTGCCGTTGATAAATCTGGTGTAAATGGTCCATTTAGTAATGGTCCCAATTCAGACAAATTAATTTCGATTACTTGATCAAAATAGTTTTCTGGATTTGCATAAACTTCAGGATCTCCTGTAAGGTGTTCTTTTACTTTATTTGCAGCATCTGCTACTTCTGCTCTTTCTGTAGCACGCAAGTAACGTTCCATAGAGTCATCATAACCAAAGGTAGATGTTGTAGCTCCAATTTCGGCACCCATATTACAAATAGTCCCTTTTCCTGTACACGACATGGATGTTGCTCCTGGTCCAAAGTATTCTACTATAGCACCAGTACCTCCTTTTACGGTAAGAATCTCTGCTACTTTTAAAATCACATCTTTAGGTGCTGTCCAACCAGATAATTTACCTGTTAATTTTACACCTATTAACTTAGGAAACTTTAATTCCCAAGGCATACCTGCCATAACATCTACAGCATCTGCACCACCAACACCAATTGCAACCATTCCTAACCCACCTGCATTAACAGTATGAGAATCTGTTCCAATCATCATTCCTCCTGGAAAAGCATAGTTTTCTAACACAACTTGATGAATAATACCAGCTCCTGGTTTCCAGAATCCAATTCCGTATTTATCAGATACAGATTCTAAAAAATTAAATACCTCACTACTAATATCATTAGCATTTTTTAAATCTTTTACCGCTCCTTCTTTTGCTTGGATTAAGTGATCACAATGTACTGTTGTAGGAACTGCAACTTTAGTTTTTCCTGCTTGCATAAACTGTAGTAATGCCATTTGTGCAGTTGCATCTTGACAAGCGATACGGTCTGGTGCAAAATCAACATAATCTTTACCCCGTTCGAATGCTTTTTTTGTATTTACATCCCAAAGGTGTGAATATAAAATTTTCTCTGCCAATGTTAAAGGTTTACCTGTAACTTCGCGTGCTTTATTAACACGATCTGCTACTTGATCATATACCTTTTTTATCATATCGATATCAAATGCCATATCTATTTTTTTTAAGTATTGAAAAGTCTTGCGAAAATACGAATTTTAAAGGATTTTCTTAAATGATTATATCTAATACTCTGTTTTTGCATTTTTAAAAAAATAAGGGTAGTGATTTATTGAATTTCATAATTTTAAATTACGAATACTACAAAATCATTAAAAATTAAGATAAGAAAATGTTTCTATATTAACTCAACTCACGAAAACGTTATAGTAGTTTTTAAAAAAGAAGAATAAAATGGTAAAATAAAAAAGGTGAAGCCATACGACTTCACCTTTTACAATTCTAAACTATTTAAAAAAATTATTCTTTTTTTCGTTTTCTTCTTTTGTGCTTTCTTTTTTCTAGCTTTTCAAATTGTTCTATTTGTACATCAGACAATGAAGACTTAAATTTTTCACGTTCTTCCTTCATAAACATCCTATGCTTTTCAAGTATTTCTTGCTGTTCATTAGTAAAAGTTTTTCTGAGTTTTTTTCTTTTTTCTTGCTTCGAAAGTGCTTTATCATCAACGATAGCTAGTTGTTCTTTCGTAAAACTAGTCTTCATTTTTTCTTTATGTTCTTTTCGTAGTCTTTTTTTATCTTCTAATGCGTTTTTTTGATCTTGAGATAAACTCTCATAAAACTCTTTCTTTAATGCTTTGCGGTCTATTTTACCTTCTTTAGGTTGTGCAGATACTGATAAAATTCCTAAAAATAATACCAGAGTGTATATTATGTTCTTTTTCATATTTTACTTTTCTATTTTTTTAAATAATATAATTATTGAACGTTCTATACTAAGACTGACTAAACCTTTAAAGGTTTAATAACTTATAGAAAATATTTAAAAAATTAGAGAAATAAAAAATTTCTTGAAACCGACTATCCTCGAGGCAGAACCATAGAGGTATTTCGCCAGTTTCATTTTGGTCTTGGGACCAAAAACCGAAATTTTGTATTTTACCTCACCCAGAACTGCCGAAAATGGCAGTTCTGACCTCTCCCAAGGAGAGGTGAATCGGAAACCCCGAGGCAGAGCCTTCGAGGAATTATTTAGATAAAAAAGTCTTTACTTCTTAAAACATATATTGTTTTCAGAGAAATCTATATAAAATAAACGCTTACATGGAAAGTCAAAATAACGGAGATTAAAAAAGATTATGTTATAAAAATTAGAATAAACTTTTTATAACATCCTCTACACCAATCCCTTCGGCTTCAGCTTTATAGTTTTTTATCATACGATGACGAAGTATACCCATTGCTACAGCCTGTACATCTTCTATATCTGGAGAAAATTTTCCTTGTATAGCTGCATTTGCTTTTGCTGCAAGAACCAAGTTTTGTGAAGCTCTTGGACCCGCACCCCAATCTATATAGTTTTTAACCAAATCTGTAGCAGTTTCTCCGTTAGGTCTTGTTTTACCAACCATTCTTACAGCATATTCAATTACATTATCTGCTACTGGTATGCGACGAATTAAATGTTGAAATTCAATAATTTCTTGAGCAGTAAATAGTGGATTAATTTTATTAGTTGTGTCTCCCGTAGTACTTTTAACTACTTCAACCTCCTCTTGAAAGCTTGGATATTTTAACTCTATAGCAAACATAAACCTATCTAGTTGGGCTTCTGGCAAAGGATAGGTTCCTTCTTGTTCTATAGGGTTTTGAGTTGCCAAAACAAAGTAAGGCAGATCTAAGTTATAATGATGCCCAGCTACAGTAACCGATCTTTCTTGCATCGCCTCTAAAAGTGCTGCTTGTGTTTTTGGAGGAGTACGGTTAATTTCGTCTGCAAGAATAATATTAGAAAATATAGGTCCTTTTATAAACTTAAAATGTCTTGTTTCGTCTAATATCTCACTACCTAATATATCACTTGGCATTAAATCTGGAGTAAATTGTATCCTTTTAAAATCTAAACCCAAAGCTTGGGATATAGTATTAACCATTAAGGTTTTTGCCAAACCCGGGACACCAATCAATAGCGCATGACCCCCAGAAAAAACAGAAATAAGTATCTGATCGATAACTTTTTCCTGACCAATAATCACTTTAGAAATCTCTTTTTTGAGATCTGAATGTTTTTTTACCAGTTTTTCTACAGCCGCTACGTCGTTTGACATATTATTTTTCTTTTTTTAACCAGTTACCACTATACTCGCAGTTTCTATAATCCCCGTTTACCTTTATATAGGTATCTGTTATTTTTTCATTCTGCCACTTACGAATAGCATCGATTTGTTTTTTTCTAAGTGCCAGTTCTTGTATTTTAAGGTAGTCTTTTGCATAATCTGCTATATGCTCATCATACCGATTAAGTACTGTTATTAATTTATACTTTACTCTACCTTGACGATCTTGATCAGGAATTACTAAAGAAACCTCATTTGTTTTTAATTTAGACACTTGATCGTACAATATAGGATCAATTTTGGTAAGTTCAAAATGTGTATCTCCTGTAGTTGGATTAATTAATTGCCCTCCATCTTCCCGAGTTTCTTTTTCATCACTAAATTTTTGTGCAGCGTCTTTAAAATCTATAGAACCAGAAACGATAACTGTTCGAAGAGAATCTATTCGCTTTTTTGCTTTTGTTTCACTTTCTCTGGTAACTTCTGGTATAAGAAGAATATGCCTTACATCTATTTCTTCTCCTCTAATTTTATCGACTTTTATGATATGCCAACCAAAATCGGTTTTAAAAGGTTCACTTACTTCTTCTTCTTGTAAACTAAAAGCAACATCTTTAAATTCTTTTGCAAAGTTTGTTTGTCGATCTAATGTGTATTTCCCTCCTGTAGATTTAGATCCTGGATCCTGAGAATATAATACTGCTTTTGTTGCAAAACTACTTCCGTTTTCAACAATATCTTCTCTAAATTGATTTAAACGATCTATTACTTTTTGCTCCTCTGCATCGGTTATCTCTGGTTCTATTACAATTTGAGCTAATTCTATTTCTGTTCCAAAAAGAGGCCTTTCGTCTTTTGGAATATCATCAAAAAACTCTCTAATCTCTTCGGGAGTGATCTCAATATCCTGAATAATTTTAGTTCTCATTTGCTCGGACAATCTATTAGATTTGTTAATTTCAAAAAGTTCTTTCTTAAAATCTGTCAGATTGTCTTTTTTATAGAATTTCAGTACTTTTTCTACCGTCCCCAACTCATTAGTCATGTAATTTAACTGTTGATCTACCATAGAGTTAACCTCTGCATCTTTAACTTCTATACTATCCTGAATTGCGTGATGCGCATATAGTTTACTTTCAAACAAACTTCCTGCAAGTTCGCAACGGCTTACTTCTGCTGCCGAAACTCCTTCACTTACTAATTGTTGATATGCAATATCTATATCACTATCTAAAATTACATTTTCTCCAATAACTGCAGCTACACCATCAATTTTCATTTTTTGAAAAGGTTGTTTAATCGAATCTACAGTGGTACTTACGGTATCATTTTTTATAATAGTATCTACATCCTTAACTACTTCTTCTATAACCTCTTGAGCATACATCTGCATCCCTGTAGCAATGGTAAGTATCGTAAATAGCGTTGTAGTTTTAGTCATAAACTTCAAATTGTTTGTTCTCAACTGCATCTTTTGTTATTTCTTTTTCAATTTTTTTTATAAGCTCCAGCTTTCGCTTATTTAATATAATTTGTCTTATTGTTGGTTTAATATATTCTATAGGCGCTATTTCTTTGCGCCTTAAAAGATCTTTTATTAAAACCAAATACACTCCTGTAGAATCTTTAAGCTGTATAAAATTTCTTTCTCTTAGGAGTTTTATTTTATCCTGTTTTTTAAGGATTGGAATTTTATTTAGTACTTGATCAAATTTAATCCAAACAGAATCATTTAACGAATATGTTAGAAACTCTGCCTTTTTCTCCTTAAGCTCCTCTACATCTTCTTCATTAAAACGGTTTAATTGTTGCTTCGTTGCAACAATATTTTTATAATCTGGTGGCAAATGTAAGTAACGTAATTTTACTAACTCCTCATTAAGATTAAAATTTTTTAAATTTTGATCATAATATGTTTGAAGATCTTCTTCTGTGATCTCCATATTAATGGATTTATTAATTACGGCATTTTTATATGCATTTATATACAAAGTGCTCTGGTAACTCTCTACAAGATCTTCAAACTCTTTAAGTTCTTCTTCGGTTAGATTTAATTTTGCTTTATCAATAAATAATTGACGAGTTGCCCATGTATTAATATAATTATTCACAATATTTATACTATCTCCCCTAGAAGTGTTTTTGGGAACTAATTTCTCTATATCACTTTTATACAAATATACCTTGTTAACTCTGGCTACTACTTCTTCTTTAGCCTGATTTTTAAAATTTTGACAAGAAACAATTGCGAGTAATAATAGTATCAATTTACAATATCTCACACGTTACATTTTTTCATTATTAAATTGGTAAGCAAAGTACTGGATAGTTTATTAGATGGATAATTCTTTTTTTGCTTTTTTCAATGTTTTTTCATTAATTTTTATCGAATATTTAGTTTTTAATTGATCTAACCATTGTTTTTCGATACTTTCTTGAAAATCATTAATGACCGCCCCTTTAGTTTCTTCGAACGTTTTAATTCTGGAAGGTACTATTTCTTTAGTCATAAACAAAGTCATGAGATTTTCTTCTTCTACTACTGTGATCCCTCCTTTTTCTGTAGAAAAATCTTTAGGAAATATATCCTCTCCTTTTATTAATTCTTCTTCTGAGAAAAGAACCAAAGCTATGTCCTCTTTATTGATTTCTTTCTCTATTTCTTTAATAGTCTTTTGTTCCCCTAATAATTTCTGAACTTTATTTATCGCTTCCTGTTTTGAAGAAGAAGCCTTAATAATTTTATACGTTTCATTCTGTGCATATTTTTCTTTTTGCGCTTCATAATATTTTTTCAGCCCTATAGAATCTGTTTTAGATACATTCCATATTTTAGACTCCATAAGATCAAAAAGCAAAAGACCGTCTCTATACTCTCCTATTACATTTGCAAAATCTTCATTATCTTCTTCTAGATGTTCTTCATAATATTTAAGTAATACAGATGACTCATATTTTTTATACATCTCTTCTACAAATATGGGAACATCTATCAATTCACTTGTTTTTCTTTGGTTATTTTGCAAAAACTGCACAAAATCTTTAAACAGATACTTTTCATTTTTTATACTAAATAATTCTTCATTTAAACGCTTATTTTCAGGCAAACTCCATTCTTCCTTAAATAATGTTGTTGGAATTATTTCTTTAAAATAACTAATTGCCTTTTTATTTTCTACAACTGAGTATTTTTTCTTCAAAGAAAGAATAAATGATTCTGTTACCAATTTCGATCTACTATCTCTTTTTACTTTTTGGGTAAATTCTTCTTTTTGTTCTTCAAAAGTTTTTGGAGGGTGTTTTTCTATTAACTGAATTATATGCCATCCATATTGTGTTACAACAGGTTTAGATATTTCTTCTGGTTCTTTTAAACTAAATGCTACTTTTTCAAACTCCTCAGAATTTAATGCTCCTTGTCCAAAGCGTCTGATCTTACCTCCATCAATAGCGGTACTTGGATCATCACTGTATTGTTTTGCCAGAGAAGCAAAGGAAACCCCTTGTACCAATTGTTGGTTGATTTCTTTAATTCTTTTTTCTGCTTCTTCAGAGCTTCGATTTTTATTAATTGCCACCATAATATGTGCTACAGTAACTTCTCCTTGTATTTTTTCTTTACTATTAACTTTTACGATGTGGTATCCAAATTGGGTTCTAAAAGGTTCAGAAACCTCTCCCTCTTTAGTATTATAAGCAGCTTGCTCAAAAGGATACACCATTCTAAATACAGAAAACCACCCTAAATCCCCACTGTTTTTAACTACCGAAGGATCTTCACTATATGCTTTTGCAACAACATCAAATGGCTCTCCTTTAGTAATTTTATTTTTTGCTTCTATAATTTTTTGATATGCTGCCAATGTATCTTTTGCAAGTGCATTAGGTTTTACTTCTATTAAGATATGGCTTGCATTTACTCGCTCTAATGATCGTTCATAGGCTTCTCTTATTAAAACTTCAGAAGTTCTTGTATCGGTAAGATATCCTGTTGCTAATTGTTTTTTATATCCTTCTAACTCCCTTAGATATGTATCCTTTGTATCTAAGCCTAAGGATTTTGCCTCTTTTAGTTTTAATTTATAATTCACAAACAAATCCAAATATTTATCTATATTTTTTTGTGAATTATCTTTTACCAAATTTATATTTTTTAGATATACTCTTTTAAATTCTGATATATAAACAGGAGAGTTATCTATTGTAAACAACACATCTTTTGATTGCTGTGCATTTGCAATGGTAAAAATAATACTCCCTAAAAAAAACAATACTAACTTTTTGTACATAATTTTTATATGATAAAGTCCTTAAACAGACAAAAATAATAATATTAAGATGTTTTACAAGCTACTTTCCTAACGAAGCAAATATACATTGTAGTATTCGCTTTTAATTTTTTTATCATCTATGTATATTGTATCTATGTAATTAACCCCGTAAACACAAGTCAAATCATGAAATACAAACTCAATATAGAAATAAAAAAACCTAGAAATCAACTAGTTAAAACACTAAATGATCCAGAGAATCTAAAGCATTGGCAAAAAGGTCTTGTAAGTATGGAGCATATAAGTGGAGAAAAAGGAAAAACTGGAGCGGTGTCTAAATTAATTTATAAAATGGGTAAACGCGAAATAGAAATGATAGAAACTATAACATTAGCAGATCTACCAGAAGCATTACATCTAACTTTTGATGCAAAAAACGTTTATAATATTCAGGAAAATTATTTTGAAGAACTGCCTAACGGAAATACTAAATGGATATCTAAAAATGAGTTTAAGTTTAGTGGTTTTATGAAATTTGTAGGATCTATATTGTCTGGAGGATTTAAAAAACAATCTTATAGTTATATGAAAGATTTTAAATTTTTTATTGAAGAAGGCAAAAGTGTGCTATCAAAAAACTAAAGTACATATCTATTAGGATTATCTTTACCTTTTTTATTTTAGATCAGAAAAACTTCTTTATTATAAAAATTAATTAAACGATATTTTGGAACGAAAATTAAAATTAATTTGGGATTTTAAAGGCCCTAATGCAAGTAAAACCGCACAACATCACGAGATTCACCTTAAAGAATACATCCTATTAGAAAAAACATCCCTTAATATTACAGGATATCAGGATATAAATGAAATACACAGTCTGGCTTTTATGGTTGTTACCGATTCTGAAATGAAAAAAGTAAGAGATGCTTTAAAGCCCCATCGCGGACAAGTGTATGAAGATTAGGTTTTAAAAATAATAATTCGTGGCATGTATATTGAGTAAGACCTTATATATTTGCAAAAACTTAAAAAAAATAGAAAAAATTTAAGATGAAAAAAGTAATATTATCCTTCTTAGTATTAATTGCTAGTTTGCAATTAAATGCTCAATCAAAAACCGGAACAATCGACACCGATTTTATTCTTTCTAAAATGCCTGAATTAACTAAGGTTCAAGAAGACTTAAAAGCTTATAACTCTAAGCTTGAAGGGGATTTAAAAATAAAAGTCGATGAGTACCAAGCAAAAGTAAAAGAATATCAGGAAAAGGTAGCTACTTTTACTGAACCAATGAAAAAAACCAAACAAGAAGAGATTATTGGTTTAGAAGATGGCATTGCTAAATTTCGTCAAAACGGATCTCAATTAGTTCAGTTACAACAAAATAAATTACTACAACCACTTTATCAAAAAATTGGTAAAGCATTAGAAGAAATTGCTAAAGCAGAAAGCTTTACTCAAGTGTTTACTATAACTACCAGTGGTTTGGCATATATAGATCCCAATTATGACCTTACCCAAAAGGTAATGACTAAGTTAGGAATAAAAATAGAAGAGCCTAAAAAGTAACAAACACCAACAGTATTGAGGAAATTTAACCCCTCATGTAGGATTAAAAAAAACGCATCGATGATGCGTTTTTTTTTATTTAATGTTCTTTTTAAAATAGTATCCTATAATTATCTTCTACTATAATTAGGTGCTTCTTTGGTTATAGTTACATCATGTGGATGACTTTCATTAATACCACTAGCAGTAATTTTCACAAAACGACCATTATTTTGTAATGCTTCAATATCTTTAGCTCCACAATATCCCATCCCTGCACGCAATCCTCCTATAAACTGATGAATACTTTCTATAAGATCTCCTTTATAGGCTACTCGACCAACAATACCTTCGGGAACCAGTTTTTTAATATCATCTTCAACATCTTGAAAATATCGATCTTTAGAGCCTTTATTCATTGCCTCTACAGAACCCATACCTCTATAAGTTTTAAATTTCCTACCTTCATAAATTATGGTTTCTCCTGGAGATTCTTTTGTACCTGCTAATAGAGATCCTAACATTACAGTATCTGCTCCAGCAGCAATAGCCTTTGGGATATCCCCTGTATATCTAATTCCTCCATCTGCAATTACAGGAACACCAGAGCCTTTTATTGCATTAGCTACTTCTAACACTGCCGAAAACTGCGGAAATCCTACACCAGCAACTACTCTTGTCGTACAAATAGATCCAGGGCCAATACCTACTTTTACGGCATCAGCTCCAGCTTCTACCAAATATTTAGCTGCTTCTGCGGTAGCTATATTACCTACGACTACTTCTAATTCAGGAAATTTTGCTTTTACTTCTTTTAAAACAGCAACTACGCCTTTAGTATGCCCGTGAGCTGTATCAATAACTACTGCATCTACTCCCGATTTAACTAATGCCTCTGCTCTTTCAATTGCATCTCCTGTAACTCCGATAGCTG
The DNA here is from genome assembly GCA_964353005.1 of uncultured Flavobacteriaceae bacterium. Taxonomy (GTDB): domain Bacteria; phylum Bacteroidota; class Bacteroidia; order Flavobacteriales; family Flavobacteriaceae; genus Aquimarina. The sequence goes on along the minus strand of CAYGUC010000002.1, from coordinate 119,511 downwards.
CTGCTACCCGTAGCCGTCCTAATTCATCTTTGTTTGCATTTGGTTTCAAAGTGAGTTTAGTAATATCTCTAAAAGTAATTAAACCAACTAATGTATTATTTTTATCAATTACAGGTAGTTTTTCTATTTTATTCTTTTGTAAAATAACCTCTGCTTGCTGTAGTGATGTCCCTTCTCCTACGGTAACCAAGTTTTCACTGGTCATCACCTCAGATATAGGTCGTTGGTCATTTTTTTCAAAGCGTAAGTCCCTATTGGTTACAATACCAATCAATTTATAATTGTCATCCACAATAGGAATTCCTCCAATACTATGCTCTCGCATATTATTTTTAGCATCTATCACCTTAGCATCAATAGGAAGTGTTACAGGATCGATAATCATACCACTCTCGGCACGTTTTACTTTACGTACTTTAATCGCTTGTTCTTCTATAGTCATGTTCTTGTGCAACACTCCTATACCTCCTTCTTGAGCCATAGCAATTGCCATACGACTTTCTGTAACAGTATCCATAGCCGCAGAAACGATAGGAACATTAAGTGTTATATTTTTTGTGAATTTAGCCCTGATACTTACCTCTCTAGGTAACACTTCAGAAAAAGCAGGGACTAAAAGAACATCGTCATAGGTTAAACCTTCTCCAACGATTTTGGATTCATGTGCTGTCATGGCAATTAAAATTTAATTGCGTGCAAATCTACGTCATTTTTAATGAATATTAAACTATTTCTATTTATTTTAATGATCTTATTGTTTTATTATTTAAAATTTCATATTACTAATCTAAATAGTATAATCGAATTGTAATATTAAAGTTCGAAGTAGTTATCCAAACGAACAACGAATATCACAGAACAGAATTCTTTTTTTTGGGCTTATTTTTTTAACTTAAAAAAACAGAAGGGGAAATACACCCTTATAAACTCCGTGTTTTCCCTCTACTTCAGCAAGATATTATATCCTACATTTGAAAAATCAAAATCAATTAAAACTCAAAATTTATTTATAATGATTATTTCACACAAAATAGAAAGTTATAGCCTTCAGATTGTAAGTAACTATGCAGGAGGAGGAGGATATCAGGTAGGTTTTGTATACTTATATGGTTTTAATCAACAAAATTTGGGACATTTGGGGATTATTAAAGATAAAAAAGAGCTTCCTCAAAATAGACAATATACGAATGGAACTATAACTATTTATTTTCATGAAACTGAACTACAATCTATTCTTGAAACTCTTAGAAGTGAAAACCCTGTATCTTTAAAATTTAATACAAATTCAAAATGGGGAGCTATAGAAACAGCTAAAGAAACAGTAGGCAATGGGGGGCTTGCTGCTTAGTAATTAAAAGATCTGAAAAGACCATAAGTAATACGACTCTCTAATAACACATGGGCCATCCAGAAAGGAGAGTATAAAAAAATATCTATTGTGAAGAATGTAATTGGATCACAATCTGGTAATAGTGGAAGTGTGTTAAATCAGTAGCACCAAGGTTTTTTCGGATCTTTTAAATTACATCTAATATACAAGGGTTAACAATATTGTTATTTTAATGTATCGTCTAATTTCTTAATCGCATTCCATAATCACAATCTTTTAGCAAACCTCTTGAGTAACTGGATCGTGTATTTATATCCATTATGAGATATAAGTTTTTCTTCACAAACACATTTACATGTTCTTTTTCCCATTGAATTTTAATGTCTTTTTTCTTTAAATTTTCAACATAACTATATTTATTTGCAAATACGGAAGGTAATGGAGCATCTTTTTTTCCGTGAGTAATTTCCAGAGGTGTTATATTAGAGGAAAAAGGATCTGTAACTGCGCATAAAAAACCATCAAAATCTATATTTTCTTTATCTTCACAAAGAATATATGCCCATACAGTATGAGCTTCTTCCTCTATCATAAGTGTCCTTCCTGAGGAAGTGTCAGTGTGTGTTAAAAAAATTTTGGATGTACTATCCTCTACAATTTCTTTTTTGCATTTTGCTCCAAAAAACATATCAAATATGGTAACTAACTGAGTCTTCATCTATCCTTTTTTATAGCTATTTCTTATTTTAAATCTTAAGCAGTTATAATTTTATTTTGCATACGCACCATCTAATGTGCTAAACAATAATAATATTATCATAAGATTTTAAAAGCCCAATTAAAATTAACCATTACTATGATTGGTTTAAAATTTTAATAAAAAACTTATGAAGCCACTAACCTAGTTAATTATCTTTTATTTTTTTTACGGGTTTCCATAATATGATTATTATTCTTTAATTTATTGATCAAAACTTATCAAATAAGTTTGCGAAGTATGCTTATAAAATCTATTTATACTTTGAATTTACGGCAATAAATTTTCTTTCCTGGCTATGCTGAAATTTTCTTCTTAGCATCACTAAAAAAATAGTCGATTTTCTTTTACTGAAAACTCAAAATGTAACTGGTATTGTTTTCTAGACTAACCAAAGGGAATTATCTCTTTAAAAAGCACAAATAAAACCTGTGTTCACCCCTAATTTATTAAAAAGAAGAACATTGTGTATTAAAAATAAGGCTTTAGGCAAAAATCGCTACTATTTTTTTTTCATCATAGATAATGTAAAACCCCCTAGCATTAAAATTACAACAAACATTATACTCCAAAGCCATATTTCATTTACAAATAATGGCTCTGTAGTGGTAGAGTTTTTAAATTTGATAGTTTGCGCTTTATCTGGAATTATTTTAGGTAGCACCTTTGGGATTTTTGCAGATATATAGTTAAGATCATATACAGGTTTCCTTGCTTTTTTATTTCCATAAACCAAGTAATATGTAGCTGGATTGGTAAAACGAGCTATAAGTTCATGCTTATATCCTTTTACGGTGACATTACTAATCCTTAAAGGTTGATTATCATAATCATCAACTATAACTCTAATTTTATTCGTTATTGTACTTTTACAGGCAAACACATTTTCTTCTACAGAACTTAACACTCCAGAAGTAAGCTTTTGATATATAGGCTTCCAAATTCCTGATTTAGTCTGGATACTATCTACTGAATACTCAATAGATACCGTGCGATAATAATCAAAAGTATCCTCAGTTTTAAGGTGAATATAGCTTACCGGCACAGAATACTTAAGGGCTACATCTATAATTGTTTTTTGATTTGTTTTTTGATTTTCAACCTTAAAACCAGCAATATCATACTCCTGATAATCAGCACTTACTATCTCTTGACGCATTACCTTTGCAGATTGTAAAACTGGTTTTTCTTTACTCTTAATATGAATCCTAAAATAGTTATATAATGTTTTAGGAAACCGCACAGTCGTAAATTGATAGTTAGTAAACTCATTTTTAATTGATAAAATACGGTAATCTTTTTCAACAGTATACCACTCTGTTTGATCCTGACTTCCTTCCAAAGTAATTAACCAATCAAAATTAGATTGTTCAAAGTTTAATTGAATCTGGTTAACAGGCTGTTTTGATGGAATTTCTAATGTTATATAAGTTCCTTTATCATTATATGTAGTATTAAAGACAGAAAATGGTATCGTTTTTTTTGAAATTTTTTCGCTTTTTAATCGCAAAAGATAAGGAGCTTCAATTGTATCTTTTTTATTTGTTACCCCATAGATTCTAATATCTGATAAATCTGAAGAAACATTACCAAACATTTCTTCGGGTAAACATATTGCATACCATGTATCTGCCACATCTGGTAAAACACTCTTATAAGTGTACTGATTAATTTGTGCTTGACTTTCTAAAAAAAATAATAGTATAAAAAGTTTTATAAATTTAATTTTCTTTTTCATCTGCAATGATGTGTTTGTACTTATTGTATAAAAACGAGATTATTAAAAGAAGTATCCCAAGAGATAAGAACACAACGGTTTTAGCAATAGTTCCTAAATTAGAGATGTCATGAAAAAATAATTTTATGAGTGTAATCCCAAATACAATAATAGCAAGGATACGTAAATACTTCTTTCTTTTCCCGATCCCTAAAGCAATTAGTAATAACGCATAAACTCCCCATAAGATACTCAATCCTAGCTTATTGGTTTCTGTATAATTTGCCATATCTAACCAATGTATTAACTCACTACTTACTATCCAAATTAATGCACAGTGAAGTATCATCTCAAAAGCAATTTTAAAGGTTCTGTCTAAAAATTGTTGTCGTACATATTTATAAAAAGTAAATAATAGTGCTGCTAAAAACATAAACGATACATATCGTATCCCCACATAAGAAAGCACATTAGTTTTAAATTCTGTTGTATTTAAATACAAATAGTTAACTCGTATTTCACTTAGTAAATAAAGACCACGAGTTAAAAATCCTAGAAGAATAAATAATATAAATATTAAAGTGATATAGCCTAAAACGTTGTTTTTTATTTTTTTTATATTCAAAAAAGATAAAACAATAAAAAATAACATTGTATAATTAAGGAGCCAAATGGCTTTAAAATTTTTGATATTAGATAAGACAGTATACTCTTCATTTTCTTTAATATTTTGAGACAGAAAAAACTGTTCTTTATCTATATAAATACTATCCCAGTAGCTATCTATTTCTATCCAAAATGCAAAATAACTCGTGCATACTAATAATAACCCTACAACAACGGTAAGAAGGGTGTATAACCAAAATTGCGTGGACCAAGGAAAAGAAAGTTTTTTGTTGCGATGTATTGTGTAAATGAATAGGTAAGCTACTATACACAATATGGATGTCATTAAATAAATATTAAACACTGGTATAAAACCTGTTTCTGGAGATAGCGAATCATATCTATAATACACTGTTATCCAGTCATGCATCAAACTAAAAAAAGTTAAAAACCACAAAGGATAAGAGAGTATTTCATAAATCGGCACTTTTTTAGTTCTTCCTACCCAGAATAATAAAGCGGCTTCTCCTGCCCACAATAACGTAACCCAATTTCCATCCAACTGTACAGGAAATGCAATTGTAATATAAATCAAAACCATACCAGAAACAAAATATAACAAATTTCGATCTGCTAATTTCAGCCTATAAATCACCACGCTAACTATAAAATGAATTATAGCATTAACTAGTGTAAATACCCCTAATAATTCTTTACCAAATTCATATTGTCTTAACATCGAATAACCAATCCCAAAAAAAATAAATGAATTTAAAAGTTGTAAAACAACATCGGTAGTTCTAAAGCTTTCCTTTTTTCTTAATTTATATACTAAGAAAATTAAATAGAATATGACAAAAAAGATAGTTAGAAATATAAACCCTAAAACAAAGTGCTCCTCTTTCTGGTATCCAGATAAGTACCAGGATATAAAAATAATCCAAGTAAAGAAAAAAGATGAACTATAAAGAGGTTTCCAATATTTTTTTATTGCTATAATAAGAATCCCAATATTAATTATAGACATATAACTAAATAGTACTCCTACCCTTCCTGAGCCATCACTTAACAAAAACGGAACTGCATATGCCCCTACTAATCCAATATGTGCAATAATTTGTTTATTATATTGTATAGCTGCATAAACCGTAAATACTGTAAACAATAACATAAATACAAATGTTATGATTTGTGGAATAAGCCCATATAAATCATGTGCTAAATAGGTTATAAAATAAAGTATTGCCATAGCCCCGCTTATTAAAACAGCACTAAAATTTTCGTATTTCTTTTTTAGCTTTATTGCTACTCCTAAAAGCCCTAAACCAGTTAGGTATCCTAAAACAATCCTTGTTAGTGGTCCTATAAGATCATTTTCTATAGTATATTTAGCCCCTATAGCTACTCCTATTATAATAATAACAATACCTATTTTATTAATTAAATTCTCTCCAATAAATTTTTCTAAATTTGATTTCTTTTTAGGAATTTTAATTTGGGCGATTTTAGGTTTTACTTCGGTTACATTTATTGGTTTTTGAATAATTGATTTAGGCGAATTACTTTTTTCTTCAATATTTTTAGGGGTATTAGAAACAACCGGAGAAGTTTTTACTTTTGGTTCTAATTCAATTTTTGATAGGTTTTGCAAATCATACACCCGATTCTTAAGATCCTGTATTTGGTTTGAAAAATCTTGTTGCTTTTTTTGAAGGATTTCTAATTCTTCTAAAAGCTTATCAATATGATTCTGATTATTTTCCATATAAATATGTTATAAGTAACCTAATTACTCAAATTAACTATAAATCATAATATCTATAGTTATTTATTTAGACTTAAATTGATCTGGTTTAATCATTTTCTAAAGGCCATATATCAAACAGTTTTTAAATCCCATTAATTAGATATTACCTTTAAAAGGTAAAAATATTTTTTATTTTGGCAACTATTTTACAATATATTAGATTATTTTTCTGACCTCAAAATATTACAAATAAAAAAACGGATACGTTTTTGTATCCGTTTTTTTTGTTTATTAAAATAAATTTAATGTATTATAATAATTTAGTTTCTATCTTTATTATATGTAATTATTTTATCATCTATATAAAGAAACAGAGCAAGTTCTGTTACTTCATAATATATACAATCCGAAGTTCCTATACAAACTTCACGATCTTTTGAGTTTATAGTCCAAGTATTTTGAGATTTTTTTTCTTTTGATTTTTCTGTTAATGTAAAATCAATATTAAAGACAAGAATTGTTTCTGGGTCATCACTTTTGATCCATGTTCCTACTAATCCTCCATGATCTTTTTGATCATCAATGATTTTTATATCTTTCAGATATTCTTTATGGAGTACGATATCTTCTGCCTTAAATCCAGTTAATACAAATGTCAAAGTAACTAAGGTAAAAATTACAGATATAGATTGGGGTCTTTTCATAACTTATATTTTTAATAAGGAGATAAATTTAATGTTTTTTTCGTTATTTAAGAATTTGATCTTTTTTATATTAAAAAGAGATCTAATTTAGATTACTAATATTTTATATAAATACTATTCTCTAAATCTTATATAATTAATTTTCATATCATTCATAATTATAATAAGCTCATCTTCATGCAGCTCATAATCTAAACACATTTCTTTCTTTTTTTCTACCGAAGTTGCTTTTAAGCATAATTTATTATCCCGTACTAACCAGTATCTTTTTAAAGGTTCTCCTAAAGATTTTTCTACTGCAATACCATTCTCTCCTAAATTGATATACGTTTCTGGATCTCCATCCATAATCCACTTTCCTATTAAATTTTTAGGTTCTAAATTTTCTTGGTAAATATATTCTCTTTTCACAATCTCCGTCTCGATTGATTTAGAGTTATTTTTAAACCCAGTCGTTATTATTATTAAAAAAGCGAGAATAATTATATTAAATTTAGGATACATAGCTTGGGGTTTAGATGAGTATAAATTTAACATTTTTTTTGGTTTTATTCTACTCAATTATTTTTTATTTAAATATTTTGTAGCGCAACAACTATGCCTAATAATCACAATAACATCGTTTTTATTTTAAATAAAAAAAATAAATCGATGGGATAGGATCTTTTATAAGCATTTTTATACCCTCATTAACTTATCTACAACATAGATAGCAAAAAGGAACATTATTTAAAATGTTACCTCTTTTTTTATCATCAATTAGTTTTAAAATAATCTATAAATTAAATACTTAATTAACTCTAATAAGAAAGGCATAATTGTTTGCTCTATCGTGAATTAGTTTTTGTTGCTTCCCATCCAACTATTACAGATTTACGAGTTGCTCCCCAGCGATATTCTCCAAGTTCCCCTGTAGATTTAATAACTCTATGACAAGGAATTAAAAACGCTACAGGGTTATTCCCTATCGCCGTACCCACTGCTCTGGATGCTTTTGGTTTTTCAATATGATTGGCGATAGCACCATACGTAACTAATCCGCCTTTAGGTACTTTAAGTAATGCCTCCCAAATTTTTACTTGGAAATTTGTTCCTTTAAGATGCAATTTTATTTGATCTAATTTTTCCCAGTCTTTGGTAAAAATTAATAATGCATTTCGTTGCAACCTGTCTACTTTTTGATTAAAACTGGCATTAGGAAAATGTTTTTGTAAGTTTGCAAAAGCATTCTCGTCATCTACAAACGCCATATAACAAATCCCTTTTTGTGTAGATGCTATAAGTATTTTACCGAATATACTTTCTGCATGACTGTAATTTACAATTAAATTTTGCCCTCCGTTTTTATACTCTCCTGGGGTCATTCCTTCAATTTTTACAAAAAGATCATGAAGTCTGCCTGTACCAGAAAGCCCTGTATTATATGCTACATCAAACAAAGTGGTTTTTTGTTCTCTTAAAACATTTTTTGCGTACTCTACACTTATATATTGCAAAAACTTCTTAGGACTTACTCCTACCCAGTCCGTAAAAAGTCGTTGAAAATGAAAAGGACTAATATGTGCCTTTTCTGCAATCTCCTCAAGATTAGGTTGGCTTTTAAAATTTTGTTTGATATAGTTTATTGCTTCAGCAATACGATTATAATGAAAATGCTTTCCCTCGATCATCTTAATTAATAATTTAATAATGATATAAAGGTAGCCTGTTATTATTGTGTATAAAACCCAAAACTTGCTTACTTCTATTTTTATTAAAACAGAAAAAAAATTACATCAAAAAACCACACTAATCTACAACAAAACTAAATCCACCAGAAAAGAGGCTTGCACTAAGTCCTGAGTTTCTATCGTATTGTCTAAATCTAAGATCAATACTTTTTAAGCCAAGTTTCCAAATATGGAATTTTGTAAAAATATCTGTATAGCTAACGCCAAAACCATATTGATTGGCTTCAAAATCAGACAAATCATAATCTGATGTATAAAACTGTTGAGTAGAAAGGTGCTGATTAAATGGCGCAAAATAATCTGCTGCAGTTTGCATGTAAAATCGATATGAAGGATATATTGTAAACTTATCTGTAATCTTGATAGGTATTTCTATACTTGCTGTATGGGATTTTATACCCCAATCATCTGTATAATATCTATAAAATGTGCGTACTGTAAATATTTCACTAATATAATAATGTAGCCTAACACCCATTGCTATTTTAAGTCTAGAGTCTGGTAATCTTTCTACATCATCGGCATACGTAAATTCCTGAATAACGACATCTTCAATATCTGCAAATTGTACTCTTTGAAAAGGTGTGGATAAAAGTCCTTGTTGCTGTATGAAATCTAACGACAGGGATCCTTGCAGTTTTTTAGATAAAATCTGTGAAAAGCCAAACCCTACCGAATAAGAATTTCGAGATTTATTGTTAAATGGAGTAAATGTTGGCTGATCTCTTAACTCTGATGGATAAATTGTTTTCCAGGTATCTAAAAAAACATTTGCTTTTACACTTAATTCTGTGTTTTTTTCATTGAAAAGCCTTGTATAGCTACCTCCAAATCCTAAAGAAAAATAATCATACTCACTAGCGATTGCTAAATTGGCTGACCATATTTTATCTCGATCATCACTACTATGACTATAATTTCCTGATACCGTTACCAAAATATCACTTTCGGACGCTCCTGAAGATGCAACAAATGGGTTTGCAGGAGCATTACCATCAAAAGGGTTAACATTACTTGAAGATGCCGATGAATACGCAGATACACCTGCATCTATACTTAACACATCATCATCATTTAAAGGAATTGAAACTACAATAGTAGGTGTTAAATCTGTAAGCTCCTCTGTACCAAAGCCTCCTGTAACTGCTGCATTATCCCCATCTTGCGTATAATAACTCATTAAAAAATCTACTTCTGTAGATTCTAACACTCTTTTCTTGTAAGTCGCAGTATCATTTTGTTGCTTTTCTTGAGCTTTTATAAAAAAAACAGAAAATAGTGTTGCTAATAATAGAAGTTTTTTCAAAATGTCTTTTTTTATCAAAATTTATATATCGAATTATGATTAATTGCAACCACAACCTCCACCCGTTTTACCTCCGTTTGCTCCTGCTGCAGACTCCCTATACGCCTGAAAATTGGATTCAAAACGGTCACATTTTTTTAAGACAAGCTCCATATCTGGATCATTAATCTGTACTTTTTCGTATTCTTTTACTACAACACATGATTGTAAAGAAAATAGTAGTGCAGGAACTATTAATATTACTTTATTCATATAAATCATTGTTTTTATAAAACCACTTTTTAGTTATCTATTTTAATGTGATCTGATGTGTGTATTTTTCCATGCTCATCAACAATTATACATTCTACTCCCGCTAATTGGTTTATTCTATTTAATCCTGTTTCTATACCCATTACAAATACAGAAGTGGCTAAAGCATCTGCTAGTTCTGCTTTTGGTGCAAAAACACTTACACTAACAATCCCTATTGATGGATATCCCGTTCTTGGGTCAATGATATGAGAATATCTTTTATTACCTAAAATAACATATTTTTCATAATTTCCAGAAGTAACTACCGCTTTATTTATTACTGGAAGTAATGCAAATGCATTGTTTTTATTTAACGGATTAGTAATCGCTACTTTCCAATCACTTCCATCTGGTTGTTTCCCCCATGTATTCATATCCCCCGAGGCATTAATAATTCCTGCGTCCACACCTATAGCTATTAAGAGGCTTTTAGCTTTATCAGCAGCGTATCCTTTACCAATTGCTCCAAAACCTATTTTCATACCTTTCAGTTTTAGAAATACTGTAGATGTATCTTTATCTAAGATAATATTAGGATATCCTACTTTTGCTACAGATGCTTTAATTTCTTGCTCAGAAGGCATTTTTGTCATGCTGCCATCAAATTTCCATATTTTATCCATCGATGCATAGCTAATATCAAAAGCACCATCTGTTAGCTTGGATATTTGTATTGCTCTAGATATTAAATCAAAAAGCTCTTTATCAACTTTTACTGGAGCAATACCCGCATTATTATTGATTAAAGAGGTTTGAGAATCGTTACTCCAAGAGGATATTAAGTTTTCTATACGCTGTATCTCTTTAACTGCTGTGTTTATATATTGTTTAGCTTGAACACTATCCTTTGCAACGACAGTAATATCAAAACGACTTCCCATTAACTTTAGGGTTCGTTTATGTATTTGTTGCGAAAAACTACTGTTTATAATTAATAAAAATGAAAATATAAAAAAAGCTTTCAAAATATTACTTTATCATTTTATTTAAAATATTTAGATAGGAATCTGGGGATATATTTTTATATCCTGTTTCTCCTATTTTTTTTCCTTCTTTATCCAAAACAACAACTAAAGGGAAACCACCACTTTTATTATATTTTTCTGCAAGTTTTTTATTCTGATTTTGTAAGCTTTCTGTCAATTGATTTTTCTTTTTTCTAGGGAAATCAGCTTTAATTAATACAAAATCATTTGTTACAGACTCTTTAAACTCTTTAGTTTCTAATATTTGTTTTTCTAATTTAATGCATGGCGCACACCAATCTGATCCTGCAAATACTAAAATTATATGTTTGTTTTCGCTTTTTGCTATATTTTTAGCTTCATCAAAACTGGTAATCCATTCTTGAGCATTTATGGTATTTGTAAATAAAAACATAAATACCAATACTGAAATAATTTTCCTCATCTGTTTCCTTTTATTTTCGAATACTATCTATAAAACAAACCCAATTTAAGTTTATTTTATAGTATACTTTATTTTTCTCAAGCATAAATATATCTTATATCTTCTTATCTTGCTTGTTAATTAGTACGTAAAAAAATATAACAATTACAATATCTACTAAATCTAAATAACAATTACAGCACTAAAATTTTAATGGTATAAGATTTATATCAAGTATATATAAACAAAGAATAGTCGTTTTAAAGAAAAACGACTATTCTTTGTTTATATTAATAAATTAAAAAAAACAGATTTTATTATTTATAACTTAGGGCATCTTTTACAATTAGATTTTCCTTTCTTTTTGTATTTTTTACAACACTTTTTCTTTTTTCCACCACATGCTACTTCGCAATCAAGAGCTGAACAAGGGGAATATAAGGATGGGATGCCTGTGTTTTGCACTTTTATTAATTTTTATTGAATCTAAATAAAGTTCAAAAATAATAAAAATATTTCACACAAAAAGAATATTTTTATTATTTTTAATAACTTAACAACAATTATTTAGCCTGTTCTGCAGCTTGAAAAGTATTTATATCCCGATCAAATAAATAATGTCCAGATTTATCATCTCCAATAATTCTTAATTTATCTAACAATGTACGTGCAATCGCTTCTTCCTCTAATTGCTCTGAAACATACCATTGCATAAAATTATGTACGTTATAGTCTTTACGTTGTAAACACTCATATATAATATTATTGATCTTTGAAGTTACAAATTCCTCACTTTTTAAAAATGTTTCAAAAAGCTCGGTCAAAGATTCAAAGTCATCTCTTGGTTTATCTATTTCTGGAATAATAGCAACACCACTTCTTTCATTAATAAATTTAACCAGCTTAATCATGTGTACTCGTTCTTCTTCAGACTGCGTGTAAAAAAAATTTGCGACACCATTATATCCTCTAGTATCTGCCCAACTTGCCATAGAAAGATACTGAACTGAGGCTTTCGCTTCATATTTTATCTGATCATTTAATAATTTCTCTATCTCTTGTATCATTTTTTTTGATATTATTTTTTTGATAAAAACTAAAATACAATAATTTATTACTTTTTAGAAAGTAGACCTGCGCAATTACATAATTTAAAATAAGACTACTTATAATGAATAGAAGAATTCCTTAAACTTTTATGCGAGTACTTTTAAAAGCATTTTATATTAGTATAACAAAATTAGCTATAACTTAAGAAAGTATTTTATATTATGTAGATTATAAAATTATGCAGCTCTTTCAAAGGCTATATAATTAACTAACTTACCTTGCTTATCTAGCACGGGAAAACCTTTTATCAAACATCTATATGGTGTTTGATCTTTTTTATAATTAAGGATAGAAGCTTCAAAAGGAATTTTATTGTCTATTGCTTTTCTTACTTTTGCTGATGTTTTAATACATGTTTCATCCCCTTGAAACATCTTGGGGGAATTACCTACTACCTCTTCTGGAAGATATCCATTCATTTTTTGAATATTCTGAGAAGCAAATACAATTTTGAGTTCTGAATTAGTAATAACAATAACAAAATTTTCTTTAACAATTTCTTTATAATAATCCCTAGTAAAACTCCAGTTTTTGGTAATTTTATTTAACGTTATAAAATCTTCTTTAAAATTTTCAACTACTTGATGGTTTTCGCCATAAAATTCCCATGAGGACAATGGTAATATATAATTAGACATTTTTTTATAATATCTATCCATTACGCTATCGTATGCAAAAAACTCATTCATAAGTACTATCTATTTATTCAAAAATAAATAATTAAAATTGTAAATTATATTGAACAAAAGTTAATTCTTCAATTAATATGAATAATCAATCCAAGAAAAAACAAAAAGAGATTAGGTAGAATGTTGATAAAAATAACGGCAAGCGCCTATCCTAATCCTTACTAATTAGCTTTTAATAATAATTACCATTTAAACTGTAATGTGGTATACCAAGTTAAAGGTTCTGCGGGTATGATTCCTGGACCTGGATATCCAGTTGCTCTTTGTGTAAAATAACTCTCATTTAACATATTATTTATACCCGTTTCTAACTTAAACATCTTATACGAATATGACAATGAAATATCTAAAATATCATATGCAGGAATAATCCCCCTTATACCACTAAACCCAGATTGAACAGAATTTTCTGCATCCGAAAATTGTTCTGACAAATAAGAATATTGTAATGACGCTAAGAAATTTTTATAACCAAATCTAAGTCCTGTTTTAATATTAAGATTAGGTACAAACTCTACTTCTTTATTCGTTTTATTATATTTAGAATTAATTAAAGATGTGTTTGCAAACCAATTGAAGCTGATATCTGGATTATTATTTAATAAAATCTTATTTAAATTAAAATCAATTAAAGATTCTAGTCCATACATTGTAGCATCTCCTACATTTGTCCTAAAATTTTTCACGCTTCCGTCACTTTGTTCTTGTTGGATAACTCCTATACGATTATTATAAAACAACCCAAAAAACCCAACATCATATGAAATTAAATTATTAATTTTTCCTCTTACCCCTATATCTGAAGTAAAACCAGATTCATCGGTTATATCTGGATCTATTCTAAAAGAAGGGTTTACTATATTTATATCTGAAAAAGTTACAGATCTATAGTTTTCTGAGATATTAGCATACAGCTCTAGTTCCCCCAAAGGTTTATAACTTGTCCCTAATCCTAGCAAAACAAAAGACCTCTCAAAGGATCTTTCATCCAACATTTCATCATCTCTAATAACATTGCCTGCTAAATCTGTCACTATATTTCTAGAAGCACCGTCTACTTCTGTTTTTAAATATTCAAATCTAAATCCTGGAGTAATAGAAAATGTATTGGTTATATTAAAAATATTCTCTCCAAAAACAGCTACATTCAAATTTGGGTACTTAAAACTAGATTGATTTGGGTATGTTGGAAACCTATCATTGGCGAATTCAAAATCAGAGCCCAAAGCAGCCGTCCCAGGGCCTTGCCCTTCTCCATTATTAGCCTGATAATATTTTGCTCCAATCAAGAATATCGATTCTTTATCAAACAGATTATATCTTGATAAAACTCTTCCTTCTGCTCCAAAATTTAAAAAATCCCCAACAATTAGATCTCTAGGGCTTTCTAATTGATCTTCTTGATCTACACGATTAGTTCTAAAACCTAACGCGGATCTAGATGCATCTAATCCAAAAAGGTTTAAACTGACATCTGTTTTATTAGAAAATTTATGGTCAAATCGTAAAGAAAACAATTTCCAATCTACTTTAAACCAATTTCTTGTTCTATTACTTTGAGAAGGATCTTCATTAAATCTTTCATCAGACAACCCTCCTGGTTGTTGTGCTAAATAATTAAGGTAAGTAAACTCTGCCGATATTTTGGTTTTTTCAGAGATTTGATATCCAAGATGGGCATATAAATTTCGAGAGTCAAACTGTGTATTTGGTCTAAAACCTTTTCCTTCTTTATAATTAAAATAGGTATAATAACTTAATTTACCCACCGTACCCCCTAGACTATTGAAACTAGTAAATAAATCGTAAGACCCTAAAGTTTGTCTGGATATTAGCTCGATTTTCTTGTTAGGATTGGGCTTTTTTAACTTAAAATTAATCAATCCCCCAAACTGGGTTCCATATTGTAAGGAAGCTGCACCTCTTACAACTTGTATTTCGCTTAACGCTTCTGCCGGAGGAGTATAATAACTTTCTGGATATCCTAAAACATCTGCACTTATATCATACCCATTTTGTCGTGTGTTAAAATTAGCTGTACGGTTGGGATCTAAACCTCTACCTCCTATATTAAGCTGTAGGCCTCCTATACTATTTTCATAAATATTTAATCCAACAACCTGCGCATAGATTTGCCGTGTATTGTTAGAAGCTAAGTTACCAACGGTTTGGTCTACCAAAATGACTTCGCTCTTTTTGCCAGCAAAAATAGATGTTCCTTCTACAGACTTAAGTTGTTTTAAACCAAAAATCTTTTCTTTTCGTTGGGTAATAAGAACTTCAGAAAGCTCTTCTCCTAAAGGATTTAAAATAATTTTTTTTGTTACATCATCTTCTATTTTAACTAATTGCTCCTTTATTTCAAAATCAAAACTAAAAATAACAATCAAATATTCCCCCTTTTTAAGATCTGTAAATTCAAACTCTCCGTTGTCATTTGTAATTGTTTGGCTATTGGTAGTTCTATTATAAACCTCTGCACTAACAATTGGTTGATTTTCACTTCCAATCACCCTTCCTTTTAATTGGTATTGTCCAAAAACAGAGGTAACCATTAGTAGTGTTCCTAAAAATATTCTATAATCCCTTAATTTCATCTTTGAATGGAATGATCCACTTTTTATGTTTAAATGATTCTTTTTGTTTTCCTAAATCCACCTTTGGATCTATATATGGGGCACTTAATCTTCCGTTAAGTGCTACATAACTTTCTACAAATACTTGTACATTTTGGTGTCCTTGATTTTCGAAATGTTTTTTTAAAAAATGTGCATATTGTAATATAAAATCTGGTTGTGATGCCATTTGTTTTTGCTGAAAAGCAGTAAGAAAGTCATCATTATCTATATAAAACCTTTGTTTTGTTTTACCATTTACAATTTTAAAATTAGCATAACCTGCTTTTTCCATTAACATTACCCGCCAAGAAAAACGATACCCCTCTTCTGTCCAAAATAACTCACCAGGGTATAACAAATATCTAAACGGCAAAAGTAATTGAATTACAAAAAATATTGTTAAAATACTGATCAGGATTCTATTCTTTTTAGGAACAAAATGCAACACTTTACGTGTGTCAAATTTTGATTTATTGATTTTACATATTCTAGAGATAAGATCTAATATTTTATGATGAAAACCTGAATCAAAAAAAACAAGTGTACTAACAATCATAATGTAAGGAAACATACCTATTGGAAAAAGCACGCGAGTTAACACATGAAAAATCACTACCATTGCAAAGGCAAAAGGTCTTGTTTTTCGACACAACAATAAAAACGGAATTGTAAGGTCATATATCATCCCAGAGTAACTAAATAGATAATGCATCCACTCTTTTTGGAGGAGATCTCCCAAAAATGGCGTATCATATTTAGAAGGCAGCCAAATTTTAAGTGGCATCGCATTTACCAACCAATCTGAATTAAGTTTTGCCAAACCTGCATAAAAATACACTATCCCTAACAACAGTTTAAGTACATCTAATGTCCAACTAGGAACCTGTTGAAAAGACATTTTTTTTATTTTTGCATCTAAAGAAAAATAAGCATTTGCTGGCAAAAAGATCATTATAAAACTTAGCAGGCTTATAAAGTAGTAATGGTTTAGATAAGTTGTTTTATCCATTAACTCTATATAAGTAAAACTTAAAAAAAAAGTAATAATTGCTATTCTATATTTGAATCCTAAGGTTATAAAAATTGCAGAAATACCGCAAATTATAAAAATTATATAGGTATAAACTCCTATTGGCTTTACCCATTCAAAACCATAAAACGAGAAGAAAAACTTAGGCTTAATATATAACTTATCGATCCAACCATAACTCCAAAAGCGAATGATACTAATAAACATCATTATACCAAAAAAAATACGAAAGACTGCAAGTGGTGCAGTCTCTGTAGTTTTTTTTAAATATTCGTTAAGATTAAATATCATTTATTTATAGTTACTGCTTAATCTCCGTCTGCATCTACAAAATCAACGCTTACAGAAATCGCCTGAAGCATATCTACTTTTAGAAAAACTACATTTTTCTGTAGCTCATCATAAGTTTTTGTCATTAAACTATTGTCTGTACTAATTTGAAACGAAAAATCATTATTTAAATTTGATGCTGCTGTTCTTGCCTTATTAAATTGTGTATTAATAAGCGTACTTAGATCTTCACCATTTTTAATAGTATTTAAGAAATCTAGATATGTCTTTAAACTTTCTCCTGTAGAAGAACTACCAAAATGTTTTCCATTAAAAAAATCTTGTAATGTATTAAGATTAGCATTAAAAAGAGTTTTAGATATATCTCCTTTATAAAAAGCTTCTACTCTATCAGACAACGGGGACTCAGAAAATATTCCTGCCGGGATCCCTATTTTGGCAGCGCGTAAATGCTTTTCGTAATGAAAAATAAAATCATTTACTAATTTATCTAATGAACTTGTTGCAGAAGCTCCGCTATTATTAACAAAAGTGTCTCTATACCCTTCTTTCCAGTCTTTTAAAACTAGAACAGTTAGATCATTCATACGATTAACTACATCTGTGATATATTTTTTATAACCTGCCGTATTGGTATTTACTGTATAAAACTCTACGATTCCTCCATCAGTATCTGATAATCCATTCAAAAGATAATCTAAGGCTGCAAAGCCCTGTTCATCCTGTTTTGAAACCGTAGTAAAATCATATTGCCCTGAAGCAATGTTGGACTCTATATCGGATATAGTAATAGGATATACATTCATAAAATTTCGAAAAGAAATTTCTTCTGCTTTCCCTATTTCAAACATATTAACAGATTGCCATGAAACATATGCTGTTACCCAAGCATTTCTTAAAGCTACCAGATTTGTCTCGTTAGCAGTAGTCACAAACACCGAAGTTGCTGTTTTTAAAGCAGTCATATCTTCAGAAAAACTTTGATAAGCGGGTATTATTAAATTATCCGCTATATTTACCAGTACATCTTTTCTGTCAAAATCATCTGTATTCTTATTTATATCATTTGAATCATCATTTGATGAACAACCTATAATAAGAAATGTTAAAATAAAAACGGATATTAGTGACTTCTTCATTTTATTTTTATTTATTCTTAATAAATTTTTGCAAATGTAAAAAAAGAGGTGTGAATGATATAATTTCCTACTTGTTTTTTTTACACTTTATAAATTGTTTAATCTTTAGCTACCTGCTTGAGCTACAGTAAAACTAAATCTTTCTGCTATTTTATCTGAAATAGATTGTAAAGTTTCTGGAGTGAGATCCCAAAATCCATTAGGATCTGCCATCAATTCATTTATAAACTCTTGAACCTCTAACTTTGTAAAATAAGGCGCATTGCTATCTGGTTTTCTGGTAAACTGTAGACTATAAATAAACCCAAAGCCTTCAGAAAGATCATGAAACACACTAGCATAATCTATAACTGTAGCCTCTAAACCACTTTTACCTTGTTGCAAATAATATACTGCTCTAATTGCTATAACCTGTGATATTTTTTCTTTAATAATAGCTGCTTGTTTATCACGCACATCATATTGTTTTGCAACAATAGCAGCTCTACCTAATTTAAAGGCATCAAAAATATCCTTTGCAATACCTGTAAAATCAGAATCTGATTCTACTCTACCAATATATTTGTTTAAAAAGTTATCATCAGTACCGATAGTAGCATTAGGATTTGCTTTATCTACAGAACTCCCATACAGATATCCGTATGCTTCATCCCATTTATGCTCCATAGTAGTGTAGTTTTTACCTTCTGCTACTATATCCTTATCATTATTTACCACATTATCTGCCTCGTCTAAAACCGAAGTTCCTAAGTAGTTATTTAATGCTTGATCTGTCATTAAAGCACCTATCAAACTTTTAGCAAATGCTTGATTTAACTCTAATCCCTTTGTATTAACATATCTTTTAGAGCCTCCTCCTGCTTCTTGGATAACTCCTGCAACTCCTGCCGAAGCAGTTATTTCCCAGTTTGGAAAAACCTCATCTACCTGACTTTTTATCCAGCTATCAAATTGATTTTTTATAGCTGTAGCATCTGTTGTATTTGCAGAAAAATAATCTCTAGAAGCAGCAGTTTTACTTCTAACACTTTTATCAGATGCATTTAAATCTGCATTAGAAAAATCATTTGCACCTTCAACATGCGCAAACATTGCATCTAAAATAGCTTCCGTATTTGTATTATTTTTTAATCCACTCACTATTTCTTCTGCCATTACAATACGAGTAGTTTGACCGCTAAAACTTACAGAACTCTCCCCATTACGTTCAAAAACATATTTTTCTGGCGCTTTTACATTTTCATCAACTACAGGTATACTATCATCATCTGAAGAGCAAGATCCTAATATGAAGGCTCCTGACAAACATGCTATTTTAAATATTCTTTCTATTTTCATTATTTTTTTATTTAGACTTAATATCAATAACTATTGATCTGCAAATATATTCATCAAATTGAATCTGACAAAACTTATTTGTATTAAATCTAAATTAATATTGTTTTCAATAGAAAAAAACAGGTAACCTGTTAATTATCAACCCTAAAATTTAATGATATTCTGAAAATATTTTGGTAGCTTCATTATGTGAGGATTCAAAACTTAGTGTTCTTATACCTGTATCTGCATTAACTGTAGTAAAATACGATATCATTCGCTCTGTTGGCATATTACCTGTTAATTCATCTTTTGCCATTGGGCAGCCTCCAAATCCCTGAATTGCTCCATCAAACCTCTTACAACCTGCTTTATATGCAGAATCTACCTTCTCAAACCATGTGGTTGGTGTCGTATGTAAATGTGCTCCAAACTCTATTTCAGGGTATGATGATATTAAATTAGAGAATAGATAACTTATAATTTCTGGAGTTGAAGTACCTACAGTATCTGAAAGAGAAAGAATTTTCACCCCCATTTTACTCAATCTTTCCGTCCATTCTCCTACTATTTCCACATCCCAAGGATCCCCATACGGGTTACCAAATCCCATAGAAAGATAAGCAACTACTTCTTTATTCGCGGCATCTGCAATGTTTAATATCTCTTGTAAAGTTGCTACAGATTCTGCTATGGTTTTATGCGTGTTCCGCATTTGAAAGTTTTCAGAAATCGAAAAAGGATATCCAAGATAATCGATTGCCTCATGTTGCACTGCATCTTTTGCTCCTCTTACATTAGCGATAATAGCCAACAGCTTACTTTTTGTATCTGAAAGGTCTAATAGCGACAAAACCTCTGCTGTATCTATCATTTGAGGTATTGCTTTTGGAGATACAAAACTACCAAAATCTATAGTATCAAAACCACAACGTAGTAGCGATTGAATATATTGAACTTTTTTCTCTGTAGGAATAAATTCTTTTATACCCTGCATAGCATCTCGGGGACATTCAATAATTTTTACGTTTTCAGCCATTTTAGAATTATAAACTAAGAAATATTCAATTGTGTGTATAAAAATATAACTATTTTTCAGAAAAAAGCACAAAAACTCCAATTCCGATAAATACAATAATCTGAAGCCATTTTAAAACGACTCCTACCTTTGAATTCTTTTTTAAATACTCTGAAATAGACCCTGAAAGAATTGCTATTAAACCAAATATTATAAATGATACTATAATAAAAAGAAAACCTAGTATGTAAAATTGTAATACATTACTTATAGTAGTACTAAACAAAAAACCAGGAAAAAATGCTAAGAAAAATATAGACACTTTAGGGTTTAAAACATTCATAACAAAACCCTGTTTAAATAATTGCCCGAAACTTTTTTTTGGTAAATTGTCTTCTGACAAATTTACCGAGGCTTCACTTTTAAATACCTTATAAGCAAGAAAAAACAGATATAGCGCTCCAAACAGTTTTATAACAAAAAACAATACTTCGCTTTGTTTTATTATAGCAGATACTCCAAAAGCTACCAATGTAGTATGAATCAAGCACCCTGTCATTAAGCCAGCTACTACAGCCAACCCATACTTTTTACCGTTAACAACACTTTGCATTAATACAAAAATATTATCAGGACCAGGAGTTATAGCTAAAACAGAAATAGCAATAACAAACGTATAAAGAATTTCGTAGTTCATAATTTTTAAACCCTGAAGGTTTTGAAAAATCTTCGAGGTTTGTTTTTTAAAGCAGTGCTTTATTAATATCCTTGATTAATTTAGGCCCTTCATAAATAAACCCTGTATATACCTGTACAAGACTTGCACCAGCTTTCAGTTTTTCTATAGCATCTTGAGCACTATGAATCCCTCCTACTCCTATAATCGGAAATGCCTTGCCACTCTTTTTGGATAGATATCGAATAACTTCTGTACTTTTATCTTTTATCGGTTGCCCACTAAGTCCCCCATTACCGATAGCATCTAATTCATCTTTTGGCATACGTAAACTATCTCTAGAAACAGAAGTATTACTTGCAATAACTCCATCTAACCCAGTATCTGCAACTAATTCTATTATTTCATCCAATTGATTTTTATTCAAATCTGGAGCTATCTTTAAAACAATGGGTTTTTGTTTTTGAAATGTTTTGTTTGCTTGTTGCACAGCTAGTATTAATTCATTCAAATACTCTTTATCATTTAGTTTTGCATGACTTCCTACATTTGGACAACTTACATTCAGAACAAAATAATCGACATACGGGTGTAATGCATTAAAACATTCTAAATAATCTCTAGTATAATTTTCTGGGGAAGTATTTGTATTCTTTCCTATATTACCTCCTATCAATACATTTTTATTCTTTTTTAATCGTTTAACTGCATCTTCAACCCCTTCGTTATTAAATCCCATTCTATTAATTATTGCAGAATCTGACTTAAGCCTAAATAATCTCTTTTTAGGATTCCCTACCTGTGCCTTTGGTGTTAACGTTCCTATTTCTATAAAACCAAATCCAAAATTATGAAGTTCCTTAAATAACTTTGCATCTTTATCAAATCCAGCAGCTAATCCTACTGGGTTTTTAAATTTCAATCCAAAGACTTCCCTTTCTAAACTAGGGTCTTCAATTTGATATAAACTTCTAAAAATCGATGGAACTAGGGGGATTTTTGAAAAAAAACGAATCATTTTAAAGGTAAAATGATGTACGCTCTCTGGATCAAATAAGAATAATAAAGGTCTTACTAAAAGTTTATACATTAAATATGGATTTGATTATGCAAAAATAAGTCATACAAGGTTCTAATAAAAGTGTATTTTTGAATTCTTCAGATATATAAAATATTTCAGTATCATGATTTCAAAAAAACACATCACAAATAGATTTATTAGTTACGTTACTATCGACACAGAAAGTGATCCAAAAAGCACTACAACCCCTAGTACAAAAAAACAATGGGATCTTGCTAATAAACTAGCGCAAGAATTAAAAGACATAGGTCTAGAAGATGTAAGCATAGATGAACATGCATATATTATGGCCACACTGCCATCTAACGTAGATCACAAAGTACCTACTATAGGGTTTATATCTCATTTCGACACCAGCCCTGATTTTACAGGAGCAAATGTAAAACCACAGATTATAGAAAATTATGATGGCAAAGACATTATATTAAATGCTTCTCAAGACATTATACTATCGCCCGATTATTTTGAGGATCTAAAACAATATAAAGGACAAACCCTTATCACTACCGACGGAACCACATTACTTGGTGCAGATGATAAAGCAGGAGTTACTGAGATAGTAACTGCTATGGAATATCTGGTACAACACCCAGAGATTAAACATGGTAAGATTCGTATTGGGTTTACACCAGACGAAGAAATAGGCCGTGGGGCTCATAAATTTGATGTCGAAAAATTTGGTGCAGATTGGGCTTACACTATGGATGGAAGTCAAATTGGAGAGTTAGAATATGAAAATTTTAACGCTGCAGGAGCTGTTATAACCATAAAAGGTAAAATTGTACATCCTGGTTATGCCAAAGGAAAAATGATCAACAGTATGTACATTGCACAGGACTTTATCAACTCTTTACCCAGAATGGAAACACCAGAACACACTAGTGGTAGAGAAGGTTTTTTTCATTTGCACAACATAAAAGGAGATGTAGAAGAAACTCAACTACACTATATTATTAGAGACCATGATAAAGAGCATTTTAAGGCACGAAAGGAAGTAATGAATAAATTAGGAGCAGAAATTAATGCACAACACGGAAAAGAAGTTGTACAAATAGAAATCAAAGATCAATATTTTAATATGCGAGAAAAGGTAGAACCAGTGATGCATATTGTTGATATTGCAGAGGAAGCTATGAAATCTATTGGCATTACCCCCCTTATAAAACCGATTCGTGGCGGAACAGATGGTTCGCAATTAAGTTTTATGGGACTACCTTGTCCTAATATTTTTGCAGGAGGACACAATTTTCATGGCAGATACGAATACGTTCCTATAGAAAGTATGATTAAAGCTGTTGAAGTGATTATTAAAATTGCCGAGCTAGCAGCTAACAAAAAATAGAATATAAAAAAAGCGCTATACAACCGATTTAGTTGTATAGCGCTTTTAAAAGTAGGCTAGTTATTATTTCTTTTCTACTACAGGTTGGTTAAGTTTTTGACTCATCTCCAATGAAATTGCAGATTTATCATACGTTAATTTTCCTGATCCTGTTTCGATAATAACAGCGTTATTTTTTTCACTGAAGTCAAATACTTTTCCATGAAGACCACTTTTTGTTACTACTTTGTCTCCTTTTTTAAGCTCTTCAGCAAATTTTTTCTCCTTTTTTGCTTTTTGCATCTGTGGTCGTATCATAAAAAAATACATTACTACAAATATTAATACAAAAGGAAGAAATGATTGAATTTGATCCATAAAATTATTCGCTTACTGGTGTTCCACTTACTGGTTGAGCTTTTGGAGTTACCATAGCCTTAATTTTAATAATTTCTTTTCCAGTTTCCGTATTTGCAGTTATAGTAACTTGCTTAGTTTGCTGATTTGGTTTTCCGTTAGAGTTAAATTTCACTAACATCTCTCCTGTAGCACCTGGAGCAATTGGTTCTTTTGGCCATTCTGGAACAGTACATCCACAACTACCTTTTGCACTTACAATTACTAATGGAGCTTTACCTGTATTAGTAAAAGCAAATTTATGCTCTACTACATCTCCTTCATTAATAGTACCAAAATCGTGCTCCATTTCTGTAAAAGTCATTACAGGATAATCTGCATTTTTTGCATCGCGATCTGCTGCTATTTCTACATTTTCTTCTTTAACTTTTTCCGCTGCTTTATCTTTGCAAGACACGAATGTCATAGCAAAAACTCCAGCTAAGATTAAGATTCCTTTTTTCATTACTTGAGTTTTTAAATTATTGTTGAGGGTTAAAAATACTATTTTTTCTAATATTACATAAGACCACGGCCTACTTTGTTTAATTTACCGCTTTCTTTATACTCTTTAGAAATTTTATCTAAAATTCCGTTGATAAAAATACTACTTTTAGGAGTACTATATTCTTTTGCAATTTCTAAATATTCGTTAATTGTTACTTTTACTGGTATTGACGGAAACTTAACAAACTCACAAATAGCCATTTTTATAATAGCTTTATCTAGTTCTGCTATACGATCCTGATCCCAATTTGGGGTTCTTCCATCTATTTCTTTAGCAAACTCTACTCCGTTAAGTGTTGTTTTCTTAAAAATATCTACAGCAAATTTTTTATCTTCTACATCTTTATATAATTTTGGTAAAGACATATTTTCTGTATGAGATTCTTTTAGTTTACGAAGCATTTTAACTATTGAAGTGTTTACTAATGGCAAATCATCCACCCATGTAAGTTTTTTATCTTCAATATACTCGTATAGCTTATCATTGGGGGCTATGATTTCTTTAAAGATTTCTACTATAAAATCTTTATCTTCTCTAAAAGTACTAAGCTTAGTACTCATATACGATTTATACTGCTCGCTTTCTTTAATCTCTTTCCACAATATTGCTATGTACTCACCGTCTAATTCCCAACAATTAAGTCTTTTTTTATCCATCTCTTCCTTTAAGAGAATATTTTTTTCTAACAACAATAATACTTCGTTGTTTACAAATTTGGTATTAGGATTTCTTTCTTCAGAGGTAGGTAAATATTTTTTTTTACTAATATCTAAAAAATCGGATGCGTGTTTTCTAATTTCCACCAAAAGCTGAAGATTTATAAGAAATAATTCATACATCTGATCAATACTAAAAAGAAGAAACTTCTCTTCTTTTACAAGGTTGTCACTTTGCGTCTGCTCTATTGAATAAAGGGACTGCATTACTTTTACTCTAATATGTCTTCTGGTTAACATAGAAAATTACAAAGAACTTTATATTAAAAAAAGGACAAAAATCACTATTGACTTTTGTCCTGCAAAAATACTATTATTTTTAATCTACCGATCTTAAAATTCTTTTTTTTATAGTTAATTGTATTTAAAAACACAAAGCAATCATTTTACACGAAAAAAAATGATCATTACCAACTTTAAAACGAAAGTTTTAAGCTCTATAAATACTTGCTAGTTGTTTTCTTTTTTTCGAGTTGCAATCCTATCCTCTGCAATAGCATTTGCTGCTGCATTTGTTGTGATATTAGCTGCTTTTGCTCTATTTAGTATATCCAATGTAGTATCAAAAATATTTTCAGTTTTAGCCATAATTTGATCTCTACCATACCCTTCTATCTCTGCATATACATTTATAATCCCTCCTGCATTAATCAAAAAATCTGGTGCATATACTATTCCTTTCTTTTGTAATATAGGGCCATGAATATTTTCGTTTGCTAATTGATTATTGGCTGCTCCTGCTATTATTTTTACATTTAACTTATTAATGGTATCATCATTAACAGTTGCACCTAATGCACAAGGAGCATAGATATCTGCTGTTTCTGCATACAAATCATTACCTCTATATATCTCTACACCATATTTTTTACTTACTTCTGCTAATCTTTCTTCGTTAATATCACTTATTATCACCTTAGCCCCCTCTTCTGCAGTTAAACGAACTAATTCTTCACCTACATGCCCTATACCTTGAACTATAATCCGTTTTCCTTTTAATGCTTCATCTCCGTATGTAAACTTTGTAGCTGCTTTCATACCCATATACACTCCATATGCAGTAACTGGCGAAGGATTTCCTGCTCCTCCCTTAGATTCTGATATCCCTGTAACATAAGGAGTAACCTCTCTAACAATATCCATATCAGATGTTTCCATCCCAACATCTTCTGCTGTATAATACTTTCCTCCAAGCGTATGCACAAACTTTCCAAAACGCCTCATTAACTCTGGCGTCTTTAACTTTTTAGGATCCCCAATAATAACTGCTTTTCCTCCTCCAAGATTTAAACCTGTGATAGCTGCTTTATAAGTCATTCCTCTTGATAATCTTAATACATCATTAAGAGCATCCCATTCTGTTGCATAATCATACATTCTTGTACCTCCTAAAGCTGGTCCTAAAATTGTGTTATGTACACCAATTATTGCTTTCAATCCTGTATCTTTGTCCTGACAAAAAACAACTTGTTCGTGATCATCAAACGATAGTTGACCAAACACTGGAGCTTCTTTTTTTAGTTGATTTGCAGTAAACACTTCAGTTATCATGTTGTAAAAATTTTATAATGAAATTATATTATACTCAAAATTAGGGTGCTAAAATAGCATATTTTTATTAATTTCAAACTTAAGACTGTTAAATTTTACGAATACGTTAATCGATTCGTTTTCAAACATTATTTTTTATGCCTGCATTAAGACATGTAAATAAGTATTTCTTAAAATATAAATATCGATTAATTATAGGTTTAGTCATTACTATTATTGCAAGAGTTTTTGCTACAATGGTTCCTACATTAGTTGGCGATTCTGTTGATGTGGTAGAACAATATATCAATAAAGAGATTACGGATATCGCTCAAGTAAAAACTGGTCTTATTGTTAATATTTCATTAATTGTTGGAGCTTTGCTTATTTCAGCTTTATTTACTTTTTTAATGCGTCAAACTTTTATTGTAGTTTCCAGATTTATTGAGTTTGATTTAAAAAATGAAATATTTCAGCATTACGAAAAGTTATCCCTGAATTTTTATAAAAAAAACAGAACGGGAGATTTAATGAATCGAATTAGCGAGGATGTTTCTAAAGTTAGAATGTATGTTGGTCCTGCCATTATGTATAGCGTAAATACTATTACTTTATTTGTAGTAGTAATAGGCTACATGATTAGCATCGCTCCTGAACTAACTTTATATACCTTAGCTCCTTTACCTATACTATCCATATCTATATACAAATTAAGTGTTGCTATTCATAAACGCAGTGCCATTGTTCAAGAATTCCTATCCAAATTAACTACTTTTACACAAGAGTCCTTTAGCGGTATTACTGTTATAAAAGCGTATGGTATTGAACCTCAAACACAAGAAAATTTTACCGAATTATCTAACAACAGTAAGGATAAAAATTTAGACCTAGCTAAAGTTCAGGCTTTATTTTTTCCTCTTATGGTTTTACTTATTGGGTTTAGCAATATAATGGTAATATACATTGGCGGAAAACAATTTATTGACGGCACAATACAAGACTTAGGGATCATTGTAGAATTTATCATATTCGTAAACATGTTAACTTGGCCTGTTGCAACTGTAGGATGGGTAAGCTCTATCATACAGCAAGCAGAAGCATCTCAGGTAAGAATCAACGAATTTCTTAGCCAAGAACCTGAAATCACTAATACAGTAACCAAAAAAACACCTGTACGAGGAGACATATCTTTTGACAATGTTTCTTTTACTTATGACGATACTAATATTACAGCACTAAAAAATATTAGCTTCGACATTAAAAATGGAGAAACAATAGGTATTATTGGAAAAACTGGTTCTGGAAAATCTACTATACTAGATCTAATAGGAAGGCTTTATGATGTTTCATCTGGAGAAATTCAAATTGACAAAACACCAATAAAAAACCTTAATTTAAACGATTTGAGAAAAAGTATAGGCTATGTTCCTCAAGATGCTTTTTTGTTTAGTGATACTATTGAAAATAACATAAAATTTGGTAATGAAAAGGCTACAGAAAAAGAAATTCACACAGCAGCAAAAAATGCAGTAGTACACAAAAACATAATAAACTTCAACAAAGGATATAAAACTGTTTTAGGAGAGCGTGGAATCACTCTTTCTGGGGGTCAAAAACAAAGAGTTTCTATTGCCCGAGCTATAATAAAAGATCCATCTATACTTCTTTTTGATGATTGTTTATCTGCAGTAGATACTGAAACCGAAGAAGAAATACTTAATAATCTTCATGAAATTTCTAAAAATAAAACAACTTTTATAGTAACTCATAGGGTATCTACAGCCAAAAATGCAAATAAAATTATCGTATTAGAAGACGGTAAAATAATACAGCAAGGTACTCATAATCAGCTAGTAAGCAGTGAAGGTTATTATAAAGAACTTTATTTAAAACAACTTAGCGAAAAAGAAATATAAGTTTTTTTTGTGCGATTAACATTTTTTTTGGATTTTTGAAACCATCATAACAATATTAATTAATTAATAAATACGGATTATGAGTGATAATGAAATGATGGATAAAGAAGAAATTTTCTCAAAAGTTTTACGAGCGGGAAGAAGAACTTATTTCTTTGACGTAAGAGCTACAAAAGCAGGAGATTACTATTTAACAGTAACAGAAAGTAAAAAGTTCACCAATGATGATGGATCTTTTCACTATAAGAAACACAAAATCTATCTGTATAAAGAAGATTTTGCTGGATTTACAGAGATCTTAAATGAAATGACTGATTTTATTGTTGACGAAAAAGGAGAAGAAGTAATCAGCGAAAGACATCAAAAAGATTTTCAGAAATCATACGAAAAAGATGAGATCGAAGATGACAACGCAGAAGAAGTTGTTGCCTCTACAGAAAGTTTTACAGATGTAAGTTTTGATGACATCTAAAAAAAACAAAAAAAAAGACTTAAGTTAAAGTTATGTAAACCGCCTCTATATCTGAGGCGGTTTTTTTTATATTCACACCTAAAAAAATAACATAAACAAAATATACAAAAGAAATAAAATGATAGTTTTTCTTTAGAATGTCATGTAAGCCCTTATTTTTATGGAGGTATTCACTTTACGGAGTCTTACATTTTCTAAAATAAACTTAATTAACCTAAAACATTTCATTTTTCTTATAGGTTATCTTTTAACAACAAGTCAAAATTGTAAACACATGAAATATATTTTTACTATTTTTTTCATATCTCTAAGTCTTCTTTCTTTTTCTCAAGACAACTTATCTTTAGAATATTATCTTCCAAAAAACACTACCTATTCCCCCGAAATTCCAACACCTCAAAGCGTATTAGGGTATATCCCAGGAAAATGGCATGTTACACATGATAAATTAGTAACCTACATGAAAACGCTTGCCGCAGCTTCTCCTAGGATAACTATTGAGGATAGAGGTAAAACTTTTGAAGACAGGCCTTTATTATTACTAACCGTTACCTCAGAAAAAAACCATAATAATATTAAGGATATACAAAAAAAACATGTAGAACTCACAAAAAGTGGTTCTAATCAATTAAACATAAAGGACTTACCCGCAATTGTATACCAAGGCTTTTCTATTCATGGTAATGAACCAAGTGGATCAAATGCTTCACTTATTGCAGCATACTACCTTGCAGCAGCACAAGGAGAAGAGATAGAAAAACTTTTAAATGATGTTGTTATTTTATTTGATCCTTCTTTTAATCCAGATGGCTTACAGCGTTTCGCATATTGGGCTAATACTAATAAAAGTAAAAATATAAGTACAGATCCTCAAGATCGAGAATATAGCGAGATATGGCCAGAAGGGAGAACAAATCATTATTGGTTTGACATGAATCGAGATTGGCTACCTGTACAATTACCAGAATCACAAGCCCGCATTGCTACTTTTCACAAGTGGTACCCTAATATCCTCACAGATCATCACGAAATGGGACCTAACAGCACTTTCTTTTTTCAACCCGGAATACAATCCAGAACACACCCATTAACTCCTAAATTAAACCAAGAATTAACTAAAAAAATAGCAACTTACCACGCTAAAGCATTAGACAACATTGGTTCTTTATACTATACCGAAGAAAATTTTGATGATTTTTATTATGGTAAAGGATCTACTTTTCCTGACATAAATGGTGGAATCGGTATTTTATTTGAACAAGGTAGCTCACGCGGACACGCACAACAAACAGACAATGGAATATTAACTTTTCCTTTCACTATAAGAAATCAATTTACCGCAGCTCTCTCTACACTCGAAGCAGCTAAATCAATGCGCAAAGAATTATTAGAATACAAAAGAAATTTTTACAATAACGCAAGAAAAGAGGAATCAAAAGGCGCTTATCTTTTTGGTAATGAAAAAGACGCCGCTTCTTCTTACCATCTGGCAGAAATTCTTAAAAAACACCAGGTACAATTACACGAAATCAAACAAGACATAACTATTGAAAATAAGCGTTTTAAAAAAGGATATAGTTACATTGTTCCTAAAAATCAACGACAAAAAAGACTACTGAAAGCTATATTTGAAAAAAGAACCACTTTTCAGGATAGTTTATTTTATGATATCTCTGCATGGACATTTCCTTTGGCTTTTAATTTAGATTTTACAGAAAATGTATCTTCTGTTCATTTTGGTAATGAAATATTAGATCTTACCCATAAAAAAATAGCTCCTGTAACTAAAAGTGATTATGCATATCTATTAGAATGGCATGAATATTATACTCCCAGGGCATTATACCAAATCCTTAGTAAAGGAATACGTGCAAAAGTTGGCATCAGCCCTTTTTCTTTAGAAAATAAAGATTATGATTATGGAACTATTTTAATACCTGTACAGAACCAAAAACTAGATAAAGACGAATTATATGCTTTACTGCAAAAAATAGGACTTGATAATCATATAGACATTACTAATGTATCTACAGGGCTTACTAAGGGTATAGATTTAGGGAGTAATAAATTTAGAACTCTGTCCATACCAAAAATCGGTCTATTTACAGGAAATGGTATTACATCGTATGATTCTGGAGAAATTTGGCACCTAATGGATCAACGTTATGATATTCCTATTACCAAGCTAACTACAGATAATTTAACAAGAACCGATTTATCTAAATACACACATATTATACTACCAAATAGTCGAAAAGAGAGTATAAACAATCAAAATGTCGAAAAATTAAAAAAATGGGTTCTTGATGGAGGTACTCTAATTGGGTATAGAAATGCAGCAAAATTTTTTAAAGATAAAAATTTTATAAAAATTGAATTCATCACCCCAGAAAATGATGCAAAAAACATTTCTTTCGAGCAAAAACAAGATTTTTATGGAGCTCAGGTAATTGGAGGGGCAATTTTTGAAGCCAAAATAGATCGCTCTCATCCTATCAATTTTGGATACAAAAATGATAAGATATCTTTATTTAGAAACACAACATTATTTATCAAACCAGACAAACAGAGCTACAACAACCCTATACAGTACACTAAAAATCCATTACTTAGCGGATATATTAGCAAGAAAAACTTAGATTCCTTATCCAAAACTGTACCTTTTAAATACAACCAATTTGGAAGAGGAAAAATTATCTTATTTACCGATAATACAAATTTTAGAGCTTTCTGGTATGGCACCAATAAATTACTTATGAATGCAATTTTCTTTAGTAACGAAATGTAATATAAACTTTTAACAAACTACGTTTAATCCCTCTTGATTTTCTTTTTTAAGTATCAAGACACTTATCTTTATGTTATACTGAGATCATTATTTTGGTGGCTACTAACATATTCTTGAAACCAAATTTTAAAGATTTCATAAAATTGTATTCAAGCCTAACTAAGATAGTATTTTTGATATGTATTAAAGTATAAAATTGTAATTTGGAAGCTTATCAAAAACTAGAAAATTATGGCTCGTACTCCTTCAAACATGTTGCCTCTTGGCACTATTGCTCCAGACTTCTCTCTTACAGATACAGTTACTAATGATATAGTTAATTTAAATGATATTAAAGGAGAAAAGGGAACAGTTATTATGTTTATATGCAATCACTGCCCGTTTGTTATTCATGTTAATGAAGAAATTGTTCGTATAGCTAATGATTATCGTGTTCAGGGGTTTGGTTTTGCAGCTATAAGTAGTAATGATATTGAAAAATATCCACAAGATGCTCCCAAAGAAATGTGGAAAACAGCACAAAAAAACAAATATACTTTTCCGTATTTATTTGATGAAAAACAAGATATTGCCAAGGTTTATAATGCTGCATGTACTCCTGATTTTTATTTATTTGATGCAGAGTTAAAACTAATTTATCGAGGGCAACTAGACGACTCAAGACCTGGAAACGGAATTCCTGTAAATGGAAGAGATCTACGTCAGGCTTTAGACGCTGTACTTCGAAACGCTAAAGTATCTGAAAATCAAAAACCTAGTATTGGGTGTAATATAAAGTGGAAAGAATAAAAGACATACACTATTCTTTTTTTTATGGTAAATTCAAACTGTTAGTGATAATTAACAACCTCATAGCAATCTCACAAGGTATTTTTTTCGAAAATATATTTTGTTTTCGAAATACGTCTAGAAAATTAACCACTCAATAAAAGATTAACGATTATTATTGATTATTTAAAATCCATAATGTTTTAAAAAATCATTCTACTTTAGCATAGGAAAACTCTTCTTTAGAGGATAGATCTGTTAATACAAGCATTGTGTCGTTTATACTTTCAATTTTATATCTATAATTACGATTATCCATAGGAAAAAAACAAATTAGCACATCATTTTCTATTCTAGTTTTTAAACGATTAGCAAATCTTCCGTTATAAAAATTGAATCGTATTGTTCCTTCAAAAATTATATAATCTTCTGTATTTTGTATAAAAAGCCATTTTCCTTGTAATGCTCTATAAGTATCTCTATTATAAAACTTATTATCTAATAAAGATTTCATTTTTTTAGCATATGCCACAAAGCCTTTATCGAGAGTAATCCCATCTATAGGTTTACCCATTTCCTTTTTTTCTATTTCTTTATTATTATTAAAATAGTGCATAGATTCATACTTGGTGTATGCATTAGAATAATCCAAAACTACTTGACCTTGCTCATTTTTTGTCTCTATATACGGACGTTGCTTATAATTAACATGAATAAGATTATCGTTCCAAAAATAAAATGTCGTTATTATATCCGTAGTTCTGGTTCCTACTTTTCTAATAATTTTTTTCAATCGTTCATGTTCATAATATCCATTTAATTCTGCACCATGATCAGCCATTTTATCCAAAAACTCTTCTGGATCTAGGTAAAAGGTTTCAAATTCTATATATCCATCTATTATCTCTATTTGGTCATTAATATTAACTAAAATATCTTCCTTTTCTTGACTTCTAACAAGACAAACACTATAAAGGGTTAAAAAAATAATAAGTTTTTGTTTCATATCTAGGGGTATTGCAATTTTTGTTCAAATTATTAATAAAAGAGGATGTAAACATATCCTTATATCTTTTTAACAAAAAAATTTTTATCAAAACAAAAATCATCTCAATGTTAAATTAAGTATAAAAAATTAAAAATAAAGCTTTTAACACAAAAACAATCCTTAGATATCATAAATTATTTTCACTATTCATTCTTTTAATAAAAAACAGATATTATAACTTCTTAATACTGAAAAGATAAAAAAAATCCCGAATACTAAAAATATTCGGGATTTTTCTAGATATTATTTAGATAAAAAATCTATTTCACGTTTACTAATTCTACATCAAAAATAAGTGTTGCATCTGGAGGAATAACTCCTCCTGCTCCTCTTTCGCCGTATCCTAAATATGGTGGAATCACAAATCTTGCTTTATCCCCCACTTGTAGCAATGCTATTCCTTCATCCCAACCAGAAATAACTTGCCCCATACCTAATGAAAAATCAATGGGTTGATTTCGCTTATAAGAAGAATCAAAGACTGTGCCATCTGTAAGACTTCCTTTATAATGCACAGATACAGTTTTTCCTTTTTCTGCTTTTACACCATCCCCTTTTTGAATAACTTTATATCGAAGACCGCTCTCTGTTTTATCAAATCCAGCTGCAAGTTCTCCTAATAAATCTTCTGCTTTTTTCTTAGCTGCAGCTTCTCTTTCTGCTTTGGCTCCGTTAAAGCTTCTGAAGGTCTCTACCGCATTAAAACTTTCTGCATCTGCTCCTACTCTTTGAATTTCTACAGATTCGATTTCATCTCCTTGTTCAATACTATTTACTACATCCTGCCCTTCTATTACTTTACCAAAAACAGTATGTTTACCATCTAACCAAGAAGTTTCTACATGAGTAATAAAAAACTGACTTCCATTTGTTCCAGGACCTGCATTAGCCATTGATAATACACCTGGACCATCATGTTTTAAATCTGGGTGTATCTCATCATCAAATTGATATCCCGGACCACCTGATCCTGTTCCTTGAGGATCTCCTCCTTGAACCATAAAATCTGCAATTACCCTATGAAATTTTAAACCATTATAATATGGTTTTCCTTGTGGGATTGCTTCATTTTCTATATTACCTTCGGCTAAACCAACAAAATTACCTACCGTTCCCGGTGTCTTCTTATATTCTAAATTAATAAGAATACTTCCTTTTGTTGTATTAAATTTTGCGTATAATCCTTCTTGCATAATGTAGTTTTTTAAGCTTTTTAATTTAAAGTTGCAAAGATAAGTAATTGACTTTGGTTTGATATTAGAGTTTATCAAAGTTTTATACATGCTACCTATTTACGTAATCCTAAACTCTTTATTTTTAAATACATAAACACAATCGATAAGAAATATTTGGTTTTATAGAACTTAACAAATACCTGCTCTCCTAATTTTAATTACTCTAAAACATTGAAAATAGGGATTAAGGACAATAAATGTAGAACAACCCTGTTATAAAAGATTACTAAAACAAAAAACTAATTAAGAATAACCAATTTATGTAATGAAACTATTATTCACTCTACTATTATTTTGTCTACTTTTAACCTCTACTATTTCTGCTCAAAACATTTACGAATCTGGATATTTTATAGATAATGATGGTAATCGAAAAGAATGTCTCATAAAAAAAATATCCTGGAAAAATAACCCTACAGAATTTACTTGGAAAAAAACCATATCATCAACCCCGTCTATCGGTAAAATTAAAGATTATAAAGAATTTGGCGTAGGTCAGGATTATATTTTCAAGAGATATATAATGAAATTTGACCTTAGAGGTGACAATGTTGGAAAATCTACAAAAAGCGAAAACCCTGAACTGAAAATAAAAAAAGTATTTCTTAGAGTTATTCTAAAAAGTGAAGCTTCTTTGTATCAATACTCTGAAAATGATGTGCATCGATTTTTTTACACATCTAAAGACACTCCATACCCTGACTTATTAATTTACAAAACTTATTATATACCTGATGACAGTAAAAAAGTAGGGAAAAAAGTTATCCCAAAAGCGAACACTCAATTTAAAGAACAACTGCAAAAGCATGTAAATTGTGGAGGACAAGATGTAACAGAACTAACACACTCGCAAAGAGACTTAAAAAACTATTTTGCAGACTATAACAATTGTAAAGGAGCAAAAATAGAATATATATTAAAAAGAAAAATTAGTCAAACTAAAGTTGGTCTTATAGGCTCCTTAGATTTTGTGAGTTTTTCTCATCCTGCTGAATTTAATCCAAATCAACTGGTTATTTATGATGATGTATTAGCGACAAAATATGGTATCTATTTAGAAACTTTTATTCCATTTTATAAAGTTGATCTTAGTTTTTTCTTAGAGTCTACTTATAGAGCATTCTCTACACAACAAAACAATGCACTTGGAACAACAACACCATTAGCTTTAGATTTTAAAAGTATTAATGTAGCACTAGCTCCCAGATTTCATATTTATCTAAGTTCAGATTTTGAGCTTTTCTTTGAAGGAGGACTCTCTGCTGATCATGATTTGGGAACTGAGTCTGTTTTTAACAGTGTCGAAAAAATCACTTTGGACTACTTTTATGGAGGTGGATTTGGTGTTGGACGCTTTAAAGTTGGATACCGAATATACACAGATAAGAATATTGCTAAAAGCGAAACACTAAGCACATCTTTATCCGATTCAAAACTCTCTACATCAAGTTTTTACATTTCTGTAAATTTATCTAAATACAACAAAAAGCAGTTATCTAATTTTGATATGTGATATATTTATAAACAAAAAGGTGTTCTTGTTTTTAGAACACCTTTTTGTTTATAAATATTATTTCTTATTGTTTTTAATTTGCTACTTCACTAATAAATTTAATGCGATATAAACGTAACTCCTCATCATCATAATCTCCATCAAACTCTTCTATTGCTTTATCTATTTTATCATCCTCTGCTTCAATAAAATACTCATGTATTTCTTCTTGTTGATCTTCATCAAGAATTTCATCGATCCAATATGCAATATTAAGCTTGGTACCGCTATATACGATAGCTTCCATTTCTTTAATAAAGGTAGTCATATTCATTCCTTTTGCAGCTGCTATATCATCTAAAGGTAATTTACGATCTACGTTTTGTATAATATATAATTTAAGACCACTATTAGCTCCTGTACTTTTTACAACAAAATCATCGGGTCGTAAAACATCATTTTCTTCTACATATTTAGCAATAAGAGAAACAAATTCATTACCATATTTTTTTGCTTTTCCTTCTCCTACTCCATGAACATTTGCTAGTTCTTCTATAGTAACAGGATATTTTAAAGCCATATCATCTATAGATGGATCTTGAAAAACCACAAATGGAGGGACCCCATTTTTTTTGGCTACCGATTTCCTTAAATCCCTAAGCATTCCAGCTAATTTATCATCCCCACTTCCTTTACCTCCAGATTTTGCAGCAGTAATTATAGAATCCTCTGTACTATCTTTATAGACATGATCCTCTGTCATCATAAAACTAACAGGGTTTTCTATAAAATTTCTTCCTTCCTCTGTAATCCTAATTACTCCGTAGGTTTCAATATCTTTACGCAAATAACCTTCTACTAATACCTGTCTTACCAAAGCCATCCAATAGTTATTGGCTTTAGCATTACCACTACCAAAGAAAGGTTGTTGGTGTGTTTTATGAGAAATAATTAACGCGTTACTTTTGCCAATAAGGGTATTTACAAGATCTTTTGATTTATAAATTTCCCCTGTTTTACTAACCACTTCTAAAAGAGTCTTAACTTCGTCTTTAGCTTCGTGTTTTTTCTTAGGATTACGAACATTATCATCCATATCTGCACCTTCTCCATTTACCTCATCAAATTCTTCTCCAAAATAATGTAAGATAAATTTACGTCTAGATATAGAAGTCTCTGCAAAAGCTACTATTTCTTGTAATAAAGCGTGCCCAATTTCTTGCTCAGCAACAGGCTTTCCGCTCATAAATTTTTCAAGCTTTTCGATGTCTTTATATGCATAATATGCCAAACAGTGTCCTTCTCCCCCATCTCGCCCTGCACGACCAGTTTCTTGATAATAGCTTTCTATACTCTTAGGCATATCATGATGAATCACAAATCGTACATCTGGCTTATCAATACCCATTCCAAAAGCAATAGTCGCAACGACAACATCAACATCTTCCATCAAAAACATATCTTGATGTCTTGCTCTGGTTTTTGCATCTAACCCTGCATGATAAGGAACGGCTTTTACACCATTAACTTCTAATGTTTGTGCCAATTCTTCTACTCGTTTTCTACTAAGACAGTATATAATACCGCTTTTTCCTGCATTTTGTTTCACAAAACGAGTAATATCTGCATCTACATTTTTTGTTTTAGGGCGTATTTCATAATATAAGTTTGGTCGATTAAACGATGCTTTAAAAGTTTTAGCATCACTCATCGCCAAATTTTTAAGAATATCCTCTTGCACTTTAGGTGTAGCAGTTGCAGTAAGTCCTATAATCGGAATATCTTCTCCTATCCTTCTAATAATACTTCTAAGATTTCGATATTCTGGCCTAAAATCATGTCCCCATTCACTAATACAATGCGCTTCATCTACTGCCAAAAAGGATATTTCTTGAGATTTTAAAAAATCAACATATTCTTCTTTGGTAAGAGATTCAGGTGCCACATATAATAGTTTAGTTACACCATTTTCGATATCCTCTTTCACTCTCTTCACCTCAGATTTATTGAGAGACGAATTAAGCACATGGGCAATACCTTCTACTGATGATATACTACGAATAGCATCTACTTGATTTTTCATTAATGCGATCAAAGGAGAAACCACAATAGCGGTACCTTTACACATTAAAGCAGGCAACTGATAACAAAGGGATTTTCCTCCACCTGTAGGCATTATTACAAAAGTATTTTGCTTTTCTAAAATACTTTGTATTACCTTTTCCTGTAGTCCTCTAAATTGACTAAACCCAAAGTGTTTTTTTAATGCACTTTGCAAGTCAGTTTCATTCAAACTCATTAAACATTATAACTTTTATATACCAATAAAATAAAGATTCACTAACACTAACATCTGTTTCCCCCAATACAGATTTAGTGGACGTTTCGTTTTTAACTTTAATATGTCAAAGATAAACAAAGCATAATTTAATACGCTTTTTTTTATGACTATTTAAAATTAATAAGGTATTGCATACCTTTGCGTAAATTAAAGATAATAAAATCTTTAATTATAACATGCAAATTTTTAAAATTTTGAACACTCAGGATACTATAATTTCATACGCAAAAAAAACTATCGCCGAAGAAGCCCGTGCGATTGCTTATCTAGAAGAGCTCGTAGACGAAGAATTTTCTAATGCCGTCGAGAGCATTCATAAATCAAAAGGCAGGGTTATTATCACTGGTATTGGTAAAAGTGCTATAATTGCTACCAAAATTGTAGCTACTATGAATTCTACAGGAACTCCTGCTGTTTTTATGCATGCTGCAGATGCTATTCATGGAGATTTAGGAAATATTCTCGAAGACGACATTGTTATTTGTATTTCTAAAAGTGGTAACACTCCTGAAATAAAAGTATTAGTACCTCTTATAAAAAATTTTAAGAATACTTTAATTGCTATTACTTCAAGTAAAGAATCTTTTTTAGGAAAAGAAGCCGATTATGTTTTACATGCGTATGTAGAAAAAGAAGCTTGTCCCAATAATTTAGCCCCTACAACAAGTACCACTGCTCAACTTGTTATTGGCGACGCTCTTGCTGTTTGCCTGTTACATCTTCAAGGTTTTTCTAGCAGAGATTTTGCCAAATACCATCCTGGTGGTGCTTTAGGAAAAAAACTATATTTACGAGTAAGTGATATTACTTCTCAAAATGAAAAACCCGAAGTGTCTCCAGAATCCAGCATAGCTAATGTGATTGTAGAAATGACAGAAAAGAGATTAGGAGCCACTGCGGTTACTCAAAACGGAATTATTTTAGGTATTATTACTGATGGAGATTTACGTAGAATGCTTACTACTAACATTTCCTCTTTTGATAAGCTAACTGCCAGAGATATTATGTCGCCAAATCCAAAAAGCATTAATAATGACGCTATGGCTGTTGATGCTATGGACAAATTAGAGGAAAACTCTATTTCGCAATTATTAGCTGTAGAAAATGGCAAATACGCTGGTTTTTTGCATATTCATGACCTAATTAGAGAAGGTATTCTATAATGACAAAAAATACCACAAAAAATCCTCAAGCCATGTCTTTTTTAGATCATCTAGAAGAGTTAAGATGGCATTTAATTAGAGCTACTGTTGCTGTAATGACTGCTGGAATTATAGCTTTTATCGCTAAAGAATTTGTTTTTGACGTATTACTTTTTGGTCCTAAAAGACCTGATTTCCCTACTTACAAAGCACTTTGTAATTTATCAAAATATTTGGGATTAGACGAAAGTTTGTGTTTTAAAGAACTTCCTTTTAGCATACAGAGCAGGAAAGTTGCCGGACAATTTTCTGTTCACATCTGGACATCTATAACTGCTGGGTTTATAATTGCTTTTCCATACGTTATATATGAATTCTGGAAATTTATTGCTCCTGCCATGTATGATAACGAAAAAAAACACTCTAAAGGTTTTATCGTTATATGTTCTTTTCTTTTTTTTCTTGGAGTACTTTTTGGATATTATGTAATCACCCCTTTATCTATTAATTTTTTAGGAGGTTACCAAGTTAGTAAAGAAGTACTTAATGAATTTGACATCGATAGTTATATCGCTTTAGTTAGGGCATCTGTAATTGCATGTGGATTAATATTCGAACTTCCTGTTATCATGTTTTTCCTTACTAAAGTAGGTTTGGTTACTCCAGAATTCTTAAAAAAATACAGAAAATTTGCTCTGGTAATTGTGCTAATACTTTCAGCCATAATTACCCCTCCCGATATTGCAAGTCAGGTTATTGTAGCTATCCCTATATTAATACTATATGAGATAAGTATATTTATTTCTAAAGCTGTGATTAAAAAACAAAATAAAAAATTACAAAAACAATCTAAATGAGTAATATAGTTGACGATTTTAACGACTACAGAGAAAAGATGAATTCTCGTATTCTTGAAGATAATAATAAAATAATAAAAAGAATCTTTAATCTGGACACTAATGCCTATATGGAAGGTGCTCTAAATGTAAAGACCAAAGAATTATTGGGGTTAGTAGCCTCTGCTGTGTTACGTTGTGATGATTGCGTACGATACCATTTAGAAACTTGCCATAAAGAAGGTTTAAAAAAAGAAGAGGTAGTTGAAGCTCTTGGCATTGCTACTCTTGTTGGCGGCACTATTGTTATCCCTCATCTTCGTCGTGCTTATGAGTTCTGGGATGCTTTAGAAGCAAAAAAATCTTAAACAATTAAAGGTTAAAAAGAATAGTGTAAATTTACGAGTTCATTTTTAGCAACATCCACTATATAAAAGAAGTCATTCTGATATGAAATTAAAAGCAGAAAATCTTATAAAGACATACAAAGGCAGAAAAGTAGTAAAAGGAATTTCGCTAGAGGTAAATCAAGGGGAAATTGTTGGACTTCTGGGACCTAATGGTGCAGGTAAAACGACTTCCTTTTACATGATCGTTGGCTTAGTAAAACCTAATGGTGGAAAAATCACTCTAGAAAATATAGATATCACGAAATACCCTATGTATAAGAGAGCTCAAAATGGGATAGGGTATCTTGCGCAAGAAGCATCTGTTTTTAGAAAATTAAGTATTGAAGATAATATTTTAAGTGTATTACAGCTAACCAAACTTACCAAGAAGGAGCAATTACACAAAATGGAAGAGCTTATCGAAGAGTTTGGCTTAGGACATATTCGCAAAAACCGTGGGGATCTGCTTAGTGGCGGGGAGCGTCGTCGTACAGAGATTGCTCGTGCCTTGGCAACAGACCCAAATTTCATCCTCCTAGATGAGCCTTTTGCAGGGGTAGATCCAGTTGCAGTAGAGGACATACAACGTATTGTTGCCCAGTTAAAAAATAAAAATATTGGAATCCTCATTACCGATCATAATGTCCAAGAAACACTAGCTATAACAGACAGAACCTATCTAATGTTTGAAGGAAGTATCCTAAAGGCAGGTATTCCTGAAGAATTAGCAGAAGATGAAATGGTTCGTAAAGTATATTTAGGGCAGAATTTTGAGCTTAGAAAAAAGAAATTGGACTTTAATTAAAGTCTAGGCATACAATTTTCGATATCAAATGTTATTTCTTTGAATAAGAGTTTTGTTTTTGTTATTTCTATTTGCACTATTAGACCTTTAGAATTTATTGCCTTAGATTGATCAAAAATAAAATTACCAATACTATAATAAACAGGCTTTCCTTTATAAAACTCGATCGATTGTATCGTATGCGTATGGTGCCCTATAATGACATCTGCTCCTGAATCAATTAATAAATATGCTTGTTGTTTTTGTGTCGTTAATGGTTTTATAGTATGTTCTGCTCCCCAATGTAATTGAACAATTATAACCGAATTGGGTTCTATAGCCTTCAATTTTTTAATTCTTTTGGCTATAGAATCAAAAGAATCTTCGCATACACAAGGTTTATTTTCTAAAAACGGCCAATTTTCTGAAGGTACCTGAAGTGAAGAAAACACATACACTTTTCGTGGATAGGAAGCTATTAACTGCCCTTTGCAAGCTTCTTTTAAATTATCTCCAAAACCTAAAGGTATCAATCCGTTTTTTATAATATTCTTTTCTGTATCCACCAGCCCTTTTCTTCCTTGATCCATCGAATGGTTATTAGCCATATTAAGATGTGTAATCTTATGTTCTTTCAATACCGTTAACCATTCTGGATCGGCTCTAAAAATAAATTTTTTATTAATTGGTTCTTCTATTTCGGTGGCCGGGCACTCTAAATTTGCAATTACAATATCACTTTCTCTAAAAACAGAGTCTATAGTAGGATGAAACAAACTATGTATACCTAAATACCCTATTCTTTCTCTAACTCCCCTATCCAAAAGGAGATCTCCTACAAAAACGATTTTATTCACTTCGGTTTCTTCATTTAAGAAATCACAAGAAACTGTTAGTATACTTATTAAAAGCAACACAAAAAGCGATGTATTACGCATAAATTTTAGTCTATTCAACAATATAACTATTTCTAACAACCCGAACTATAAAAGATTTTTTCATTTGCCTTTGGTGTTTTTATTGGAAGCATAATTTCTTTTACCCAATCTGGTACATCTGGGGCTTCTCCATTATTAAGCATTTCTTGCCATTCTTCATCTGTTAATCGATTACCCATTGGAATATGAAATTCATGATATCCAAATACCGCTCCTTTAGTGATATACAAATACCCTTCAATTTCTACTACCACATAAATATCATTCACATTCCCTGTCGCAACATGCAAAATACCTTTATCAGGGTTATTTCCTGAATTTGATGTATAAATATCTGCCACCACAGCTACTGATTTGTCTGGACCTTTTACACTATGCCAACTATCCAGATATTGATCTTTTTGTTTTACTAAATCTAATGTTAACCACTCAAAGGTACTACCTATTAGTTCTATCTGCGAGTATTCTTTTTCAGAAAGTTGCTGCCCAGACAGCTCTTTTTTACTAGCAGAAAGCAAAAACTCTGCATTTTCTTTTAAACTGGTTGTTATTCTGGAAATATTAGAGTTCATTAAGTGATTTTTCTCTAAAACTTCTTTAGTTACACCTATCAACTCTATTACAGAGCTCCAATATCCGATGTTTGGTTCTACATATCCAACGGTATACGGACTTGGCGGGCCACCATCACCACATTCAGCAGACATAGGTTGTTCTGCATAAAGGATTGCATCATGTTTTAACTCTGCCCAAGATGCTAAAGAAGCATTTAGGTCTTTTTTGGCCCATTGCGAGCTTTGCATAAAATAAGGATAACTGTCATTAGGTTTTTGTAATTCCAAAAGGCTTTGAATCCACTTATTATACAAAGTAGAGTTCCAATCCAATCCTTTCATTTTATTTTTCATGGCATTGAGTATTGTTGGATACTCCCTCCAGTTATCTCCTTCTTTTAATTCATTTAATAAAACATTACTAGCAGAAACACTTCCAAACGCTGCCATTACATCTAATCCTTTTGGATATCCTCTTTTTGTTACTTCACTTTTAACATCTACTAGTTCTTGTAAAACTTCATTATCGGATAAATATCGCTGAGGAATAAAATTAATTTTATCCACACAACTAACCGCACTCTTAGATTTTATTACATTTTGGGCATCTGCTATTTTCTTTATTTCTTTTCTTAAACTCTCTAATGTATTCTTATTTGCAAGAAGATCATTTAGACCTAACTCTTTCTTTTTAATATATTTAGCTACATCTAAAAACGAAACATTATCAGGAAGACCTATTATAAAATTAATTGGTTCCATAATAGCTTTATACTTATTCCAGGTTTCTTCTCCAAAATTGGGGCTATTAGCCAAAAATGAGGCACTCACAATTGCCCTTTTTAAATGCATATCGTTGTCTAAGCAAAAGGGTGCTGTTTGTAACCACATCATCGCTTTAAAATAACGCTTCAACTCTTCTGTCCTT
Organism: uncultured Flavobacteriaceae bacterium; assembly: GCA_964353005.1. Classification (GTDB taxonomy): domain Bacteria; phylum Bacteroidota; class Bacteroidia; order Flavobacteriales; family Flavobacteriaceae; genus Aquimarina. Next base: position 74,860 of record CAYGUC010000002.1, on the reverse strand, counting down.
GTATAATGTCCTCTTGGTTTAAAAAGACTGTAGGGGAAAGTTGCCTGTTCATAATCCAAAAAAACGGAGGTACCATCTATCGCAGCATCTACATTTGTTAATTCCTTTTCATACAAATCTTTATACCTATCTGGAACTGTAACCTTTTTTTGTGTTAATAAAGTGTATGCTATTGCATAATAGGTTAGGTTATAGTTTGCCAGATCTTTGATAGATTTATTTGTAGCTGTTTCTGAAAGTTGTCTCATATCTTTCATCATCATCTCACAAATTTGAGACAGCAATGGTATAAACTGATCTTCTTCTACAGTTCGTAACACATATCCAAAATACATATGAAACAATTGCATATACATATCGGTAGTTACAAAATTTGGAAACTGCTGGTAATCATTTTGTTCATATACATGAAATAATTGAATATTATTATTGGGGATAATTGCAAATCCAGTTTTAGATAACATTGCCGTTAATTCTGATGGCATTTCCTCCATCTGAAAAGGGTTTACAATATTATTCATGTTTACTGATGTGCGGCTTCCATCTTTCACAAAGTTTTGCTGCTTCAATTCATTTTCCCTAGCTTTTAATTTATCTATAAACTTCTGCTCTTCCTCTGTATAAGAAATTGGATTCGCAGATTTACCTCCTTCTTCGTCCCAATATCTTTTCCTCATTCTTTCGTCATACCAAGTTGTTGTACTAAAAACACCCCTAAGGTCTGCTTTCATAAAACAATACCCTTGTTTGGCAGCAAAGGAGTTTCTAAGAATTCGAATATCTGATAAGCTAAGAGCTGAGATATCCATTTCTAAATCAACAGCATCTTTTAATTGCTCTATATCAATACTTTTTGTAGAAATTATAGGAGTAGCTAATACTTCATTTTCCTTTTGTATTTCTTCTGCAGTATTAGTCTTTTCCTCTTCAGCAATCTTTACTTTAGATTTTTCTTTACCACCACAACTTAATATAATTAGAGAAACAGATAATAGAATTATTTTTTTCATACTTTTTTTATATCTTAATTATTTTCTAGAAGAGTTATAGCTGATATGCTATCTGTTTCTCGTTTTAAATATTTCGTAAATTCTAATCCAAACTTACGCCATTTATATTCTGCAACCAGATACTTACTGCTCTTTTCTCTTTCTATGCTTCTTATTCGCGAGTGTTTTTCTTTTTTAATAAAACTAAAATCCACCAATGGTTGACTTAATCTGGATCCTAACCAAAGTGGACGAACTAATCCTTTGTAATTTTTAAAAACAAATAGCCGCTTGCCTTTTACAGAATCAAATCTAGTTGGTTTAATTACTCCTATCATTGCATCTTCAATACCATTACCATCTATATCCCCAGTTTGAAACTGATAAACAGGATATGGTAATTTCCACTTATCTAAATTATTAGCAGAAGCTATTGTTAAATAATAAAGTGAATCGTTTTCTTTTAGAAGAGTGAAACTTCCTTTTTTGATTTCTTTTTTTAAAGAATTCTTTTCATGACATGCTGAAAAAAACACTAAACAAGAAATTGTAAGTAAACAGAGCCTTATTTTTTTATGTAAAACCCTGAAAAACATACACTACCCTTTCTTATCCAAAAACATCGACATCAAAACATACATTAATATTATGCAGGGAATAGCCATAAATTTTATCAAAACAATCAAAACAATTGCTGTCAATAAAAAGATGTAGCGAATTTTATTTTCTACAAATCCCCATGTCTTAAACTTTAGAGCAAACAAAGGAATTTCAGCATTTAATAAATAACAACTTAATAAGGTTAACCCTATCAAAAACCACTTGCTTAAAATAATTTCTATTACCCAGGCTTCTGGTTGAAACTTAAGGATAAGAGGTAAACAAATAATAAGGAGCGTGTTTGCAGGTGTTGGCAGACCTATAAAAGAGTCGGTTTGTCTGGTATCTATATTAAATTTTGCTAATCTATACGCCGAGGCTAAAGTAATCAATAACCCTAATAAGGATATATAAGATATATCAAGACTTTGTAAAACAGCATCTGAATTCCAAGAGTTAGGAACTACATAAAATGGTTTACCAAATACCTGGGATAATAGCTGATACATTACAATACCCGGCACAACACCACTGGTAACCATATCTGCCAAAGAATCTAGCTGTAAACCTAAATCACTCTTTACATTTAATATTCGTGCTGCAAAACCATCAAAAAAATCAAACCCTATACCTAATATAACAAAAACAGCTGCCAACTCTAACTGCCCTTGAACGGCAAAAATAACTGCAATACAGCCGCAAAAAAGATTAAGAAGCGTTATACTATTGGGGATATGCTTTTTGATGTTCATAAATTTGATTTTGTGTAAAAATAGCAAACTATTTGCTCTAATGAACACTTAAAAAGACGCTTTTTTAACTCCTGTTACATTTTAATTTATCACCAAATAAATGAACTATTCTTTGTTTATAAGAGGAAAAAGAAAAGAGTATTTCATTACTATTTTATCAAAAAATAGTAAGAATAAAGTATACAAAACATAATACTACTCCAGTTAAACAGAAAATCGCGCCGTGTTTTACGGCAACACACCCAGTTTCTTTTACTCATTCTAAATAAAAGAGATTTTATCAAAAGAGCTTGTATCTTTACAAATACAGTACAGATTTATAAATTTTTAATTAAATCCCACTTTAAAACAATGTAACTACTAACAAAAAAAAGCAGATACGTACATTATAAATGTGATTTTGCTTTCTTAGAATTAAATGCTAATTCATAAACTCTTTTTAAAGGCTAATTTTTGCATAATACATTATATAATGTTAATCAATAACCTCAGAGCAGACTAACAAGGTATGCTTCCGAAAATATATTTTGTTTTTGAGGCTAACCTCCTTTAGAATTAAACTCCACAATGTGGATTAAAAAAATATTACAACTATCCTTTCACTTTATGATATTATAAAAAAATTATAGTGGCAAACATGGTTTGTGTAAAAAAACGTTACTACTAAACTTAACAAAAAAGAAGCGTTTAATTATATTAATTGTAACGAAATAAGTTTAATTTCGTGCTTAACAAGGAAGCCTTTTTTTATGAGAAACATAATTCTGTCTATTATTTCAGGTCTTTTACTTGCTGTTAGTTGGCCTACCTATGGATTTCCGCTATTTTTATTCTTTGGATTTATTCCCCTTTTGTTTGCAGAGTATACTATTCGTTACAACAAGTATAGCAAAACACAGGTTTTTGGACTCGCTTTTCTTACTTTTTTTATCTGGAATATGATTACCACTTGGTGGATATATAATTCTACACCATTTGGGATGGGCTTTGCAGAGATTGTAAATAGTTTGGTGATGACTTTGGTATTTTTAATGTATCACATAGTTGCCAAAAAAACCACCTTTACCATTAGTAGTATATTTTTAATCTGCTTTTGGATGAGTTTTGAATATATGCATTTGCAGTGGGAGTTTTCCTGGCCTTGGCTTAATCTGGGCAATGGATTTGCAAGTTTTACCTCATGGATTCAATGGTATGAATACACAGGTGCTTTTGGAGGAACGCTTTGGATTTGGATGGTAAATATTAGTGTTTTTAAGAGTATTTTACTTTTTAAAGAACATAAAGACAAAACTATTTTATACAGATCTGCTATTCGCAATGGCTTGTTTATTAGCATCCCAATTATCATTTCGTTTATTATCCTAAAAACCTACAAAGAAAATGGTAAGGATATAGAAGTAGTTATCTTACAACCAAATATTAATCCATATACCGAAAAATATAACACTACAGATAATCATATAGGTGTATTACTAGATTCTCTTACCAAAACAGCAATCACTGCAGATACCCAATTTATTATTGCACCAGAAACTGTTTTTGCAGACACTAACAGATTACCTTACTTCTCTAGCTCTATTGCTAGAAAAACTGCATTAAAAATAGTGAATCAGTACCCTAATGCTAACTTTTTATCAGGAATATCTTTAATCGATGTGTTTGAAGATCCTAACAAAATTAAAAAACAAACGAATACCTATAAAGAGGGAGTGTATTATGACGATTACAATTCTGCTTTCTTTGTTCGCCCAGATGGGACTCATGAATTATACCATAAAAGTAAACTGGTTGTAGGGGTTGAAAATTTCCCATACCAAAACATTTTAAGACCTATTTTTGGAGATGCAATGATTGATCTGGGAGGAACGGTAGCAAAAAAAACTACACAAGAGGATAGGGAAGTTTTTTTTAGTAAAGATAGTATTGGTGTAGGCACTCTTATTTGTTATGAAAGTGTATATGGCGAATTTGCTACAGGGTATATTAGAAACGGTGCAGATTTTCTTGCCATTATAACCAATGATGCCTGGTGGGGCAATACGCAGGGGCACAGACAACATTTATATTATGCAAAACTAAGGGCAATAGAAACCCGCAGAAGCATTGCCCGAAGTGCTAACACAGGCATTTCTGCTATTATTGATCAAACCGGGAATATCATTTCTTCATTAGAGTATGAAAAGCGAGGGACTATAATAGGAAAATTAAAAACCAACGATAAAATCACTTTTTATACTAAAGCAGGTAATTATCTTGCCAGAATAGCTGTTTTTATCTCTATTGTTATCTTTCTGGTATCTGTTACTCGACGAAAAGGAAAAATATAGAATTCTGTGTACTCAACTATAGAGATTTAACTCCAAAAACCTCATCATATAAACGAATACAACCTTATATATTTTTACAAGTTCCACCTTACAAAATAGAAACTTTAAAACTTTGTTTCTTTGTAACTCAGAAACCTTGTACCTTTGCAACCTTATAAAAAGTTGTGAATTACGTATCAGTAGAAAATATTGCGAAGTCTTTCGGAGAACGTGTTCTCTTTAAAGATATCTCCTTTGGAATTAACGAAGGACAAAAAATTGGTTTTGTTGCTAAAAACGGAACAGGAAAAACATCGTTACTTAATATAGTAGCTGGGGATGAAGATCCTGATGATGGTCTTGTAGTGTATCGTAAAAATCTTAAAGTAGCTTTTTTACCACAAGAACCTAACCTAGATCCTAATCTCACCATTGAAGAAACAATTTTTGCTTCAGACAATGACATACTGCATATAATTAATGCCTACGAAAAAGCTTTACAAAATCCAGAAGATGCTGAAGGATATCAACATGCTTTTGAAAAAATGGATGCTGCCAATGCATGGGATTTTGAAACACAATACAAACAAATACTTTTTAAACTTAAGCTAGAAGATTTAAGTAAAAAAGTAAGTGACCTATCAGGAGGGCAAAAAAAACGATTAGCACTCGCCAATATTTTACTTAGCAAACCCAATCTTTTATATCTCGATGAGCCTACTAACCATTTGGATCTGGAAATGATTGAATGGTTAGAGGAATATTTTGCAAAAGAAAACTTTACCTTGTTTATGGTAACTCACGATCGTTATTTTCTAGAAAATGTATGTAACGAAATTGTAGAGTTAGAAAACGGACAATTATATAGTTACAAAGGTAATTATGCATACTATCTTGAAAATAAAGAATCCCGGGTTGCAAATGAACAAATTGCTACAGATAAAGCAAAACAATTATATAAAAAGGAGTTAGATTGGATGCGTCGCCAACCAAAAGCACGAACTACCAAATCTAAATCCAGAATAGACGATTTTTACGAGATTAAAGACCGCGCCCATAAACGCCGTAATGATCATGAAGTACAGTTAGAAATCAACATGGAGCGTATGGGAAGTAAAATTCTTGAGCTTCATAAAATTTCAAAAAGTTTTGGTGATAATATCCTGTTAGATAAGTTTGAATACGTATTTAAAACAGGAGAACGTATAGGTATTATAGGTAAAAACGGAACTGGTAAATCTACTTTTCTAAACATGATTACTGGTGGTATAACACCCGATCATGGTAAAATAGTAATTGGTGAAACTATAAAGTTTGGATACTATACCCAAAGTGGTATAAATATTAAAGAGGGGCAAAAAGTTATTGATGTAATTCGAGAATTTGGAGATTATATTCCTTTAAAAAAAGGAAGACAAATCTCTGCACAGCAATTACTGGAACGCTTTTTATTTGACAGAAAAAAACAATATGATTTTGTAGAAAAATTAAGCGGAGGAGAAAGAAAACGATTATACCTGTGTACTGTTTTAATTCAAAATCCTAATTTTTTAATTCTGGATGAACCTACTAATGATCTAGACATTGTAACTCTTAACGTACTCGAAAATTTTTTACTAGACTTCCCTGGTTGTCTACTTGTAGTTTCGCATGATCGATATTTTATGGATAAAATTGTAGATCATCTATTTGTTTTTAGAGGGAATGGTGTTATACAAGATTTCCCTGGTAATTATTCGGATTACAGAATATATGAAGACAGTAAAGAACCTGAAGTAAAAACACCTATAAACAACACAGAAGCAACTACAAAAAACTCTTGGAAAAAAGATAATAAAGCTGCGCTTAGTTACAACGAACAAAAAGAGTTTAGTAAAATCGAACGAGATCTTAAAAAACTGGAGATTAAAAAGAAACAGATTGAGAATCTATTTCTTGAGGGTAATCTAGAAGGGGATAAAATTAATGAGGAATCCCAAAAATTAGATAAAATCATTCAGGAAATTGAAGAAAATGAAATGCGCTGGTTAGAGCTTTCTGAAAAAATGGAAGAATAATTTGTGAAATCTGATCACAAAACAAAGAGCAGATCTAAACATGAACTTTATATCCAGGGCATATTTAAAGTTTCTTTTAAAGTCTACTAATCAGCATGGGGTACACTCCCCTTTTGTATATGATTTGGTTACTAAATGTTTTTACAAAAGAAAAAAAAGAAAAGAATATGTTTCTTTGAGACGGGTACACAATTCAAACAAAAAAATCCCTTATCGTACTGCTAAAATTTTATATAAAATCACCTCTTATTTTGCGATTAAAAAAGCTCTTATATTTCAAGATTCCTCACAAAGTATATCGACCATCCTATCATTAAACAATTCTATAACTGTTGCAACAACACCCAGCGGCGTTTATGATATGATATACGCAGATATAGATGCACTTGACAAAAGTAGTACTTTAGAAAATTTATTTTCTTATATGCATAATGACAGCGTACTTGTCGTTAATTCTATTTATAACAACCTAACGAATACTGCACTTTGGGAGGAAATAAAACAGCACCCAAAAGTAACGGTTACTATCGATATATTTCGGCTAGGATTTGTATTTATAAGAAAGGAACAAGCTAAAGAAAACTTTAGTATTAGAATATAAAAACAACTCAAAAATGAATTACATATTAAAAAATGTTCTTTGCATTTTTATATTATTAATTTTTCAATGTTGCAAAACTAATAATTCTAATTTGATAAAGTTATCTGAATTAGACATCATGAAAATGATATCTGATCATAATTTTGATGTATCAAAAGCTGTATTTATAGGTTTCACCAATGAAATTCTTTCTGAAGAAAAACAAAAGTTTTTTACTAAAACTTATTTAGGGAAAGATTTTTATGTAAATAATGATTTCGAAATTAAAGAGGTTAGATTTCGAAATTCAGTAACATACAATGACAGGCTAATTGACCTTTCCATCAAGTTTTCATCAGTTAAACCTGTAAATACTTTACCTATAAAAACGATAGATTGCAAAAGCTTAAAAACAACTTTAGAAGAAATATTTGACAAAGATCAAGAATCCAGAATAACAGGTATGGATATAAAAATTATAGATTCTGTAAATAGAATTAAAGCAATACATATTATAGAAAAATGTGGTATCCCAAAAAAACAAAACGTAGGACTTAAAGCGCTACTTGGAGTCTATGTAGCTGTTCAACATGCCCCAAGAGAAATTTTAGCACACTATTATCCGTTGTTCTATTTAGCTGCTCAACAAGGTGATATACCTTTGGCTACTCTTGCCACAATGCAAGATAGATTATTGGTTCAAAATGGGTATGACCAGGTATATGGGACTCAAAGAGCATCCATAGGCGACTACCCTATCCAAAATCCAGAAAATGTAAATCAAAGAAGAGAAAAAGTGGGATTATCTCCTTTATAAGCTAACATTTCAATTTATTACGAATTTCAAAAAAATAGTAAGGGAATCTTATCCTATTTAAAACCAATAACCGCTATTATTGTATTTAATACATAAAATCATCCTCTTTATCGTTCTACTAACTAAATATAACAAGCTAAACAAAACTTTAGTATTAGAACATAACGAATTTGAGTACGTGTCTAAAAAAATTAAACTCACTTTCTTTTACTGGGTTTTTCTGTTTAATTTTGATATTCCTATAAATTTTTAGATTATCCTATTCTACTAATGAATTTTGACAGTCAATTTTTGTTTTTTTTTAGTGCGATTGGAGCATTCAATGGTACACTACTAGCTATATATTTTTTCTTTTACGCCAAACCTAAACATATCTCTAATTACTTTTTAGGTACATTATTAACCATGCTTAGTATTAGAATTTGGAAATCTATATTTTATTATTTTAATAAAGAATTATCAAAAATCTACTTACAAATAGGATTATCTGCTTGTTTTCTTATTGGTCCTTCTTTATTTTTTTATTTAAAATCTATGTTAAACCCTTCTTCTAAGAAATTAGATCGTTCCTGGAAGTATCACTTTATTTTTTCATCTATCCTTATACTTGTAGTTGGTTACCAATACTCTTATCAAGAGCATCCTGGTTTATGGAGGTCTTATTTTATAACAATCATCTATTACCAATGGTTAGGATATATCCTAGCGTCTGGATTTCTATTAAAAAATGTCTTTAAAACTTTAGTAAAAGAACCAAGTAAATTAAGTAGTGTAGAAATATGGATAATTAGTGTTTATCTTGGTAATCTAATTATTTGGATCGCATACAAAACAGTCTCTTATACCTCATATATTGTCGGGGCTCTTTCTTTTTCATTTGTATTTTATTTATTGGTCTTAATATTATTTTTTCGCAGAAAAAAACATTCGATTCTTTTTAAAGAACAACCAAAATACGCAGACAAAAAAATAGAGGATAATGAAGCTAAAAGAATTTTTGAAGAGCTGGAACAAATAATGGGCTCAAAAAAATTGTATAAAGATCCTAATCTTAAACTACCAGATTTAGCAAAACAAATTAATATACAACCTCATGTTTTATCCCAATTCATAAACGATAACCTAGACAAAAGTTTTTCTGTATTTGTTAATGAATATCGAATACATGAAGCTAAAATCTTATTAGCAAAAGACAGCAAATACACGATAGAGAATATTGGTTACGAATGTGGTTTTAACTCAAAATCAACATTTTACTCTACATTTAAAAAACTTACTGACATGACCCCTACCCAGTATAAATATGCACAAGTATAGCATCCTAATATATACATTCTCTATTTCATCATAGTGTCCAACATTATAAATTCGTACACCTAAATTATAAAGCATCACTGATTTTATCGAGATACCGTATACTATTGTGTCTATAAAAAACAAAAACATGAAAAACATTTTTTACACAATTGTATGTATCCTGATTTTTAATATTACTAATGCGCAATCTGAAGAACAGCTTATTGCTACTACTTTAATGAATTATATAGACGGGACTTCTTATAATAGACCAGAACAAATAAGTAAAGCCTTTTATAAAGATGCAAAACTTTATTTAACTAATAAAAATGACGAGCTCTGGGTTGTACCTTCTAGCGAATATATTAGTTGGTTTACAAAAGGAGAACAAAATAAGTTTAACGGTAGAACTGGCAGAATAGTCTCTATAGATCGAGAGAATGATATTGCGGTTGCTAAAGTAGAAATTTTAATTCCCAGCAAGCAATTAAGGTATACCGATCTTTTTTTAATGAAAAAGCTGGAAGGAACTTGGGTAATCATGAGTAAGTCTGCTTCCAAAAGAGTATTTCATAAAAATAATAAGGATCAAATATTATTCATTGTTTCGAATGCTTCCTTTTATGGAAATTCTAAACTTAAAAACGGTAATAGTTTTGTCGAAATTGTAAAAGCATATCATACATTTCAAAAAGCTGGTTATACCATTGATTTTGTAAGTCCAGAGGGTGGTTCTGTACCACTAGCATACATAAATACATCAGATGATTTACAAAAAGAATATCTGTACAATACAAATTTTATGGGTGCTTTAAAAAATACAAAAAAACCCGAAGAGATAGATGCAAAAAAATATAAAGCAGTTTATTATGTTGGTGGTGGAAGTGCTATGTATGGCGTTCCTGAAAATAAAAAAATTCAAGACATATCGATGGAGATATACGAACAGCATAATGGCATTATATCTTCTGTATGCCACGGAACTGCAGGAATTGTAAATTTAAAAACAAAAGATGGAAAGTATCTTGTACAAGGAAAACGCGTAAGTGGATATCCCGATAGTTATGAAGATCCCACTAAAGAATATTTTAAAGAGTTTCCTTTTTTAATTTTAAAAACTATCGAAGAAAGAGGTGGAACCTTTAAATTTTCTCCAAGAAATTCTCCTCACTTAGAAACAGATGGAAATCTTATTACTGGTCAGAACCATTTATCTTCAGAAATGGTAGCTCAAAAAATCATAGAAATATTAGCGAAAAAAGACATTAAATAAAAAAGTCTTATTTACTTATACATAAAAGCCTAAAAACTTCTTTAATAAGTAGTTTTTAGGCTTAACACAATAAATAAAAGTAAGTATTTTCACGTCATATGACTTCGCTATGTATTACTTAAACATCCTTACAAACAATCCTTTACGCTTATAATATTGAAGTTCTTTCATATCCAAGGGTTTCTTTTCTTCTGCAAGACATATACTTTCTATATACTCATCATAAGTCATTCCTTTTTCTTCTAAAAATCCTATTAGATATTTTTCGGCAACCTCGATTCCTCCTGCTTGTTCAATCGAAAGTATTTTTCTGTAAAGTTCGCTTACCAGTTCGATCGTTTTTCTTGGTGGAGCCTTTCTTCTTGCAAAAAAAGAAGATATTTCTCCAGTTTCATCCAATTTAACTTCAAAATCTGTAATCACCCAGTAAAATCTACCATCCTTTGCCATATTTTTTACTAAAGCATGCATATTTTTCTTTTCTCCTAATCTTTCCCATAACCATTTAAAAATCACTTTAGGCATATCTGGATGTCTAATTACATTATGGGGCTGCCCTATCAACTCATACTCCTCATAACCAGATATTTCCATAAAGTAATCATTAGCATACTCAATGATTCCTTTAGGGTTTGTCTTACTCATGATGGTTTGTTTTGGATCTAAGAGAATTTCAACATTGATCGGTTCTGGTCTTTTTAGTACTTTCATATTATTTATGCTAGTTAATATTTTGGCACAAAACTAATAGGAACATGATATTCAAAACATGACAAAAGTCATAGTATAAATTAGGAAATTTAAGGTCTTCAAAATTTTAACGAACCCTTAACTAGTCGCTGTTCGCAAGGTTTTTCAAATATATGTAAAACACCTTTTTATTCTACGGTGTAACATCTTTTTATCTATAGCGTCATATAGTCTAAAATTGTATCTTAACCACCTGCAAAGATTACTACATGAAAAACGTTATTGAAATTAGAAATATCGTCCGAAATTTTCAACTAGGACAAGAAACTGTTTATGTACTTAAAGGAATCGATCTGGATATTGCCCGAGGAGAATATTTGGCTATAATGGGGCCCTCTGGATCTGGTAAATCTACACTTATGAACCTCTTAGGCTGCTTGGATACACCTACTGGGGGAACTTATATTCTTAATGGTAATGATGCTAGTAAAATGACCGATAATGAGTTAGCAGATATTCGTAATCGCGAGATAGGTTTTGTATTTCAAACCTTTAATTTACTTCCCAGAACTACAGCTTTAGATAATGTTGCTTTACCTATGGTGTATGCAGGTGTTTCTAAAAAAGATAGAATTATTAGAGCCGAAGAAGTCTTAACAGATGTTGGACTTTCGGATCGTATGGATCATAAACCAAATCAGCTTTCGGGAGGTCAAAGGCAACGTGTTGCTGTTGGAAGAGCTTTGGTGAATAAACCTTCTATAATTCTGGCAGATGAACCGACAGGAAATCTGGACTCTAAAACTTCTCTAGAGATCATGCAACTCTTTGATGAAATTCATGCTGCGGGTAATACGGTTATCTTAGTAACTCACGAAGAGGAAGTTGCTGCACATGCGCATAGAGTTATTCGGTTACGGGATGGAATGATCGAAAGCGATATAAGAAATAGATAATTAACAAAGACCTGTATGGTTTAAGATTAATTTGTATTTTGGAGGCTAAATCGTAACCAAAATTTATGCAACCATTACATATCCTGCTTCTTATAGGGGCTTATTTTGGAGTCCTTCTTCTTATTTCATATTTCACAGGAAAAAATTCGGGAAATGATGCCTTTTTTAAGGCTAATAAACAGTCTCCTTGGTATATTGTTGCTTTTGGAATGATTGGTGCATCTCTTAGCGGAGTTACTTTTATTTCTGTTCCTGGATGGGTTGAAGCCTCGCAATTTAGTTATATGCAAGTTGTATTAGGATATATTTTAGGATATCTTGTTATAGGTACCGTATTACTTCCGTTATATTACAAGCTTAACTTAACTTCTATATATACTTACCTTCAAGAACGTTTTGGTAATTATGCCTATAAAACCGGAGCCTCGTTTTTTTTACTATCCAGAGTAATAGGTGCCAGTTTCAGATTATTTTTGGTAGCAAATGTTTTACAGGCTATTCTTTTTGATACTTTGGGGATTCCATTCTGGATTACTGTTATTATAACTATTTTATTGATATGGTTATATACTTTTAAATCAGGAATTAAAACTATTATATGGACAGATACCTTACAGACTTTATTTATGTTAATATCTGTAGGTGTAGCAATATACTACGTATCAGATAGTCTTGATATTAAAGGCTCTAATCTGTTAGCACATATACTGGATAGTGAGCTTTCTAAAACTTTCTTTTTTGATGACTTTAAAAGTGCAAATTATTTTTGGAAACAGTTTTTATCCGGAGCATTTATTGCAATTGTAATGACTGGTTTAGATCAAGATATGATGCAAAAAAATCTTACTTGTCGTAGTTTAAAAGATGCACAAAAAAACATGTTTTGGTTTACTATCGTTTTAACTATAGTAAATTTTATTTTTTTAGGTCTTGGTTTGTTACTAACTCAATATGCGTCTCAAAATGGAATAGATGCACATAAAGACCAGCTCTTTTCGGTAATTGCTACGAAAAGTAATTTAGGTTTTGGCATTGCCATCTTTTTTATACTAGGCCTTATTGCCGCTGCATATAGCAGCGCAGATAGTGCATTGACCTCACTAACCACATCTTTTAGCATAGATATTTTAAATATAGAGAGAAAATATAGCCCGTTAGATCAAGTTAAGGTAAGAAAAAAAATACACGTTCTATTCTCTTGCATACTCGTATTAGTCATAATTTCTTTTAAGTATCTTATAAAAGATGAAAGTGTTATTGCTAAGCTATTTAAGTTTGCAGGTTTTACCTATGGTCCATTATTAGGGTTGTATGCATTTGGGCTTTTTACTAAATTTAAGATTAAAGATAAACTAGTACCAATTATCTGTTTTATTTCTGTAGTAATATCAATACTTATAAACCTATCTTCTCAATTATACATATATGTCACAACAAATAATACATGGAGTATTTCGGAAAGCATAGCAAAAGAATTATATTATCAGGTTGGTTTTGAAATACTAATCATTAATGGATTTATAACCTTTTTAGGGTTAATATTGATTCGTAGAAAGTAATACTAATGTACAAGCTATTTCTACTTTTATACCCGCATTTCTAAGTTTTTCGTAAAACTCTGGATTTTCTGTGCCAGGGTTAAAAATTACTCTTTCAGGTTTTAAATTTAAAATCTGTTCATAATATGGCTGTTGTCTAACAGGGTTTAGATATAAGGTAACCGTATCAATACCATCTACAATATTCAACTGGGTTTGAATCTCGACTCCTGCTACGTCTCCTTTTTTAAGACCAACTGCAACAACTTCATGATTATAGCTCACCAGTTTATTAATCGCTATATAGGAATATCTATCTGTTTTTAAGGAGGCACCCAGAACTAATGTCTTTTTGTTCATAAACTTATACATTACTTTAAAAAAAGGAAAATAAGTTTATTCTACTATTAAATAAAGGTATAAACGTTAAAAATAGCTTTAAAAATGTTAAAAACAAGTAAAGCCTGTAACACAGATTAAAGGATAACGTCTTACTAATAAAAGATATGATTTTTCATAAATTTAGTTAGTTAGTTACTTACTTAATAATCAAATTTTATTCATAGTTGATGGTTAGTGTTACTATTTGGTTATTATATAAAACCGCCTCTAAAAAAAATAGAGGCGGTTTTTGATTTTTAAATATTTTGTTAAAATCAAAATAAAGTGTAACAGAATTTATATACCCTCGTCTTACCTTTATACACATGTAATTATTATGCATATTTAGGGAAAAATCATGCACATGTATTATGCAATACAAAGTACAATGCATAACCATCATCAATCAATCAAATAAACAAATATTAAAATGAAAACAATCAATCAAAAAATTATTTTATCCTTTTTCTTATTATGTTGTTTTTTACTAACAGCACAACCTAATAATGAAGCTGTGGTTGGAACCTTAAAGGGAAAAATTATTGACAAAAACTTACAACAACCTGTTCCATATGCAACAGTTGCAATTCATGATGGGGCTAATAAAATTATTACTGGCGGTATAAGCACTGAAGATGGAGATTTTCTAATCTCTGATATTCCTAAAGGAAATTATACTTTAAAAGTACAGTTTATAGGATACAAAACATATTCTCAACCTATAGAGATTTCTAAACAAAATAAAGATGTAAATGTAGGCACCATTTTATTAGAAGAAGCCGCCGAGGCTTTAGATGATGTAACTGTAGTTGCAGAAAGAACTACTATAGAACAAAAAATTGATCGAAAAGTAATTAATATAGGAAAAGATCTAACCACAACTGGAGGCACTGCTTCTGAAATAATGAATAATATACCATCAGTTAACGTAGATCAAGATGGAAACATAGCACTTAGAGGCAACCAAAATGTTCGTATTCTTATTGATGGTAAACCAACTAATATTGATGCTGCTCAATTACTAAAACAAATTCCTTCTACTTCTATTAAAAAAATAGAACTAATTACTAATCCATCTGCTAAATACAATCCAGAAGGAATGAGCGGAATTATAAATATCGTATTACATAAAAACAGTAATATAGGTTTTAACGGGAATGTTAATCTAGGTCTTAATTTTGATGAAAATGCACGATTTAATAGTTCTGTAGATTTAAATTATAGAACTGGAAAAATAAATTTTTATGGTAACTATGGCAATAACATCACAAAACAATTAAATGGTGGATTTGTATTTAGAGAAGATGAAGATTACAGAACAAATTTTACTTTTTTAGATAATAATAAATCGCATCTTTTTAAAATAGGTTTAGATTATTTTATTAATGATAACAATACTATTTCTGTATACACTAATCAAAATTTATTTGATGGCTTAACCTCTGGAAATACTGATATTTTATTTACCGATATTACCTTAAATGATATATCACAAACCCTAATCAGCGATAATGATAATTTGGGTTCTACTTATAATTTTGATTATAAACACGACTTCAAAAAAGAAGGTCATAATATCGAATTAGAGGTAGACTATAATAATTTTAATAGTGATAGTGATGATAGGTTTAATTTTACAGGAGGAGATGGATCTTTGATAGACTACAAAGATATTATCGATAATGAGAGAAATAACACTACAATTAATTTAGATTATGTAAATCCATTAACTGAAAAAGTTAAGTTAGAATTAGGATATGAAACCCGATTAAGAAGAACAAATAATAAATACCAATCTACTTTATTTTCAAATTCTAGATACACATATGACAGAAACATACATTCCTTTTATGCTACTTATGGTCAAAATTTTGAAAAATGGTCCTATCAATTAGGAGCGCGTGTAGAGAACTATGAAGTAGAAGCTGTTTTTAATGGAGAAAAAGTATTTGAAGATGATATTTTTACAGTATACCCTTCTGGGTACCTTAGCTATACTCCTAGCGAAAAAAACAGCTATCAATTAAGTTATAGCAGAAGAATTGACAGGCCTGGGTTAAATCAAGTTAATCCAATTAGAGAATGGAGTACACCAAGGATAGTTTCGATCGGGAATCCTTCATTAGATCCTCAATTCACTAATTCTATCGAAGCTAATTACACCAAAAAACTTAAAAAAGGATCTATAACCAGCGGCGTTTTTTATAGACTAATCAATGATGAAATTAGTCAAACACTTTTAGAAAACCCTGATGTAGAAGAAGGTCAAATATTAACTTTTGGAAATTTTGATAATAATTCTGCATATGGTATAGAAATATCTAGTAACTATAAGGTCGCTAATTGGTGGAGTTTTAATGCTAGTTTTGATCTTTATGGGCAAACACAAAAGGGTATTATAGATAACGTAAGTAAAGAAGTAGATGCAGTTATTTATAATTTCAGAATTAATAATAGCTTAAAAGCTACTAAAAATTTAACTTTTCAAGTATTTGGCTTCTATAGAGGAGAACAAGAAGGAGTACAATTTAAAACAAAGCCATTTTATTTTGTAAATACAGGTGCCCGATATAGTTTTATGGGAGGTAAAGGAACCGCTAGTGTTAACTTTAATGATATTTTTAACACCATGCGTTTTCGATTTTCTGGAGATAATCCGTATCCACAAAATGGAGAATTTCAAGGAGAAACTCAAACTATCTTCTTAGGGTTATCTTATAGGTTTGGAAGTGGAAAAAACAGAAAAGCTTCTAGAAAACGAAGGGATACTAATGAAAAATCTGGCGGTGGAATACTTTAAATAACTTCTAAAAACGATTCCACTTTAACTATAAAGCACTTTACTTGTAAAATTTAATAAAAATTACAAAAAAACCCTATTTAAGTTAAATAATTGCAAAAAAATAAAAGATTCTGTAACACAATGAATTTTACAACGTTTGTATATATAGAATCATGGTTATGATTTATTTGAATTAGCCTTTAAAAAAAATAGTAACCAAGTTATTACGCAAAAAAACGCGAAGCAATAAGCTTCGCGTTTTCACTTTTTTTATGTTTTATTACCATCTTAAAATAGCGCTTCCCCAAGTAAAACCGCTACCAAAAGCAGCAAGAACTACTATATCTCCTTCTTTTATCTTTCCTTTTTCCCATGCTTCTGTAAGTGCAATCGGAATAGAAGCTGCTGTAGTATTACCGTATTTTTGAATATTATTAAATACTTGATCATCCGATAAGTTGAACTTTTTTTGTACGAATTGAGAAATTCTCAGGTTTGCCTGATGTGGTATTAACATATCGATATCGGTAGACGAAAGGTTATTGGTTTGCAAGCCTTCATTTATAACCTCAGAAAAACGAACTACAGCATTCTTAAATACAAATTGGCCATTCATATATGGGTAGTACGGAATATTTTCCTGCGGATTTTCTGCAATAATTTCTGGCACCCAATGCTCTGTACTAGGTCCTTCCAGAGATAATTCTTTTGCATGGGCTCCTTCACTATGCAGATGGGTAGATAAAATCCCTCTTCCCTCTTCTTCACTTCTGGTTAATACTGCTGCTCCTGCTCCATCCCCAAAAATTACAGAAACCCCTCTACCTCTGGTTGTCATATCCAAACCACCGCTATGATTTTCGCTTCCTATAACTAAGACATTTTTATACATGCCCGTTTTAATAAATTGATCTGCTACGGATAAAGCATAGATAAAACCGCTACATTGGTTGCGAACATCTAACGCAGGAATTGTTTTCATATTCATCATTTCCTGAACTTGCACTCCTCCTCCTGGAAAATACATATCTGGACTAAGCGTGGCAAAAATAATTAACTCTATGTCATCTGCTTCAAGATTAGCTCTTTCTAAAGCTATCTTAGCAGCTTTAACTCCCATTACAGAGGTACTATTACCATCTCCTTTTTTAATATGACGTCTCTCTTTTATACCTGTTCGTTCTTGAATCCATTCATCATTGGTATCCATTATTTTAGAAAGATCATCATTGGTTACAATGTTTTCTGGGACATAAGATCCCAAACCTGATATTTTTGAAGTATACATATAGTTAATTTATTGTGTATTATGCTTTATTTTATCTTTACAAAACCCATTTTATCAATGTTGTTTTTAAGGATGTATTTAAAATCCTTTGTCACACTGAACTTGTCGAAGTGCTTTTAAATTTACATTTTCTAATGTCTTCGACAGGCTCAGACCGACGACTAAAAGCTTAACTAAACGACATTGCCCAAATTTATGTAATAGAAAACCTATTAATTCGGATTAAAAAACTGCCACACAAGATATGTATTCTCAACATCTTGATAAAAGAAACTTTGGTTATATTATATGCACGCATAATAAACATAACAGCAAATACCTCTTTTTTAGAATTATATCAAAATCAGAAAAACATTTTGTTGTAAAATATAAAATAACAAAAACCAGTTTGACAATTTTAAAACAAATTCACTTAATATACTTTTTTCTGAGGTCAGCTTCTATCAACTGAATCTTTTTGGTAAGGATTTAAACGAGAAAGATGCGCCAACCACAGCGCATCTTTCTAACAACCTAACCAATAAATAAACAAACCAGATCAGTCAATTGACTGACTACAGGTAATTTTCAAAATTTTTAACTCTAATTTCTGCTTTAAGGTCATGTAGCAAATTATATAGTCCAAAAAATGTGCGATTGATGTACAAGAAATGTTTACTTCCTCGATTACCGTTCATTTTTCTTAATTCTGTATCTTTTGAATATTTTTCACTTAGTTCAGTTATTCTATTCCAGAAATCTTTATCTGCAAAATCAAATATTTCTGAGTTAAGGGGTTTAGTAAATAAACTAAGCATCTCATAAAATAGTTTAGAAAAAAATTCTTTTTCTGTAGGAGAATCCTCTTCTTTCAATATTTCTAACTGAATCATCTTTTGATTAAAAAATTCAGGGTTCTCTATGTTTTCTTTATCTGCTAATTCAAAATAAGGAGTATAAAACTCTAATGGGATTTGTTTTACACATCCAAAATCAATTGCTATCAAATTATTTTCATGATCTACCAAAAAATTACCTGGATGCGGATCTGCATGTACTGCTTTAAGAATATGCATTTGATACATATAAAAATCCCAAAGTGCCTGACCAACCTTATTAGCTATATCCTGATCACTATTTTGTTTTGAAAACTCACTAAGATGTATACCATCCATCCAATCCATTGTGATTATACGTTCGCTAGATAAAGACTCGTAATATTTAGGAAATTTTAAATTAGGAATTCTCTCACAAGATTCGGTAATTTCTTTACTTTGTTTAACCTCTAATATATAATCTGTTTCTTCTAAAAGTTTACCCTCTAACTCTTTAAAATATTTTTCAGAGTCTTTTCCTTTTAAATTAAACATTCTGATGGCGATGGGTTTAACCATCGCCAAATCAGAACCTATGCTGTTTGCAACTCCAGGATATTGAATTTTCACAGCAAGTTTTTTCCCGTCTTTAGTAGCTTTGTGTACCTGACCGATACTCGCAGCATTAACAGATTGAGTTACAAACGAATCATATAAATCTTCTGGATATTTTCCATGATATTTTTTAAAAGTCTTTCTTACTAAAGGTGGAGATAGAGGAGGAACACTAAATTGAGATAACGAAAACTTTTCTACATATGCGCTAGGCAAAATATTTTTTTCCATAGAAAGCATTTGAGCTACCTTTAACGCACTTCCTTTCAAATTTTTTAATCCATCATATATATCCGCAGCATTATCTTCATTTAATTGTTCTCTCGTTATATCAGGATTAACTGCCTTTTTGCCATAATATTTTAGATAATTCCCACCCACTTTTACACCTGTTTTCACAAGCTCTGCAGTACGTCCTAATTTACTCGTGGGTATTTTATCTATTGTCTTCATTTAGTTTTCTCTTATGTTATTTTCTATCTAGCTCTAATTATTTTATTAATTCCACTTTATTTTTTCTTTCCAAAGAAATTTTCCAAAGTCTAATACACTATTAATAGGTGTACTATCAAACAAATCAAAGATTGTATTTACTGATTTTTCTATTGCTATATCTGTTTTTTCAAAACCTGGTGAGGAATCTTCTTTCCAGAATTTTAATATAAATAGAAATTGTAGCCAAGTTCCTTCTGCATAGACCGATACAGGGTTTTTTGTAATTTTAAATAATTTATCTTCATTACCTTCTTCAATTAATTGTCCTGCAAAATCTTTTATGTGTCCTCTTAAATCTTTTAATTGCTTTAAATTTTCTATAGGCATACTATACCTATCAAGAGCAAATAAAACGTAACTCCGATTTAAAGTTAATATCTCAAAAAAAGTATAAAAAAATGTGAGTAATTTATCTCTATTTGAAAAACCTGCATACTCCTCATTATTATTCATTGCAGTCATAGCATTTACAAAAAAGGTACTCCATATAGCGTTATCTACGTTATCTAAACTGCCAAAAAAAGAATAAAATTCTTCTTCTTTTATTTTGTTGTCCTTACAAAATTTATACACAGATTTTGGATAATGATCTTGATCCAAAACATAATCCATATATTTTGATATAATAGTTTGATCATTTATAGTTTTCTTATTTGTAGCCATATCTTCATGAATTAAATTTCTACGTAAAGATAATAATTGTTTAATTTATTAATAAAAAAGTTAAACAAAAAATATGTTAAAGTTGTTTCAGAAAAAATGAAACTTATTTTAGTTAGTACTTAGTCCCTTTTGGCAGATAATAATTACAAAATAGATACACAAACAAAAGTGTCAGTTTGGCAGATACTCTTAATTGGTATTTTTTTTGACTAGTAATTCTTCAAAAGAAGACAGTTAAACTAAAACAGTATAAAAATGGCAACAGGAAGTATTAATGTATCTGTAGAAAACATTTTTCCTTTAATTAAAAAATTCTTGTATTCTGATCATGAAATTTTCTTAAGAGAACTAGTTTCTAATGCAACAGATGCAACTTTAAAGTTAAAACATTTAACCAGTATTGGCGAAGTAAATGTAGAGTATGGCAATCCTATTATCGAAGTTAAAGTAGATAAGGATAAGAAACAGTTACATATCATCGATCAAGGTATTGGTATGACAGCTGAGGAGGTTGAAAAATATATAAATCAAGTCGCTTTTTCTGGAGCTGAAGAGTTTCTTGAAAAATATAAAGACAGTGCAAAAGATTCTGGAATCATAGGACATTTTGGTTTAGGGTTTTATTCTGCTTTTATGGTTGCAAGTAAAGTAGAGATTATTACAAAATCTTATAAAGATGAGCCTGCCGCACATTGGATTTGCGATGGGTCGCCAACATATAGTATTGAACCTCATGATAAAACTGAAAGAGGAACAGAAATCATCTTACATATCGGGGAGGATGATGTAGAGTTTCTTGAAGAAAGTAGAATACGTGAGTTATTAGTAAAGTATAATAAGTTTATGCCAGTATCTATCAAATTTGGTACAAAGACTGAAACTTTACCAAAACCTGAAGATGCTAAAGAAGAAGATCCTGCACCTACTCAAGAAGTAGACAATATTATAAATAACCCTAATCCTGCATGGACCAAACAACCAGCAGATTTAGAAGATCAGGACTATAAGAGCTTTTATCGTGAATTGTATCCTATGCAATTTGAAGAACCTCTTTTTAATATTCATCTTAATGTAGATTATCCTTTTAACCTAACCGGAATTTTATATTTCCCAAAAATGGGTCAGGATATGAGTATACAAAAAGATAGAATACAATTATATCAAAATCAAGTATTCGTTACAGATAATGTAGAAGGTATTGTACCAGAATTTCTTACAACACTTAGAGGTGTAATAGATTCTCCAGATATTCCTCTTAATGTATCTCGTTCTTACCTGCAAGCAGATGGAAATGTAAAGAAAATATCTAGTTATATTACTCGAAAAGTAGCAGATAAATTAACCTCTATGTTTAAAAATAATAGAGAAGATTTTGAGCAAAAATGGAATGATATAAAAATCGTAATCGAGTATGGAATGCTTTCTGAAGATAAATTCTTTGAAAAAGCAGACAAATTTGCTCTTTACCCAACGGTAGATGGTTCTTTCTTTACTTTTGAAGAGTTACAAGAAAAAATTAAAGATTCTCAAACCGATAAAGATGGTAAATTAGTAATTCTTTACGCATCTAATAAAGATGAGCAACACTCTTATATTTCTGCTGCCAAAGATAAAGGCTATGAAGTGTTACTTTTAGACTCCCCTATCGTTTCTCATTTAATTCAAAAATTAGAAACTAGTAAAGAAAATATTTCTTTTGCCAGAGTAGATGGAGATCATATGGATAATCTTATCAAAAAAGATGAAGAAACAATTTCTAAATTATCTGATGAGGAAAAAGAAGTTCTTAAAACAGATCTTGAAAAAGTTGTTCCTAAAGAAAAATATACCGTACAACTAGAGGCAATGGATAGTAATGCCTCTCCGTTTATGATCACACAGCCTGAGTTTATGCGTAGAATGAAAGAAATGCAGCAAACTGGCGGCGGCGGTATGAATATGTTTGGTAATATGCCAGAAATGCATAACCTTATTGTAAATACAAATCACGAGCTAATTAATCAAATCAAAGAAGCCAAAACAGATAAGAAAAAAGAGCGTTTAATAAAACAATCTTTAGATTTAGCTAGGCTTTCTCAAAATTTATTAAAAGGAGAAGAGTTAACAGACTTTATCAAACGTAGTTACGAAATGATAAAATAGTAGTTTAAACTACTCACACCTTTATATATTAAGTCGCTTCAATGAGATACATTGAAGCGGCTTTTTACATTCTATACTTTTGTTTTATGTTTCAAAACTTTTACATTCGTGATGATCTATATACTTTTGTAAAATGAAGAAGTCGAATTATATTCTTACCATTCTATTATTAACAGGAATACATCTATTCGGGCAAAATTGTGTTTCGGGATATGTAAATATCAAAAATCCTGAGCAATGGGAATCAAAAGTTTATTTAAGTCAAGTTCAACTTCAAGAAAACTCAAATAATTATAAGGTAACCACTATTGCTGCTGCTTCTATCACAAAAGATGGCTTTTTTAATTTTGATAAAAACTTGTTCACCTCTAAAGATCTTATCTATAAAGTACATGTAAACGCACTACCCAAAAAAGAAAAAGACATACTTTTTAATAAAATAAAAAACTTTGAACTATTTATCTTATCTAAAAACGATACTATCTTTTTTAATAAAGGAAAAAAATTATTTGCTAAACAAACAAGTAATAGTATTGCAAATAGGGAATGGAAAAAATTAAAAAAGTTTGAAGCCAGATACGAAAACTTGACATCTGATTTTGATCCAAAACAATACCTTATAGAAACCAAAGGATATGTAAAAGATTCTTTACAAATACTTTTAGTAAAACTTATTGGTATAAAAAGGCTAGATGACCAAAATTTATTGGAAAAAGATGTTAGAAAAAATCCTGATTATTATACAAGTTTATTAAAAGAACTTAAATCCAGCGAACTGGATCCTTCCACTTATGTATACTTAGAAAATAAATTACGCTTTATTGATCAAAAAATTATAAGCAAAAAATATAACATAAGTATCTGGATAAATGGAATAGCTTTTTTGATTATTGTACTATTGAGTTTTATTTATATAAGATCCGTAAAAAAACAAAAAAAGACTAAAGAAACCCCCTTAAGTAATCAGGAAAAAGTCATAAAAGATCTTATAATCTCTGGTAAAAGCAACAAGGAGATCGCAAATGAGCTATTTATTAGCCTTAGCACTGTAAAAACTCATATCACTAACATTTACAACAAGTTAAATATATCTAGTCGACAAGATTTACTCCTTAAAAAATAAATTCATACTGGTACTAGTACTTTATTCAGCTTAGTTGTATACCTATTCTTTTTATATTTCATGAGTTATTTGCTTCAAAAATAAAATGAAGCGCATCGTATATCCTCTATTCCTTTTTCTTTCTTATATCTGTTATGGTCAAATAGAATATAATATATCTGGAACTATTTTTAGTCCTGATAATATTATAATAGAAAAAGGAGAAGTTATAGTTCTTGATAAAGATTTAAATATTATAGAATCTAGTTGGGTAAAAAATGGTAAATTTTATATTGAAAAATTAAAACCAAACGAATATACTATTAATGTTACCTCGTTAGGGTATAGTAGAAAATCCATAAAAATCCTGTTAGATCAAGATAAAATTATCACTATTACACTTCATAAAAAGACTGAATTATTAGATGAAGTAACTATTAAGACTATTAAAAATCCCGTAACGATACATAACGGTAATTTAAAAATTAGTGTTAAAAATTCTAATTTAGAATCTTCTACATCAGCTATTGATCTTTTATCTAAGCTTCCGGGAATTCAAATAAGCCCAAACAAAGAATCTATCTATACTATAGGAAAAGGAAATCCCCTACTTTATATCGACAATCAAAAAATCGATTTAGATCAACTGAAATCTTTATCTGTAGAAGACATAAAAGATATAGAACTTATAGAAAACCCACCTGCAAAGTATGAGGCCGACGGAAGAATTCTTATCCTAATTACAAGAGAAAGTAGTAAAATGAATGGTCATACCATAACATTATCTGAAATTACTTCCTTCAAAAACCGTTTCAACAACTATTTGGGGGTAAATTCTAGTTATAAAAAAAATAAATTAGAACTACGAGCAAATTTTAATTACAACCAGTTAGGATTTTGGGAAAGCGCTAGATCTGAACTCAAAATTTTAGATAAAAATATCGAATCTAAATACGACGTAAATGCTATAGGACCAAGACCACAATTTATTATAGGAGGTGGTTTGTTTTACCAGTTAAGTAAAAAAGATTATATCTCAGTCTATACAAACTTAAGGGCTCAATCTGATAAATTCCCTATCCAAACAAATACAGTTTTACAAAAAGAAAAAGAAAAAGATTATATTTTATCCAAGGGAGAAAATGATGAAAAAAGAAGTTTTATAAGTAGTACTGTAAATTTTAATAAAAAGATAGATTCTGCAACTAATTTATTTTTTGGTTTTCAACACTCCAACTATATTAGACATCCAAAAAGTACTATTTTTAATAACTTAAATGAAACAGGTTTTAAGTTATCGCAAAACAGAAATCAACGATACGAAATTGATGTTTTTGCTAGTAAAATAGATATTGAAAAAGAAATTCATGATACTATAAAATTTGAAATGGGAGGCGCTATTTCAAAAGCCAATGCTGTTGCTCTTTCTAATTTCGAATTTGTAAATCCTTCTAATATAAAAACCTCTAAATATGATTATCAAGAATCTATCTACGCTTCGTATGCACAATTTTCTGGAAAACTTAATAAAATAGAATATTCAGCCGGTATTCGATCTGAAATGAATATTGTGAAAGGTGGTTTTAAAGAGGCTAAACTATTAGTAGACAGAAAACAATTTAATTATTTTCCTAAACTACAGATTAAATTCCCTCTAGATACGGCTAAAAGTATCTATTTTAATTACAATAAAACCATAAACAGACCTGGTTATCTTAACGCTAGTTCTATCAGTACATTTATTAATCCTTTTGTAGAGTTTTCAAGAAACGTTAATTTAAAACCAACTATTACCGAAGAAATATCCGCTAAACTGCAATATAAAAAATATAATTTCAACCTTAATTATTATAATAAAGATAACCCTGTTTTCTACGACGTATCCTATAATTCTATAGATAACAGAGTAATATCTTCTCCTCAAAATTTTAAAAAAGAATCAGGATATCAAATTCAATTTACAAATACCGCTACCTATAAGTTTTGGAATACCACAAATTCATTAGCGTTAGAGTATAACAGAATTGAAAACCCGACAACTATAAGTAAATCTAGTAAACCTTATCTGTACTATTTTTCGAATAATGAATTTAGAATTGCACCAAAAACCATTTTAGGATTAAATTTATGGGGACTAACCAGAAGGAATCAAGGTGCTTTTAAAAGAAATGCTCTTTTTATGGCGAGTATATCTTTTTCAAAAACATTTCTAGAAAAATTACAGCTTGCTATAAACTTTAATGATATTTTTAAAAGTGTAAAGTATCAAAATAATTATACTTCTAATAACATCAAAGTTCAGGACATTTTTTATGCAGATAGCCAGGAAATATCATTTTCTTTAAAATATAAATTTGGGGAAACAAAAAAATCATCTTTTAAAAATATGGATATTGATAACTCATCGAATAGGATGCAATAAAAATTATCATCACAGTATACTTAATTATTAACAGGAACTATTCTTAAAAAAATAATTAAAATATTTTATTTAGTTAGGAATCCTTACTATATTTGTATTGCAATTTTGCATTAACTTATAAATATTTTAAAATGAATAAATCAATTTTTTACCACGCTGGTTGCCCTGTATGTATTAGTGCAGAACATGACATTGTTAACTTAATTGGCTCTGATAATACAGAGATCATACATTTAGGAAATGATCCATCAAAAATTAAAAATGCAGAGTTAGCTGGTGTACAATCAGTTCCTGCATTACTAACTCCTAATGGAAATGTATTACATATTAACTTTGGAGCATCAATAGCAGATGTAAAAGGATAATTTTTTAACCTAAATAGTTAGGATTACTAACATTAAAGAATCCTAACTATTTTAAAAAAATAGGTGAAAATAGTTCCTAACAAATCTTAATAAAAAAACACATGAAAAATAAAATTCTTACTCTAGTATTCATTCTCTTAACAAGTACACTATTAGCTTGTGATGCATGTATAAAATACAATAATAATGATCTACAAATAATAAAAGCTTCTATCACACATGATACAACTATTGCCAGTACTATCTGGGAGATCCATGTAAAGGGAAAAGCTGGAAATACCACCCCTATCCCTATAGGAAAATTACATGGCGCACCTGTTTTAGGTTATGTTTTTCCTACTACATTACAACCAACAGATGTAGGGTTTAGTAAAACAGAAGGAATTGTTGCCCTAGCTTTAACCTCTCATCCTGATTTTGATGATACTCCCTTATGGGATGAAAACAATGATCTTATCTATGACAATGATGGTATTATATGGCATCCTCACTGGGTTATTTTGCACAAAGATGAGCGCGTAGAAGGGGGATTATCCGTAAAACAATTTAAAAAAACAGATTCAACAGTAAAATTACCACCAACCAATCCAGGAATGCTTATGTACATGGATTCTCCAGGTTTTCAGGTTATTACTAATCAAACCAGTATTAAAGTTATAATACCAGATTATAGAATGAATAATAAAACTGATTTTAAATTTGATGCTGTCTCTGCATACATGCAAGTAAATACAGAGATCAAAGACAAACCTATGCTCGGTGTATACAAGGTATATAGTGTACTAAGTAAAGATCTTTCTCTGCCATATATGGTAAAATCAAAATAGTATTTTAAATAATAACACAAAATAAATATATGAAAATAGCAGTTTGGGACACTTACGTGAAACGAAACAATGGAATAGTAATGCATTTTGACATACTTGTTCCTGATTTTATAAAAGATCGTTCTATTGTTTTTCAATTTGGAGAAGATTATCTAAGTAATACGTCTTTTAAAGTCGAAACTATTACTTCGGATAAGTGTATACTTTGCCATATCGAACAAGGAACCCCCGAAATAATTGATGATATTAAGATCAAAGGATATTCAATAATCGAGATAGAAAATTGCCAAGAATAAGGTATTTAAATAATTAGGATTACTAACTTTGCTAATGAGAAAACAAAATTTCTCATTAGCATTCTAAATGAGTAAAAGTATTTTTGACATATCATTTCAACACAAAGACGTTAATAGTAAAATTGTAATTGGACTAGAACGCATCTCAGAAGTTTTTAGATCTCTGTTATGGGAGCATGCAAAAATTTTAGGTCTAAGTCCAATACAAATACAGATTCTAATCTTTATAGCATATCATAAAATAGATTTATGTACAGTAAGCCATCTTGCAAAAGAATTTAATGTCACTAAACCTACTATTAGTGATGCTGTCAAAATATTAGAAAAAAAAGAACTAATTTTTAAAGACAAAACAGCATCAGATAGTAGAAGTTACTATGTAAATTTAACTCCAGAAGGACACAAAAAAGTTTCAGAAACTGAAAATTTTGCTGCCCCAATAAAAAAACAACTACTTCACTTTAATACTGAGGAACAAGAATCTTTATTAAAAATAATAAATACTCTCATTTATAAACTTAATCAATCTGGTATATTATCTGTACAAAGAACTTGTTATGCTTGTAAATTTTACACAAAAGATAAAAGCAAACACTATTGTAATCTAATACAAACTAATTTAAAAGATACAGACATCAGGTTAGATTGCCCTGAATTTGAAGAAAGGTTGTAGAGTTTTTATTCCCCATTATATTCTTGTCATTTTCTGTTACAGTTATCCTAAATATTGTTTAAAAAAAACTACTTTCAGTAATTTTGCTCACAAAAATTAAAACTCTTAACTCATGAAAAATTTATTGTTTTTTATTATAACACTTACCGTATTAAGTTGCGGTAAAAACAAAAAAGAAGAAAACCAACTTATAAACGAAGTACCAAAAGAAAATACCGAAAATATTGCAGTAGAACCAGACAACGGTATTGGTGATGGAGCACTTTCTATAATAAATTTACATATTAAAAAAATAGAAGAAGCTCACAAAAAATCTGAATTTTTAAATCACAACGCTGTTAGTTTTAATACTAATATTTTCTTTGGTGGAAAACAACGTTTGGATGCTAAAATTACTATGCTAACAAATTCTACCAAAATAAAGATTGATAAAAAAGATGGCAGTACTCTAATCTATAACGGTGAAAAAGTCTTTCTATCACCAAAAGATGCTAATGACAAAGGTGCACGTTTTGATATGTTTACTTGGTCCTATTTTTTTGGATTACCTTATAAATTAAATGATCCTGGTACTAAATTAGAATTAACAGATCCAAAACCTCTAGATGGAGTAGAACATCAAACTACCAGACTTAGTTTTGAAAAAGGCACTGGGGATGCACCAGATGACTGGTATGTAATTTATACCGATCCAAAAGATAACATAATAAAAGTAGCTGCCTATATTGTTACTTTTGGAAACAATGGAGATACCTCTAAAGCAGAAGGAGATCCTCACGCAATCTACTATAAAGATTTTAAAAATACTGATGGAATACCATTTGCAACCAAATGGGAGTTTTATGAGTGGACCCAAGAAAAAGGCATTACAAATAAAATTGGAGAAGCTACAATTACTGATATTACTTTTTTAAAATCTGAAGATGTGTCTTTTAAAATAAACGAAGATGCTAAAGAAATAAAATTATAGTTATATCATTTGGCTTTAGGTAGCATTATTCTAAAATCAATTTTTAAATTTTATCTTAACAAAAAGAAAATTAAAAACCCCTTTTAGATCTATTGATCCAAAAGGGGTTTTAACAAAAAAATGTACTCTTTATAAAATATAAAGAGTCATTTTTTACTAATTATTTGCTACATCATTAAGATCAGGTACATCCTGACCACTAAACGATTTTGAAGAAGAGCCACACTGCCCTATTTGTCTCCAACTAGTAGATGTTCTTTCAAATAAATATCCTTGATATGTTACACGATCTCCTGTTTGATAAGTTTGTGAGCTTGACCAAGGAGATACCCCATCACAAATATCGTTAGTTCCTCCTCCTGGATACATAATTCTTAATCCTGCAATATCTCCCGACGAAAGGCCATTTCTTTGTGCATTATAAGTAGATCCATCTTTTTTTACTATAGTTGGTTGGTTGTTTTTAGAAAACGCATAAGAACCATACAACATAACAGAATTAAAATCTAATGAATTGGTATATTCATCACCATCCTGACCTTGTTGCGCATACGTCTGAAAATTAAAGGATCTGTTTGCCTGTATATTGTTAAAATTGATTGTAATGTACTGATCTCTATCTACTCTACTTTGCTCATGCCATAACCCAACAGCATGACCAATTTCGTGTATGGTATTACCTGTAGAACATCCTCCAGCCAAATTAATGGTTTGTCTACCACCACTACGACCTACAGCAGAGGAACAACCACTTCCTACCTGAAAATAGATATAAGCCGATTGATTTGTTCTTCTTACAAATCTAAGATTTGTATTAGCTTCCCAATGTGCAATAGCATTGGTAACTCGTGCTTGATTTGGCAAACTACTTTGTATATCATAATATACTGTATTGTTTGGCCAACGTCTACCTGTACGACCTACACTTTTTGCTCCTATTGTTTTTAAGTCGTTTTCGGTAAATATCATATCTCCGCCTACGATATATTCATCTCCTATCTTTTCTGCTTGAACGGATTCTCCATAAAGCTGAATAGTTACTTGTTTCCCTGTTGTTTCAGGATATGCAAGTTCGATAGAATTTTTTTCAACTACTATTGGATTGTCTAATTGCTCTTGGGAGGTATCGAGTTGCTCTTTCTCACAAGAAATAAATGTAGTACATGTAGCTAACGCTAAAGCTCCTAATAAGGTGCTTTTAAAAATTGTTTTCATAATTAAAATATTTGAGTTTGTGTATGTGGTTAACTACAAGGTATTAGTTTTTATTGTTCTAAAATTCATAATTTTTAAAATCTATTTAGACGAACTAACCCATATATAATAAATAAGATGATTATTTTTTTGTATCTTTAAAAGACACATTATATCACTAAATTTAATCTTATGACTCCTATCTTTAAAAAATTGCAATTACCTGCAACATTAGACGAAATATTAGTTCTTAATGAGCCCGAGGGATTTTGTAAAGAACTGGATTGTCTTAAAAGTATAATAATAAAGGAATCTCTAATTCAGGTGTCCAAAGTTGATTTTGCTTTGGTATTTGTTATGGAAAAGAAACAAATCGAAAACCGTATTGAAACCATATATCCGAAATTGATAGGAGATGCCATACTTTGGTTTGCTTATCCAAAAAAGAGTTCCAAAAAGTATACTTCCGAAATTACCCGAGATTATGGCTGGGGAGTTCTAGGAGATTATAATCTAGAGCCTGTAAGACAAGTTTCTATAGATAATGATTGGACGGCTCTTCGTTTTAGAAAAGTAAATTTCATAAAAAACAGAACTCGAAACAAGGTTTTTACAATTAGTAAAACTAGTAAAGAAAAAACTACAGAAATTTAATGAGCTGGCACATACTTATTTTAGCTTTTATTTTTTGCCTTGCAGGGTTTTTTCATATAATTCGCCCAAAGGCATTTATGCGAGTAATGCCATTATACATACCATATCCAAAGCTATTCGTTTACCTTAGTGGTATTGCTGAAATCCTTTCTGGACTAGGCTTACTATTTTCATCTACCAAAATTATTGCTGTTTGGGCTATAATCAGCATGCTAATTTTATTCTTTCCCGTTCATATACATATGCTTGTAAATAAAAAAGCTAGCTTAAATCTTCCTAAAGCAGTATTAATCCTTAGAATATTATTACAATTTGGTTTAATATTTTGGGTTTATTTATATCTTTAAATAGATATCTATTGTTTGTGTGTGTTTACATTTTGCTAAATCACTACATATGATTTTTTGTTAAAAAACCTCGAATTCGAATCTTGCCTATCTTTCATTAATAAAACTATCGCAATCATACAAAATAATAGGTACACAAAAGCGCGATCCCAATAATCTGCATCTATTAAAAATAATACAAAAAAGAAAAATAATAGAGTAGTAGCTATCAAAACCCTTCTAATAAAAATACCCATGACTAGAAACATTCCGATCACAAACTCTTCAAAAGGAACTAATGGAGCAATCGCTTCTAAAAAAACAGTATCAAATACCTTTGTATTATTAAAATACTGATCTAAGCGATCTAAAAAACCTGAATATTTAATTATATTATAAATACTGTTTAGGATTAAAAGTATTCCAAATAAAATTCTAGTAGCCCGGTAAATAAAAAATCTAAGCCGCATAAAAAGATTTGTGTTAAATTTTGCGGGGCAAATTTACAGCTAACATCAATTTTTATTCTTGTAAAAATGCGCAGATAACTTGTATAAAAACACTTTAATTAATTAACATTCAATTAATTATACTTATTTTACAAAAAGTACTTGTACAAAATTATACTTTTTTATTGATTTTATTTTTGTAACTTTAAAATGTTAAAAAATTGTTTATGAACCGTTATACCTTGCATGAGACCTTTGTAGTGCATCAATATTCTATTGATGAATGGGAAGCGAAACCTCATAACCATAATTATTTTGAAATCATCTTTATCGAACAAGGTAAAGGATATCATACTATCAATGATATTCGTTTTCCTTATAAAGAAAATAATATATTTTTACTTGCTCCAGAAGATACACACCATTTTGAAATAGAGAAAAGAACTAATTTTACTTATTTTAAATTTACAGAGCTTTTATTTTCAAGTAAAATCAATTTGCCCGACAGAAAATATTGGCTGCAGCGTATAGAACAATTATTACACCATCCAAATATTATTCCTGGTGATGCTATCTCTCATGAAGAGGATCGAAATATCGTTTGGGATATTCACAATTTAGTTCTAGAAGAATTTAAAAACGAAAAAATATACTATCAAGAAATTATATCTAATGCGATAAGCACAATTTTAAGTATTATTGTGCGAAACATTTCTGAAAAATATAATCCTAAGAAAAAAGAAACTCCCGCAAGTCACAACAAGATTGATTTGATCTTAAGCCATATTCGACAAAATGCATATGATAATGATCGTACCAAAATTAATTTTTTGGCAGACAAATTCAATATGTCACAAAGTTCTATTAGCACTTATTTTAAAAGAAAAACAGGGGAGTCTATACATCAATATGTTACAAAATATAAAATGAAATTGGTAGAATACCGATTACAACATACAGAATTTACTATTGCAGAGATCGCATATCAATTAGGATATACAGATGAAAGTCATCTTACAAAAACTTTTAAGAAACACTTTGAAATGTCTCCTAAGCAATATCGAAAAGAACTTGCCATTAACAATTAAGCTTTATCCGAAAATATCGTTTAGTATTTTTGCAAGACGTATACCTCCTGTTTGTAACTGTGTTCTTACAACTGGAAAATAAGTATACATATATGCATATCCCAATTTTTCACCTGCATTAACAGACTCATACACTTGTTTTGCTAATTGTTGTGATTCATGAACCCATTCTAAAATAGTTCCTTTTTGAATCACTTTTATTTGATTTTTAGAAATTATATCTGCATTTGCAGATATCTCTGTATAGCTCATTCCATAATAATCTATCATTTCGCTATCCCACACTCTATGTAAATTAGATCCATCTTTAAACCAACGTACTTGTATATCATTTCCTCCTTTATCTTCTCCTCTGCCTACATGAAGTGGTTGATGTAAATCCCCTATAAAATGTACTAACATTTTCAAAAAAAACTCTTTATCCTTTACAGAAGAATCTTTGTCTTTCAATACTACCATGCATTTTTCTATGCCTTGTATTAAATCTCCATATTCGCTGGGTTTTTCTTCTCCATATTTCTTATCAAAAGGAAAATTAACATAGTGCCAAGAGCCATATTTTTTATATTTCTTATCACTTTTAATATCATCTGCAAAATTAGATATCAATGCAAGTCCTTTCCCATTAAGTAATTTATCAATATTTCGTTTCGCTTTTTTCGTTAAATAAACTTCTGCTATTTCTCCAGTTACTCTATGCCCGGTTTTACCCCAATCATATTCTAGAGAATATCCAGATATAGTAACAATTAATGAAATAAGCAGATAACTGTATTTAAGTTTCATTTGTTTATATTTTGAGACAAAGATAAAAAAGGGTAAGTTAGTGATTCGTTAAAATGATCTAATAAATTAAAGAAAATAGAAATAATAAATAGCAATAACTTTTAATCAAAATATGTGATTTAATTTATCGTTTTATCCATTCATTTGTATTACTTAATTATTTTAAAAAAAAAGGAATTATCCATAAGCTAAAGAATCTATTTATTAGGAATAGTTTATGATTTGTTATCATATAGGAATAAATTATGCATACCCCAATTTTCATGAAAAAAACGTTTTATTTTTTTATACTCTTTATTACTGTTTATTGTTATGGTCAAGAACAGGAATATAATTCTGCTATAATTAAAATTAATAAATATATAGAAGGCTCCTTAGTAACCCCATATTCTGAAGATGATAATGTACCCCTAATCATTTTTGTAATGGATGCAGGTGCAATTAACAGAGATGGCAATGACCGAATGTCAAAAAACGATACCTTTAAACAATTATCTCATGAGCTAGCCCGACAGAGTATTGCATCTTTTCGATATGACAAAAGACTTTTTAAAATGGATGGTTTGGGAATTAAAGAGCATGAAATCTCTTTAGATCATTTTATTGAAGATGTTGTTTCTACCATAAAATATTTTACTAAAAAATACAAAAAGATAATTGTTGCAGGTCATGGTCAAGGGTCACTTGTTGGTATGATAGCTGCCAGAGGAACCGCTAATGGTTTTATTTCTATAGCAGGAAACGCTAGTTCTCTAGACGAAGTAATTATTGAACAAATTGCGAATCAAGCTCCTGGTTTAGACAAAAGTGCTTCTATCGCTTTTAAACAATTAAAAGAAAACGGAAGAGCTACTGGTTATGATCCTGCCTTAGAATCCATTTTTAGATACAATCTACAACCATTTATGAGATCTTGGATAAAATATGATCCCTCTCAGGAAATTTCAAAATTAGAAATTCCAATACTTATAATTCAAGGAGGTAA
This sequence comes from uncultured Flavobacteriaceae bacterium, assembly GCA_964353005.1. GTDB lineage: Bacteria > Bacteroidota > Bacteroidia > Flavobacteriales > Flavobacteriaceae > Aquimarina. Next base: position 39,706 of record CAYGUC010000002.1, on the reverse strand, counting down.
AGATCTACAGGTAAAACCTGACCAAAGCGAAAAACTTAAAGAAACTGTTTCACATGCAGAATATCTATTCATCCCAGAGATGAATCATATATTAAAAGAAATTAAAGGAAATAGATTAGAAAATCATAAATCTTATAACGAGCCCTTTAGAAAAATAATGCCCGAAGTTATTACTGCTATTGTTAACTTTGCTAACAAATAGATTTTATTAAAAAGTATCTAATCTTAAAACCTAAAAACCCTAATGCCAGATAGGATTATATTTTCTGATATCGACGGAACTCTTTTAAATCCTAACAGAGAGCTATCTGAACTTACTATTTCAGAAATAAAAAGAATAAAAAAGAATATCCCTGTAGTTCTAATCTCTTCTAGAATGCCCAGTGCGATGTATCATTTACAAAAAGAATTAGATATTTTAAACCAACCTTTAATATGTTATAATGGCGGGTTAATCCTAATAGATCAAAAACCCGTACATTCTACTTTCATACCTCCTAATATTATAGAAAAACTTAGTATTTTTAATAAAGATAAAAAAATCCATATCAGTCTGTATCACGATAATGACTGGTTTGTTCCTGAAATGGATTTTTGGGCTAATAGAGAAGCTAATAATACTAAAGTAAATCCCGTAGTAAAACCAATACAAGAGGTTATACAAAATTGGGAGGTTAACCAGAAAGGAGCTCACAAAATTATGTGTATGGGCGAAGAAACATATATAGATAAAGCATATACTTTTTTAGAAGATTATTTTGGAGACACATTACATTTATATCGTTCTAAACCCACTTATATAGAAATTGCTCATAAAAGTATTTCTAAACTAACCGCAATAGATATTTTGCTTACTACATATTTTAAAACTCCAATTTCTAAAGCAATTGCTTTTGGAGATAATTATAATGATATGGAGATGCTAAAAGCTGTTGGCACAGGTATAGCAGTAGCAAATGCTAAACCAGAAGTTTTACAAATAGCAGACATTGTAACCCTTCCTGGAAAAGAGGATGGAGTAGCCAAATACATTAAAAAAAACATTTTATAACGGTGCGAAAAACAATTAACAAAATAACAGGCTTAGTATTTGTTTTTGCCATGTTCAATGTAATGATTGGCTGCAAAACTACGAAACAAATTACTACTACAAACACCTCTCCAATTAGTATATCTATGGATCTTGTTAATGTAGTGGAAGACAAGATTAAAGTAGAAATTAAAGTCCCTGATCTGGATATAGACACCTTAAGTTATTACATGCCAAAGATTGTTCCTGGTACGTATCAAAACAATAATTACGGAAAATATATCGAAGATTTTCAAGCTTTTGATGACCAAGGAACCCTTTTAAATGTTGTAAAACATGGGGATAATCGTTGGAAAATTGACAATGCAAGACAACTGCGCAAAATCACGTACTGGGTAAACGACACCTTTGATTCTGAAAATGAAAATGACGTTTTTTCGCCTACTGGGTCTAATATTTTAAAGGATAAAAATTTTGTTTTAAACCTTTATGCATTTATAGGATATTTTAATACGATGAAAGAAAACGAGTATAAACTATTTATTAAGCATCCATCTATCCTAAAAGCTTCAACATCACTCGAAGAAATATTTTCTGAACACCCATCTAATAGTGGTTCTAATACCGATATTGATTATTTTCTTTTTAAAAGATATGCAGATGTTGTGGATAATCCTATCCTGTATACTAATCAGGATACTGTTTCTTTTTTTTTTAACGATATAGAAATACAATTAAGTGTTTATTCTGGTAACAAAACACATAGCGCTTCAAGTTTAGCACCACAGATAGAACACATGATACGAGCCCAAAAGAACTTTTTAGGCCCTATCAATTCTACAAAAAAATATACTATCTTATTATATCTCTCTTCTTCAAAATCTAATGATGCCCAAGGGTATGGAGCGCTAGAACACAATACCTCTACTGTAGTTGTACTTCCAGAATCGCTACCACAAGAAAAACTTAATGAAGCGCTTACCGATGTTGTCTCGCATGAGTTTTTTCATATTGTTACCCCATTAACTTTACATTCTAAAGAAATACATAATTTTGATTATAATGCTCCTAAAATGTCTGAGCACTTATGGTTGTATGAAGGAACCACAGAATATTTCTCTGTATTGTTTCAAATTTCACAAGGTCTAATCACAAAAAAACATTTTTTTGAACGCATAATTGACAAAATCCAAGCAGCCTCTTCATTCGATGAATCTTTCTCTTTTACTACTATGAGTAAAAATATATTAGTAGACCCTTATCGCAAAAATTACAGGAATGTTTATGAAAAAGGAGCTTTAATATCTATGTGTTTAGATATTATAATGAGAGATAAAAGTGAAGGTGAATACGGCGTATTAGATCTTATCAAGAACCTATCCAGCGAGTACGGAATTAATACTCCTTTTGAGGACCATAAACTTATTAAATCTATAGAAAAAGCTTCTTATCCAGAGATTAGTGCTTTTTTACAAAAGCATGTTATGGGAACCACTCCTATTGATTATGAATTTTATCTTAATAAAATAGGAGTACATTATGCTATAGAAAACATCCCTTCCTCCTATTTCATATTCGAGCAACAACCCTTTGTTACTGGTTCTGAAGCTTCTAAAGAAGTATCTTTTACCTCAGATATTCCTTTTAATAGTTTTCTAAAAGGTCTTGGTATTTTAGAAGGAGATGTTTTATTAAGCATTGGTAAAAAAGATTATACTCTTAAAAATATTTACGATCTATTTGGAGATTCTAATAAATGGAAGGTCGGAGATACCATTACATTTAAGATCAGACGTAACAACAAGGTCATTTCACTTACGTCTACTGTGATAGAGCCTACAGTAGAAAAAATAATACTACAACAAGATGTAAAAGCTTCAGAAAGACAAAAGATGCTATTTAAAAAATGGGTTAATGAATAAAAACTTCTAATCCTATGTTCTTTAATCTTATTTAAATTAAATGTATTTTGCAACTCATCTTAATTAATTTAAATATTCAAAATGGAGAACATTCCTTTTTTTACAGACGACACTATTGTTTTTGGTATTCTATTATTTTGTTTAGGAATCGTTTTTTACACCTCTTCTATACATAAAGGATTCTGGAAAACCTTCTACAAATTTGTACCTGCTCTGTTGTTATGCTATCTGTTACCTGCAATATTTAACTCTTTAGGAATAATCTCTCCAGAATGGAAAGAACTAAATGCAGATGGTATATTGGTAGAAAAATCATCTAAAGTATACTATATAGCCAGTAGATATTTACTACCCGCATCCTTAGTATTAATGACATTAAGTATAGACCTCAAAAGCATTTTTAACCTGGGTCCAAAAGCTCTAATAATGTTTTTAACAGGTACTGTAGGTGTTATCATAGGAGGACCTATTGCTATTTTACTTATTTCTATGATCTCTCCAGAAACAGTTGGCGGATCTGATTTTGATGCAATCTGGAGAGGGCTATCCACTTTAGCTGGCAGTTGGATTGGTGGTGGAGCAAATCAAGCAGCAATGTTAGAAATTTATAAATATAATCCTGAAAAATATGGAGGTATGGTACTGGTAGATATTGTAGTTGCAAATATCTGGATGGCTATACTTTTATTAGGGATAGGAAAAAGTGATAAAATTGATCGTTGGTTAAAAGCAGATAATAGCGCTATTGAAGCACTAAAACAAAAAGTATCCAGTTATGCCGATAGTATTACAAAAAACCCATCACTAACCGATTATATTATCATGCTTTCTATTGCATTTACCGCTGTGGGACTTGCGCATTGGGGAGCATCAGGAATGTCTGATTTATTATCTAATAATTTTGAGATTTTTAATGATAAAAGCTCTGCTTTATCTTCATTTACATCAAAATTCTTTTGGATGATCACTATAGCTACGGTAATTGGAATTTTACTATCGTACACCAAAGCCAAAAAATATGAAGGAGCCGGAGCCAGTAAACTAGGTAGTGTTTTTATTTATATTCTGGTAGCAACTATAGGAATGAAAATGGATATAGTCAAAATTTTTGAAAACCCCGGACTTATTGCAATAGGTTTGGTATGGATGGCGATTCATGTCTTGCTACTAATTGGGGTTGCCAAATTAATAAAAGCACCTTATTTCTTCCTTGCAGTAGGCAGTAAAGCAAATATTGGTGGCGCAGCATCTGCACCTGTTGTAGCGGCTGCTTTTCATCCATCCTTAGCGACGGTTGGTGTTCTTCTTGCAGTTTTTGGATATGTAGTAGGAACTTATGGCGCTATATTATGTACTATTCTTATGCAAATAGCTTCAGGAAATTAGAATAAAAGGATTTTAGATTCTAAAAAATCTATGTTTGGATTTAAAATAAAACTCGCATATTTGTGTCCCTAATAAAAAATTAAAAATTGTACATGAAGTATCTTTACACCTTATTGTTTTTAATGGTTTTTTTAACCAATTGTAGTTCTCCTAAAAAAGGAAATGTTACCATTACAGGTAATATTAAAGGGTTAAAAAAAGGAATGATATACTTGCAAAGAATACAGGATACCATACTAGTTACTATTGATTCTGTACAAATCGAAGGAGATTCTGAATTTGTTCTGGTATCCGAAATACAAGAACCTGAAATACATTATTTATATCTGGATAAAGATGACGGTAAACAATATAATGATCGTATCGATTTTTTTGCAGAACCAGGAGAAATTAGGATAACAACTTCTGTTCGTGATTTTGAAAAAGATATAAAAATAAAAGGAGGAAAAAATCAAGAAAAGCTTGACGAATATAAAAAAATGCTAAAAAGGTTTAATGAAAGAAATCTTAGAATTATAAAAGAAGATTTTGAGGCCAGTAAACAAAAGGATGAAGAAAAATTAATAGAAAATGATAAAGCCTACAAAAATCTTCTACGTCAAAAATATCTCTATACTATTAATTTCGCTATACACAATAAAAAATTAGAAGTCGCTCCTTACATTACCATGAACGAAGTTTATGACGCAAACTTAAAATATCTGGATACGGTAGCTAAATCATTAAGTCCTAAAGTAAGAAAATCTTTATACGGTAAGCAACTAATACAATACATTAAAGATCGTAAGGAATTAGAGTTTCAAAACAAAGAGTAAAAGCCTATTACATCGTTTTTGTATTAGTATATCTTTATCTGGTTTTATTAAGACTTTGGTGTACTTATCGCAATTTTATAACAGAAAAAGGAAATATTAAATAACACAGCTTTATTATAAGTTCTACCAATGCATACCTCACGATAAACCAGCTTGCAACTTACTAATGGTTCAATAAGCCTGTACTGAGCAAAGTCGAAGGGTAACCCCTTCCCATAAGGGACTTGCACCCTCTAGATTAATTATTTATCTTCGATAAATAATAGATGCCCATGCTGGACACACACAGTATAAAAGTAATTGCTTTTTTAGGCTTAAACAAAGGTCGTTGCGCTTTTGTTACGTCTGATTTTCCTTCGGAAAATCCTCGCACACAAAACCGCAACTATTCTTATACATAGACGTTAGCGTTAATTTAAAGAACCTTATCAAGGTATTAACAAATGAATGAGAGTTTAAAAAAATATACCGAACTATTACCCATTTTTGTTCCTGTAATTTATATATTAGGTTTTATTGTAATAAGTGGACATCTTAGTAAATTTGGATTCAATGATTATAACCTTATAAATTTCACTTATTTAAAAGCGGGCATATTAGTTTTAGTATTTATCAGTGTAGTTTTCATTTCGATGAAATTTTCGTTTTCAAAAACGACAATGACTGATGATTTAACTAAGTCTTGGCCAAGTTTAATTCTGGGTATTTCAAATATATTATTCATTACATTAATTACTACTCCGTTTTTAATTGATCTAAATGATTTGCAATCTTATAATAGGTTGGCTTCTATTTCTGTCATAATTCTCACTTTCATTTATTTAGGATTTAGAATATTTCTAATTGGAAAAACTCCAAAGAATAATATTGGTTTTTTGATTATTGTCCTTCCATCTATTTTTCTTTTAATTATTGTCTTTTCTATTTTAAGTTATCACTATGACATAGTTAAGTTTTTGTTGATCTTTAATTTTACACTTACCATTATTTTCTTTCTAGCTCTTGGTGATATTGGGGATAAGACATATGGATCTAGAATAATGACCGATTCAATAATTTTACTTGCAGTCTGCTTCTTTTTTGGAAAGTATTTGTATTTTAACATACCTTCAAAACTTGGTGGAGGACAACCGTATGAAATAGTTATTTCAAAAATAGATAAAACAAATGAGTTACTGTTTTTAGATCAACAATTAGATACTCTTAAAGTTATATACGAAAATGATGATCGCATCTTAGTGGAGAACAGAAAAAAAAGTATCATTTTTATAGATAAAGGGGGACTTAAAGCTTATGAAATCCTAAAAAAATCAAAATAAGCTACACACAGTCGAGTAGGAAAAGAGGATTTTCATCCCTAAACCTCTCTCAGAACCGTATCCTTCGTCAAGCTCAGGACAAGCTACACCAATCTCTTATACGGCTCTTATTATGTAGCCAATCGTTACGTTAATTGATAACCTAATTCCCAATGATAAAACATAGTTGGATAATCTCTAGCAATACCCCTTAGCCATTTTACAGCTAAAACCCGACTTTTTTGAAGCGTTTATACTTGTTCAAAATCCATTTAAGAATTCGATGATGGAGGTAATAAAAGACAGGTCTTAGGGAGTTACGCTTTATTTTACCATAGTAATGTATTCAACCCCTAATTTTAGAGTTTAGCAAAAATGCCAAGTCTTGTAAGTTACATTGGGTTTTAGCATGAAGTTTCATATCTCTCAAATCTTCTAGAATACGCTTCTTAGATTTTCGACTCATTTTACAATCATACTGTAAAAAACATCCTCCTTTCTTTAATCTAATCCTCATAGGATGGAAACTAAATTCTAAGAAATCGAATTGTACGGTAATCTCTTTTGATTTATCCCCTGCCTCCTTCTTGCAATACACAATTTTTGTCTTTTGTGGTATACCTATTATCCAGAATAGAGGTTAGAAGCTTGGTTCGGTGTTTCTGGAATTGCACCCTCTAGATTAATTATTTATCTTCGATAAATATAAAGATGCTCAATTTTATAAAAATAAACATTGTATGAAGCAAATAACACTACTATTAATATTTCTTATATTAGAAACCAGTTTTTGTTATTCTCAATCCTCGGAAGGAAACGTTGAACGGAAAATAGATAGCTTATTTGCAAAGTATAATTCCGAAACAGCTGGTGTTGCACTTGCAGTTGTAAGAAACGGAAAAGTTATATTTAAAAAAGGCTATGGAATGGCCAATCTCGAATACGACATTCCTATAACACCTAAAACAATTTTTCACGTAGCATCTGTTTCAAAACAGTTTACCGCTTTTGCAATTTACTTGTTGGAGAAACGAGGCAAAATTTCTTTCGAGGACGAAGTAAGAAAATATATACCTGAATTGCCCGAATATGGAAAACCAATTAAAATTAAACATTTACTTGCACATACAAGTGGACTGAGGGACCAATGGGCAACTCTTACACTTGCTGGTTGGCAATTAGAGGACGTAATAACAACAGAACAAATTTTAAAGTTGGCATCGAAACAAAGAGAACTCAACTTTGAAACTGGAACTGAATTCGGTTATTGCAACACAGGCTACACGCTTTTAGCAGAAATTATAAAACGAATAACGGGTCAATCATTTGCTGAGTTTACAAAAACAAACATTTTTGAACCTTTAAAGATGGAAAACACACAATTTTATGATGACTTCGAAAAAATACTAAAAAACAGAGCATATTCGTACGAAAGAAAAAACAACCATTTCGTAAAAAGAAAATTGAATTATTCTAATGTTGGACCAACTAGTTTAATGACCACCGTTGAAGACTTGGTAAAATGGACTAACAATTTCAAAAGTCCAAAATTAGGCGACCTACAATTAATCGAAGAATTTAATAAAGTCTCACAACTAGACAATAACAAATCAGTTGTTTGGGCAGCAATACCTAACGACACTACATATCACGCCAAAGGTCAACTTCTTTGGAAATATAAAGGATTACAAGTAATTAGCCACGGTGGACACGATGCAGGTTTTCGGGCAGTTATAACGAGGTTTCCTGAAAATAGTCTTTCTATTATTGCCTTAAGCAATAATGAACATTTTCAAACACTAGGGGAAATTTTGCCAATAGCAGATTTATATTTAAAAGAACAATTTGTTGAAACACCAACTGTAGAAAAATTTGATAGTCAAACTAGCGATAAGAAAAAAACATATAATAACATATTAACGGACTTTGTTGGTGAGTATCAAAGTGACGAATTGACAACAAAATATGAAATCAAAGTTATAGATGAAAACTTAATTTTAACTCACCAAAGATTGACCGATATGGAATTAACCACAATCGGAAACGACAAATTTTCAGGAATTAATACTTTCAGATTTGAAATGGAATTTCTAAGGACTGATCAAAAAATTGTGGGGTTTGAAATTTCAAATTTTGGAGCTAAAAGAGTGCTATTTAACAAATTACGAGACTGATTAACAACCACATAAACAATGATAATGACTTAGGAGTAAAAACAATTAATATTTTGTAATTCAATAAATTTAGAGGCGTTTATTTTACCTATAGTAAAAATATTGAAATTTCAGATTTCCCTTAGTAAGCTTATTAGATTTTTTTTGAAAATAGAAAGTTTGAAGAACATAACTGACCTCTATGAAAACGGAATAATTTGTATAAATTCTATTAAGTTTTTTAAACAAATTGAGGACAATAAATTGCGTGGAGATAATTATGAAGGAGCATCTAAAATTATAAACTCACTCTCAGGAACTTTAGAATCTCTGGAAGTGACTGTGATTTTAAATACGAAAAAATTCATTTGACCAAGTTTTAGGAAATATTTATTCTCTTTACTACATATCTTCAAAAGGTTTTCCAAATCCATTAGATTTTCGAATAGACGAAAAGAATTTAAGATTTGGAACCCATTCCTTAATGATAAATCAATATTTTTTTTACTTGTGAGACCTATGTGTTACTACTACAAAACTCGTTTTCTATACCTGCTATGACTTCTGCTGACTTCTCCATACAGCCAACTCGTGGCTCTGGAGATCTCCCTCGGTAAGATAAATACCCTCTAATTAATGACTGCTGAATCTACTATCTTAACCCTTTCTTGTGGACGTTACTATGATGTGCTAGCTTATCCAAATTAAAACAGCCTCAGTATCCAGTTTCTGTTCGTCAGTACCAACTACGTAGTCTGGCTTACTTTAGTGTATAGGTCACCCTAAACCACCTTGCCACTTACTTTGCTTACGGACACTACTCCGTGCATACGGGACTTTAACCCTTTGGGACGTTCATCTAAATGAACTATATTTACCATTCAAGGCACACACATTATATATAAATCAGAGCAAAGTTTAGTGATAAATCGAAAGGTTATTGCATTTTTGGTAAGGCGCAATGCTTGCAGAAAGTAAAAGTTAGCAACCAATGCGCAGAAATATCGAAAAGTAAGGTAACATTTTGCTCTGCTACGACACATCTATTAAACGTTACAAACAATAAAAACTTATTATAATGAACAGAAGCATATACTTACTTTTAATTTTTTTAACTTCAATAACACCATCATTTGGGCAAATGACTAGTGATAATGAATGGTTATATAAGAATGGAGAAAAATTCTTTCCTATAGGAATATGGTATCCAAGAGGTTATAACCCATTAGACCCCGATCATATATCTACAGATGCAGTCAGTTTTAATAGAGAATTTGGGTCTTTTAATACAATATATATTGATCAAGGGAAAGAAAAATCATATATGCAAGATAAAGTTTTATTGGTAGGAAACGGTGAATTTGATGATAATTACATTAATTCATCTGAACAAACTGTTAAAGATAAATCTATTGATGCCACAACAAAAATTAGTAATTATTGGAAAAACAAACCATATGATTATTTGTATATTCTAGATGAACCATTAAGTGGCTTAAAAGCTATGGCTGGCTCTGAAGATAATCTTTATATAATGTTAAATAATTGGAATCATACCCTGAAAACTAACGACCCAAATTCCTTAACTTTTTTAGATTTTGTAATTCCTTGTCCACTTGATTATAATACATCTACTCCTTGTAATTCTTTAGGAGATTTCACTAATCAAGTCTCGTATGATATTGCGTCACATCAACATTATTCTATAGGAGGAGATGCTATTCGAAATGGAACACAATACATTAGAGGTATAAAAACTCAAACGATTAAACCTTCTTTTCTATTTTTAGAAGCGAATAAAGAAGATCCAAATATAGATGATAGCGTCATATATCGTAATGCTAATAAGGCAAAGGCTTATACTTCTATAATATATGGAGCAACAGGTGTCATGTTCTGGAGAAGAGGAGACTTTATTAATGACGCCGATTATTCTTCAGATGATATCAGATATAAACTTTGGGAAGCCACAAAAGAGTTAGCTTTAGAACTAAAAAACAATCAACATATTTTCAAAGGAGACTTGTTAAATACCGCGAGAATAGGCAACCTTCATACAGGATTATTCAAAGGTACTGACAATAAATACTATTATATTGCAGTCAATGGAAGTCATGATGATAATGAAATATTCCACATCCCTAATATTGAAAATAAAACTTTACAGCCTCTAGAAGTATATATAGCACAACCAGATATTAAAAATATTCCATTCCTAAACAATAATGATACCGATGACATATTAATAAGAAATAGTGGAAATACAGTAAATGAATCCAAATTTTATGTAGCTCTTTCTAACGGAACAGAGTTTCCATATTCTCCAGATACATTATGGAAAGAAGGGTTTGGCGTTGCTAGTCAGGAATTAAAAATTGGCGATTTTGATGGAGATGGTAAGGATGACTTATTGATATGGAATAAAGGTGTTAATCAATCTGATTCTAAGTATTATGTTTCTTTATCAAATGGAATTAATGAATTTAAAACACCTTGGCCATCAGAATGGCTCAATAACTTTGGAGATAATAGTAATGAATTACATATTGGAGATTTTAACGGGGATGGTCGAGATGATTTACTCATTAGAGACAACAATCAATCTAAGTTTTATGTGATGTTGTCAAACGGGAAAAAGTTTGTGCAATCTTCCAAATTGTTATGGGAAGAAGGATTTGGGGTTGCTAGTCAAGAATTAAAAATTGGTGACTTTAATGGAGATGGTAAAGATGACCTATTGATATGGAATAAAGGTGTTAATCAATCCGATTCTAAATATTATGTTTCTCTTTCAAACGGTATTGATGAATTTAAGGGAGCTTGGCCTTCTCTTTGGCTTAGTAATTTTGGAGTTGTAGGTCAGGAATTAAAAATTGGTGACTTTAATGGTGACGATAAAGATGACTTATTAATATGGAATAAGAGTGATTCTAAATTTTTCGTAGCTCTTTCAAATGGAGTAGAATTCCCATATTCCTCTGACACTTTATGGGAAGAAGGGTTTGGTACAGGAGTACAAGAATTAAAAATTGGGGATTTCAACAGAGATGGTTTAGATGATATTTTAATATGGAAGAAAGGTCCAAAACAAATTGATTCGGAATATCGCGTAGCTCTGTCGAATGGAATTAACAAGTTTAAACCTTCTCCTTTGGTTTGGCTTACTAATTTTGGTGCTGAAAGTCAAGAATTATTCGTTGGGGATTTTGATGGGAATAATTCGAATAGTTCATCAGCAAAAATGAATTTCAACAAGAAGAACTATAATAGCGAGGTGAATTTTAACCCAAACCCTTTTAAGGAAAAGTTATATATACAACTTAATTTAGATTTAACAAGTAATATAGTGTTGAACGTTTTTGGTATAGGTGGTAATCAAATTATTAAACAAAAATTGGGGGAATTTTCCAAAGGAGAGAAAAATATTTCAATACCATCTTCAACACTCTCTAGACTCACAAAAGGAATATATATAGCTAAGATTCTGGTAGAAAATAAAAGCACTAAAAGGATTGAATACAAAAAAATTATCAAACTTGATTAAAAAAGTTTGTAACACAAATGTATGAAGTCATAACACCCAAAGGGGGTATTCCGACTCATACATTAAACGTTGGGCAAAATACTAAAATGAATGAGTACAGAAATTAACACTTCGATATTAAAATTAAGAAAGAGAGCTGAAAAATACTCTAGTGATCAATTAATTGAAACATTTGTGGATGTTGGTCCATTATTTACAATGCTCACTAATCCTGATCATCAGATTCTTTATGGTCGAAGAGGAACTGGAAAAACTCACGTATTAAGCTTTTTAACTTCTCAAAAAAGGAAAGAAGGGCATTGTTGTATTAATATTGACCTCAGAACAATTGGATCAACTGGTGGAATTTATTCTGACGAAAGCATTCCATTGTCCGAGAGAGCGACTCGCTTACTTGTAGATACTCTTTCAAACATACATGATCAAATTTTAGATTTTTCATTGGAACAATCTGATTAAATTGATTTATCAAAAATTGGTCCTATTTTGGACAATTTAGCTGAATCTATTTCTGAAGTTCAAATATTAGGTCCTGTGGAGAAAGAAGATGTGTCAGAAACTGAAAACACCAAAGATCAATCTTCGCAATTTTCATTAAGCGCAAACCCATCATTTGGCATTAGCGATAATAAAACATCAAGTGATAAAAATCAGATTAGGACAAAACTAAGTGGTATTGAAAAACATAGAGTACACTTTCCTTCAATCCAAAATGATTTTGCCAGAATAATAAAATTAATTTCACCATATGAAATATGGATTGTCCTTGATGAATGGGCGGAAATCCCTCTAGAATTACAGCCATTTCTTGGCGATTTAATAAGAAGAACGTTATTTCCTACTTATGGAATTACTGTCAAAATTGGAGCTATAGAACATAGATCAAAGTTCAGAATTTCAAAATCAACAGCTGAATATATTGGATTGGAAATAGGTGCAGATGTAACCAGTTTAAATTTAGATGAATATATGGTATTTGATAATAACGAATATCTTTCTCTTGATTTTTTTAAGAATCTAATTTATAAACACCTATTACCTTTATTACCAGATTCCGTTACTTTTAAATATGCAGATGATTTCGTGAATTTAACCTTTACTCAAACTGGTGCTTTCGAAGAATTTGTAAGGGCCTCGGAAGGTGTTCCTAGGGATGCCATAAATATTTTGGTTCAAGCTGCTATGAAAGCTGGAAGTAAAAAAATTTCTATAACGCAAATTAGATCTGCATCGAGAGTCTGGTATAATAGAGACAAAGAAAAGGCAGTATCAGCTAACCCTAAAGCTTTAAAACTTTTAAGATGGATAATTGATGAAGTTATTGGTATTAGAAATGCAAGAGCATTCCTATTGAGAACAGACATTGATAGTCCATTAATAGAATACTTATATGACGCTAGAGTAATTCACATAATAAAACAAAGTATTGCTGGAAAAGATGACCCTGGTGTTAGGTATAACGTTTATAGTGTAGATTACGGTTGTTATGTCGATTTGATAAATACGAGTAAAGCGCCTAAAGGTTTGTTTGAGGTAGAAACTGAAAATGGTTTGGAATTTGTAAGTGTACCTCAAAATGACTATCGTGCTATTCGAAGAGCTATTTTAGATTTAGATGAATTTGAAAAAGTACTTAGCCCAATCGTGTAGATGTCTCCGCCATCATTAGATAGCGGAGTGCACCCTTCACACAGCTCTACTGAGTTTACCGAAGTACCATCGTATCCTTCGACAAGCTCAGGACAATCAGTATGGGTCTCGTAACAGGCGGTTCACCAAATCGAAGTTTGCGCTTTATTTATGTAGTCTATCCTAAAAACGTATCCTTTTCTTTTACCTCTAGATATGGTAATGGTAGTATCTAGAGAATAGGACTTTGAGCTACTGCCAATACCACTAGAAATACTTTATTGATCTTTCTCCAACAGTTACAATTATAAGTTAATCAATATCTAAACGGTAATCTGTATGCATTAGTGTATTCTGATAAGCAATACACTGCATTACACGACCAATATATTCATTACTCCCTCCTTCACCTAGAGAAGCAATAAAAACACCACCCTGTTGTTCCTGAAATTTCCATGAAAACCCAGCTCCAATTCTTATTGTATTATTTGTTCTAAATAGTACATGAACTTGAAAATTTAGCTCCCTATCAGGTGGTTGTACAGCAGCATCTCTTATAATTGGGTATAATAAGTTATGTCCTTCTACAATTGTTCGGAGAGAGGCTGAATAATTTTGTTGATACTCTTCATTACGTACATTTCGTGCTTGATCATTATTAATGTAAAGAACTCCTCCATCTGCATTTCTTAAATGATCTAATATACCTTGCTGTGTCTCATCATCAAAAGAATTCATAAAATATAAAAAGTTTGGCATACCTTCTCTAAAAAAGTTATCTACAAACCATCCTTGATTATTTAAAGTTGCATTTTTAATTCTATCATTACCGTCAATATCCCAATGGAGATCAGCGGCAGGATTATTTATAACTTCTCCATTTATTGTTAAACGACAAATTTGACATAAAGCAAAATCAGTCACGCCAATCGGAATTTCATTATTATCAAGTATTGCTGCAAAACTTGAAGTCGGATCATTAATTTGTAATACTTCCATTTGTATAATTTTAATTATTTTCCTACTCTATTCGATAGGTTTTTCAGATTCCACCTTTGTAATCAAAAGAAATGATAGTAGCTACTCAATTAATTACTTCTCCTTTAATTACGTTTCAAAATTACTTTGACAACTTGGTTTTATTCTCAGGGTATTTACTAGTTTTTAATAATTAGGCATTTTTCCTAGTTACCAAAATTATCTACTTAGCTTTTTGACAATACATTACAAATGTCTATAGAAAGGTTCAAAAAAAATATTACATCATATTGCATAAGGAAAATAAGGCATAGTCGAGTAGGAAAAGGGGATTTTACCACTAAACCTCTCACAGCTCTACTGAGTTTATCGAAGTACCACCGTATCCTTCGTTAAGCTAAGGATAGGCTATGCCTGTCTTTTATACGGATTTTATTATGTAGTCAATCGTTACGTTAATTGATAAACTAACTCCAATGACAAACCATATTTAGATAATGGATCAATAAAGTACGAATACGAATCGTTTAATGATGTGCACAAAAAAAAGTCCTGAATTTTTATTCAGGACTTTTTTGAAGAGCCGATGGAGGGACTCGAACCCACGACCTGCTGATTACAAATCAGCTGCTCTAGCCAGCTGAGCTACATCGGCAAAAAACGAGTGCAAATATAATCTCTAGAATTGTTTTTGCAAACATTTTTTAAAAAAAATTATAGTGAATTTACTTTTTTCACCAAATCATTAGCTTTTGTTTCTAAATCCTCACGAAGAGTTTTAAAATGTTTATTTGCATTTTCTAGTTTACGCTCATTAGCTCTAGCCATAAATCCATCAAAAGATGTTATTGCTTCTTCTATAATTGCTTCTCCTGATTTATTATCTTTTTCAGGATTTTCTAATTCCCATAAATAAACTGCCTCTATAATATCTCCTAAAACGTAGTTTATATCTTTCTTAAGGTCTCTTTTATTTGCCATATCAAATTTGTTTTGTGCAAAATTAGTGTTTTCATTTAAATATTTGTTAGTAAAACCAAACTACTCTATAAAATTTCGTTTTATAGAGTAGTTTGGTTTTACTTCAACGTAATCCTTTTATTCTCCTTTATAGATTACAAAATTGCGTGGAGTTTCATATAAGGTTATTTCTATATCGTATGTAGAAGCTATTTTTTTACGTAGCCTGTTCCAAATTACAACTGCTATATTTTCTACGGTAGGGTTTACATCTTTAAATTCTTCCACCTCTTCATTCAGATTTTTGTGATCCATATAATCTTCTACTTCAGTTTTAATATATTCTTTTAGGATTTTAAGATCCATTAAATACCCAGTTTCTGGATCAATTTCTCCTATTATAGCTACAATAAGTTCATAATTATGACCGTGATATTTGGGGTTACTACATTTACCAAAAACCTCAAAATTTTTCTCGTCATTCCAATCTTTTCTGTATAGTCTATGTGCTGCATTAAAATGCGCCTCTCTACATGCTTTAATTCTCATAAGGTTATATGTGAATAAAATTTTTCAAAAATTATTTTAAACCATTCTGTATATGCCTCAGGGTGATCCAGCATATCTTGCTTTACCTTTTCGATAGACATCCATTTCCAGTCTGCTACTTCCTCAGGATTAATAACAGGGTCTTTTTCATACTTCCCTATTAATACATGATCATATTCATGCTCTGTGAGTCCATTATCAAAAGGAGCTTTATATATAAAGGACACCGAATCTTTTAAGGTGGTTATAAATCCCATTTCTTCCTGAAGCCTTCGCATTCCTGCTCCTATATTAGTTTCTCCCTCTCTTTGATGACTACAACAAGTATTTGTCCATAAACCCGGAGAATGGTATTTATGCTGTGCTCTTTGCTGTAGCATTAGTTCGTTTTTACTATTAATAACAAATACAGAAAATGCTCTGTGTAATATTGCTTTTTGATGTGCTTCCAGCTTAGGCATAAGCCCAATTTGCTCATCATTTTCGTTAACAAGGATAACTTTTTCTTCTTCTTCCATTCTTTTAAATTGCATCAAAATTACAAAATCATACCAGTAAATCATAATCTGCACAAGTATTTAAAATAATGCTAAAGAGGATAATAATTTGTTTATTACAGGGCAAAGATTAGTGATACGGTACCCGACAGAGTCGAGCACAAGACAAGCATTTTTAAAATATATGCTCCTGCCAGCGGCGAGAGATCCACTATTTCTTTATACGTTGTAAAGTTGTTTTAGGATTAATATAAACTTTTAGGACGAGATATATTTTAGTTAAGGTGTCTCTGCGTGCAGATAATAAGGCTCTTATATCAAACAAAAAAACGCCTTAAAAGGCATTTTTTTGTGTGTATGCTACTAATAAACTTATAGCAAGCTTGTTAAACATGTAATTATATGTTATTATCAAAGGAAGCTATCCTTTAAGAAGTAAACCCTAATTGAGATTATTTCATAATAATAAATTCGCTTCGTCTGTTTAACTGATATTCTTCTTTATCACAATTGGTATCATTACCGCAATCATTAACTGGTTGGGTTTCTCCAAATCCTTTTCCTGTTATACGATCTGCAGAGACCCCATTATCTATAATATATTGTACTGTTGATTTTGCTCTTCTTTCTGATAAATCCAGATTATAAGCATCCTCTCCATGACTATCTGTATGGGATCTAACTTCTATTTTCATGGTAGGATACTGATTCATCACTTCAATCACCTTGGCCAGCTCTACTTTTGCATCCATACGTATTTCTGATCCGTTAAAATCAAAATAAATTGGTTGTAATGATAGTATTTTTGCAAGATCATCTCCAACATCGGCAGATTTTATTTTCTTTTCTAAGGCAAGAGGTGTATCTATGGTTTCTGTTTTATCCAAAGTATTTATCAATTTCTCTAAGGTAACGTACTCTTCCTTTTCTGCTCTTACAAAATACTTAGATTTACATTTTACTATCTGGGTATAGGTTGCCTCTTCTCCTGCCACAAAACTTTGTACCAGATCATTATCACTGTTATAAATAGAAACTTTTGTACCAGGTAATAATGCATTAGTATCTTTATCGGTAATTAACCCCGTAATAGTAATCTCGCAAGGATTTTTTAAATCCTCTAATTGTACAAAACTGTATATATCGTCTCCTCCTTTACCTCCTCCTCTGTTAGAGGAAAAGTATCCTATTTTAGATGTTGTATCTACTATAAAAGCAAAATCATCTTTTGAGCTGTTAATAGGTTTTCCTACATTAACTACACCATTTTCTTCTTGAGTTTTAGAATCGAGACTGGTTACATATACATCTAATCCTCCTAAGCCTATATGTCTTCCGTTAGAGGAAAAATATAGTTGATCGTCGGCACTTACAAAAGGAAATGTTTCTTTACCCTCGGTATTGACTACTTCTCCCATATTTTTTGGTTCTCCAAAAGTACCATCATTTATAATGGCAACCTCATATAAATCTGAGAGTCCTTTACCCCCTGGCATATCTGAGGAAAAATATAATGTTTTTTCGTCATTACTTAATGCAGGATGGGCAACAGAATATTGATCGTTATTAAAAGGCAAGCTTTCTGGTTCACTCCATTTTCCTTCCTCATTCTTTTTAGAACGGTATATTTTTAGTTTATTCGTTCCTTTTTCGTCTCTACCCAGTTTTCCGTTATTAAAATTATTTCTTGTAAAATAAATGGTGTTTCCATCTTTAGTAAAAACGGGAGTAGATTCATGAAATTTAGAATTTATTACACCACTAAATCTTTTTATTTTTGAATAACTATCATTTACAGAATCGTATTCTACTTCAAAAAGGTTAAGAAACGCTTCATCATTCCATTGGTGAATTGTTTTCTTTAACATTAAAGTATCTCTAGAAGAGCTAAAGACTACATTTTTTCCGTAAAAAGCGGTTCCGAAGTCTGAGAAAACAGAGTTAACAGGAGCATTTTTAATTTTGAATCTACCAGATTGAAAATCGATTTGTTTTATATAATCTTCTCCTTTTTCAAATAATTTTGCACGTTGATCATTCTCACTAAGATCTGCAAATTTTTGCATGTACGTATTCGATTCTTCGTATCTCTCTTTAGTTTTTAATGCTTGCGCGTATCTAAAATAATATTCTGGTTTGACCTGATCCGGATAAGTGTTCACCAGCTCTTCGTACCACTTAAGAGCGTCTTCAAATTGACTGTTAAAATAATAACTATCTCCAAGATTCATAAAAAGCTCTGCACTTTTATATCCTTTTTTTACTACTTTAAGATAGGTTTCCTGAGCGTCAATATATTGGTATCTATCAAACTGTTCTTTGGCTTTTTGCAATTTTTTTTCTTGAGAAAAAAGAGTGTTATTTACCGAAAAGAGTAAAATAACAAGCAACAACGATTTAAGTAAATATTTTCTCATTTAATTATATTGTGAGTTTGTGTTTAAAAGAAACGTGGGGTTAGCATTCTGTTATATTTTTTGAAAAGCTCGAAGCGCAACATTACTTCATAACTACCATCATTAAATTGGGTTTGTCCTAGTTCTGTAGTTTCTTTATCATAGGCAAAACCAATCATCATAGAGTCGGATACTTGAAAACCTACCATTGCACTTACTGCCGCACTCCAACGATACGCTGCTCCCAACGTAAGGCGATCATACAGTAAAAAGTTAGCAGATACATCTACCTGTAATGGTGCTCCAAAAACTAGCTTACTTAAGATTGCAGGCTTAAATTTTACGTCATCACTTAGATTAAATACATGTCCTGCTATTAGATAATAGTTAATCCTTTCTTCTGCCAAAAAGCTTACTGCAGTACTAGTATTACTTGTGGTACTCTCGTCAAAATGATCTGTTTCTAATAAATTAGGGGCACTTATACCTATATACGAACGATCTGTATGGTAATACACTCCTATCCCTACATTAGGACTAAATTTATTATCTATATTATTTTCAAATAAGGCATCATTATTATTAAATTGAGATAATCTTTGAAAATCTACATTTAATAAATGTCCTCCTGCTTTTAGACCAAAACTTAATTTTCCTTGTTCTGAAGTTGGTATGGTATACGAAAAATCTATATCAAAATAGGTTTCATCGGTAGGGCCTATTTCATCATTTACAATCGATAAACCCAATCCCATACGTTCACTACTTCCTATTGGAGTATTAAGGGTTAGGGTTTGTGTACGCGGTGCGCCATCTAATCCTACCCACTGGCTACGATGAAGCCCCATAATACTAAGTACTCCCCGACTACCTGCATAGGCTGGATTAACACTTACCGTATTGTACATATATTGAGTGTACTGTGCATCTTGTTGACCGCTAACAGAAGTTGAAGCAATACCAAAAATGACCAACATAAATATTATTAACTCTTTATTCATAAGTATTTCATTCGATTTAGGGAATAACAAATATATAATATTCCAAATACATTTTATTTATTTATATACAAGTAGCCTGCTTTAGATTTATTAATTCCACTAGCATTTTCGTATTCTAACATATAATAATATGTTCCTACGGGTAGTTGTTTTTCTTTATTCATGGTCGCTCTTCCATTACTAATTCCTTCAAAAAATTTAGATCCTGGTTGCTCATACCCATCCTGCTCAAAAACTTTAACTCCCCATCGGTTATATATTTGCAATGTGTTTTTCGGAAAGTTTTGTAATCCTACTATTCTAAATACATCATTAATCCCATCCCCGTTAGGTGAAATCCCTGTATACACTATAATATCGTCTTTTAAATCCAGTATCACTATGGTTACGTCTTCATAGTCCCCATCATTATCTAAATCTTGGTTAGTATCATTTAAAGGATCATCAGATATATCCATTACTTCAGTTCCATTTGGATCCTGACCAACCGCCATTGCCTGATTAGATACGCTACCTAGCAGCAAGTCTTCTTCTGTTAAAGTATACAGCGCTGTAAAACTATCTGTATCGATATCCCCTGCTTCTAAATCAACAGGACCTCCTTTAACTTCTACCCCTGGTAATGGATCTTTAATAGTTATATTTGTTATAACCATATTACCTGTATTTGCTATAGTAAAAGTATATTGTATTTGATCCCCTACATTCGGGATTCCATTGTTATTAGTATCTATATATATTCCTTTTTTGGTTAACGCTAAATTATACATAGGATCTAAAACTGTGATAGTAGGATCATTAGTAGGGTCATTATCGTTATCTGTATCTATAGTTTCATCTCCACTATCTGAAACATCTATTATAATATTTCCTTTTGTGTCCTTAGCTATTACAGTTGCACTATTGATTACTTCTCCAAGATCAATATCGGCTTGTGTAATTGTATACGTAGCAGTTGCTACTCCTATTTCATTAGGAGCTAATGTTCCTGGAATGACAGGTAAATTTACACTTCCTGTTAAAAGATCATCTATTACTATATCTGTTAAAGTTTCATTACCTGTATTTGTGACAGTAAATGTATATGTAATAATATCTCCTACAGACGAACCACTTTTTACTCCTGTTTTTATTAAAGAAATCATTGGTGTTGTATCATCATCTAATATGGTACCCACAGCAGTATCGGTAGTATCTCCTGCCGTTCCAGAATCTACACTACCTAC
>CAYGUC010000002.1:0-18222 GCA_964353005.1 uncultured Flavobacteriaceae bacterium | reverse complement strand
TACCCACAGCAGTATCGGTAGTATCTCCTGCCGTTCCAGAATCTACACTACCTACCGCTATAGTAAAAGTTTCATCTAACTCGTCGATAGTATCTGCTGTGGTAGGTACCACTACGGTTGCATTAGTATCTCCTGCTGGTATGGTAATCTGGATATCGGTAGTCGTATAATCAGCATTACCCGCAGTACCGTTAGTTAATGTAAATGTTAGTGTTACATCTGTAGAACTTGGATTGCTTAAGGTAACCGGAAAAGTGATATTCCCGCCTTCGATAATACTGGCATCTGCTATCGTAATATCTGGCGCAGCATCATTATCTAATATAGTCCCCACAGCGGTATCTGTAGTATCTCCTGCCGTTCCAGAATCTACACTACCTACTCCTATAGTAAAAGTTTCATCTAACTCATCTATAGTATCTACTGTAGTAGGAACTACTACACTTGCTGTAGTATCTCCTGCTGGTATGGTAACCTGGATATCGGTAGTAGTATAATCAGCATTACCCGCAGTACCGTTAGTTAATGTAAATGTTATTACTAAATCTGTAGAACTTGGATTGCTTAAGGTAACTGGGAAAGTGATATTCCCGCCTTCAATAATACTGGCATCTGCTATCGTAATATCTGGTGCTGCATCATTATCTAATATAGTACCCACAGCAGTATCAGTAGTATCCCCTGCCGTTCCAGAATCTACACTACCTACTGCTATAGTAAAAGTTTCATCTAACTCATCTATAGTGTCTACTGTAGTAGGTACCACTACACTTGCTGTGGTATCTCCTGCTGGTATAGTAATCTGGATATCGGTAGTCGTATAATCTGAGTTTCCTGCTGTACCATTGGTTAATGTAAATGTTACTATTAAATCTGTAGAACTTGGATTACTTAAGGTAACCGGAAAAGTGATATTCCCACCTTCAATAATACTGGCATCTACTATCGTAACATCTGGTGCAGCATCATTATCTAATATAGTACCCACAGCGGTATCGGTAGTGTCCCCTGCTCTACCAGAATCTATACTACCTACTCCAATAATAAAAGTTTCGTCTAACTCATCTATAGTATCTACTGTAGTAGGAACTACTACATTTACGGTAGTATCTCCTGCTGGTATGGTGATCTGGATATCGGTAGTGGTATAATCAGCATTACCCGCAGTACCGTTAGTTAATGTAAATGTTAGTATTAAATCTGTAGAACTTGGATTGCTTAAGGTAACCGGGAAAGTGATATTCCCGCCTTCGATAATACTGGCATCTGCTATCGTAATATCTGGTGGTGTATTATTATCTAATATAGTACCCACAGCGGTATCGGTAATATCTCCTGCCTTACCAGAATCTACACTACCTACTCCTATAGTAAAAGTTTCATCTAATTCATCGATAGTATCTACAGTGGTAGGAACCACTACACTTGCTGTAGTATCCCCTGCTGGTATGGTAATTTGGATATCGGTGGTTATATAATCCGTACTTCCTGCAGTACCGTTGGTTAACGTAAATGTTACTATTAAATCAGTAGAACTTGCATTGCTTAAAGTAACAGGAAAAGTAATATTTCCGCCTTCTACAATACTGGCGTCTGTTATCGTAATGTTTGGTGCATCATCATCTATTATAGTACCAATAGCGGTATCGGTAGTATCTCCTGCTGTACCAGAATCTACACTACCTACTCCTATAGTAAAGGTTTCGTCTAACTCGTCTATAGTATCTGCTGTGGTAGGAACCACCACATTCGCAGTAGTATTTCCTGCTGGTATGGTAATCTGGATATCAGTAGTGGTATAATCAGTATTTCCTGCAGTACCATTGGTTAATGTAAACGTTAGTGTTAAATCAGCAGAACTTGCATTACTTAGGGTTACTGGGAAAGTCATATTTCCACCTTCTACAATACTGGCATCTGCTATCGTAACATCTGGCGGCACCATTTCTAAAACTAAGTCGTCTACAAAATTCCATGTATTTTGGCAAGTTCCTCCAGATGTAAACTCAAAAGAAAAAGTACCACTCGATGGTGCTACAAAAGTAATGACTGGTCTCTCCCACACATTTTCTGTGTTTAATACAGGAACGGAAGCCATTACCACTCCATCTAATCTGATATCTAACTGAGGAACACAAGCTGCTAATCCAGGTCTTGTTTCTATAAGATAATCAAAAGAAAACGAATATTGCACTCCCCCGACTAGAGTTATATTTTGAGAAATTCCTTCTCTGGTATTGCCATACATTCTAAAACCAAAATAACATCCTCCATTAGGTGATGCTGGTCTTGGTGATTTAACAATAAACCATGCCCTTTGTGTTTCGGTAGATCTATCTGGTGTATATATCTTATTCCAGCCATCTGGTGCGAAGTCATCTCCTGCATTATCCGCAGTACAATCTGTTCCTGCAAAATCTAGACCAGGGTTCGTTAATAAATTTTGTGCATATATGTCACTAAAAAAAAGTAACATTATAATAGAAATAATCCTTATCTGTAAAGAAAATTTTTTGTGTGAAAGTTGCGTAAAAATTATCATACGTGATATAATAGCCTATTAAAATTGTGTGAATTGTTTTTAAAACTGCAATGTCTGATCAAAGTTTTTTCGCTTTGACAAATGAATAGATCAATAAAAGTTGATGAAATAGTTTGTGTTATATCCCTAAACATTTCTGAATAGTATTTTTTTAAATAAGAAGAGGGAATACTTTTATTTGTATTTTCTGAAAACAGAAAATACAATAAAGAAAAAACATGTATATACAACTGTATATAGTTATGTTTAAAAAAAAATAACAAAGACGTATTTTTTTTCATTTTGACAATGTGTTTTTGGTTGTAATGTAAAAACCTAAGGGGGATGGTGTTTTTACAAATTTATCTACGAAACCATAAATAAATTACGGTTATAACGTAAATGCATACTGGTACAAATATGATAATAGATTTCTGTTTTTTTATAGTTTTTTATGAAAAAAAAACACCTTTTCGACAAAAAACATAAAGTATCGACAAAAAAGTATAAAAAGTACATGTTTCGTACGAAAAATATTATGGTTAAACAGTTCATAAATTACTTTTTAAGAATACTGTAACGCTATACAAGATCGATTTTACAGATGTAAATAACATAGCTTCGTATTGTATATTTTAGTATTATATTTGCATCCCCTTGATTATTTATCTTGAAATAAATTCATAATATCATATCTAATGTTTTTGAACATTTAAAAAAAGGGGAATTATTTAGTAATATCTGTATTCTTATACAAAAATGAGAATCCTATATTACAACTTAGATTAATAAAGAAAAACAGATGAAATTTACAGACGAAATACGAAGAAGGAGAACCTTTGGAATCATCTCACATCCAGATGCTGGAAAAACAACGTTAACCGAAAAATTACTTCTTTTTGGAGGTGCTATCCAAGAAGCTGGTGCCGTAAAATCGAATAAAATAAAAAAAGGGGCAACTAGTGATTTTATGGAAATAGAGCGTCAAAGAGGTATATCTGTTGCTACTTCTGTTCTTGCTTTTGATTACAAAAAAATTAAAATAAACATCTTAGATACCCCAGGACATAAAGATTTTGCAGAAGATACTTTTAGAACACTTACTGCTGTAGATAGTGTTATTGTGGTTATTGATGTTGCAAAAGGGGTTGAAGAACAAACCGAAAAACTAGTTTCAGTTTGTAGAATGAGAAACATCCCTATGATTGTTTTTATTAATAAATTGGATCGCGAAGGAAAAGATGCTTTTGAGCTTTTAGATGAAATAGAACAAAAACTAGGACTTACAGTTACTCCTTTAAGTTTTCCTATAGGAATGGGGTATGATTTTAAAGGTATATATAATATTTGGGAAAGAAATATTAATCTTTTTAGTGGGGATAGTAGAAAAAATATAGAAGAAACTATTAAAATATCTGATTTATCGTCTCAGGACCTTAACAAAGTAATTGGAGATCAGGCAGCTGATACTCTACGTGAAGAATTAGAATTAATCGATGGAATATATCCAAAATTTGATCAGGAAGCTTATCAAAGCGGAAATTTACAACCCGTATTTTTTGGCTCTGCATTAAATAATTTTGGAGTTAGAGAGTTGTTGGATTGTTTTGTAACTATAGCTCCTCCTCCAAGACCTAAAGAAAGTGATATAAGACTTGTTTTACCTGAAGAAAAAGAATTTACAGGATTTGTTTTTAAAATTCATGCTAATATGGATCCTAAGCATAGAGATCGTCTGGCGTTTATAAAAATTGTATCCGGAACTTTTGAAAGAAATGTACCATACTTACATACACGACATAACAAAAAGCTAAAGTTTTCAAGTCCAAATGCATTTTTTGCAGAAAAAAAAGAAATTGTAGACATCTCCTATCCTGGTGATATTGTGGGGCTACATGATACTGGTAATTTCAAAATAGGAGATACACTTACCCAAGGTGAAATTTTACAATATAAAGGAATCCCTAGCTTTTCTCCAGAGCACTTTAGATATATAAATAATGCCGATCCTATGAAATCAAAACAATTGGCAAAAGGAATAGATCAGTTAATGGATGAAGGTGTGGCACAACTTTTTACTCTAGAATTAAATGGAAGAAAAGTTATTGGAACCGTTGGTGCACTGCAGTATGAAGTAATACAGTATAGATTAGAACACGAATACGGAGCAAAGTGTACTTATGAAAATCTAAATGTTCACAAAGCTTGCTGGGTAAGCCCAAAAGATCCTGAAAACGATGAATTTAAAGACTTTAAACGTGTTAAAAGCAAGTTTTTAGCAAAAGATAAACGAGGACAGTTGGTGTTTTTTGCAGACTCTTCTTTTAGCTTACAAATGACACAACAAAAATATCCTTCTATTCAATTTCACTTTACCTCTGAGTTTTAATGTTTTTAAACAAAAAGCAGTAAACCTTACAGAAAACAAAAACCGATTAAAATAAAATTATTTTAATCGGTTTTTGTTTTAGTAATAGCTTTATCAAAAGAAATATTTATAGATTTTCATAATTCACGACTCTTATAAATATTATATTTTAAGCTTCTCCTGTCGGTCCAAAATTCATAGGTATTGGTGGCTGCTCATAATCTTTTATTTCCCCATGAGCAGATTCAAACCTATTTACATTATCATTTAATGCCTTTAGTAATCTTTTTGCATGTTGGGGAGTTAAAATAATTCGGCTCTTCACCTTGCTCTTAGGTCTTCCAGGCATTATATTAACAAAATCCACTACGAATTCTGAAACGGAATGGTTAATAATTGCTAGATTACTGTATACGCCGTCAGCAACTACTTCATCTATTTCAATATTTAACTGGTTCTGGTTTTGATTTTTATTTTCTGCCATTTCGATAATCCTTTTTTAGAATCTTTTCGTAAAAAAGAAAGCCTGCCTAAAAAGGCAGGCTATTTCTATTAGTTATAATTAACTTCTCGTCGTTGTTCCATTCTTTCTTCAAACTCTTCGTTTGAACCTACAATGATGCTTTCATAATCTCTCATACCTGTTCCTGCAGGGATTCTATGCCCTACAATTACATTTTCTTTAAGACCTTCAAGATCATCAATTTTACCACTTACAGCGGCTTCGTTTAACACTTTTGTAGTTTCCTGGAAGGATGCTGCAGAAATAAAAGATTTGGTTTGTAGCGAAGCTCTTGTAATACCTTGCAGTATCGGTGTCGCTGTAGCTGGAGAAACATCTCTGGCAACTACCAAATTCTTATCATCTCTACGTAAAACTGAATTTTCATCTCTTAAATCTCTTGGAGAAATAATCTGACCCTCTTTCAGCTTCTCACTATCTCCTGAATCTT
Source organism: uncultured Flavobacteriaceae bacterium (assembly GCA_964353005.1). Classification (GTDB taxonomy): domain Bacteria; phylum Bacteroidota; class Bacteroidia; order Flavobacteriales; family Flavobacteriaceae; genus Aquimarina. Next base: position 12,380 of record CAYGUC010000002.1, on the reverse strand, counting down.
CAACAACCTTCATACCGAAGATCTCATCGTTTTCTTCAATAAAATCAGCTTTATGTACTAGTTGATTTTCTAAGAAAATAGTATCTCCTGGATCCTGAATTCGTACTTTACGCATCATTTGGCGTACTACAACCTCAAAGTGTTTATCATTAATCTTTACACCTTGTAATCGATATACTTCCTGTACTTCATTCACCAAGTATTGTTGTACTGCTGAAGGCCCTTTAATCTTAAGAATATCTTCTGGCGTTATAGACCCATCTGATAATGGCATTCCTGCACGTACATAATCGTTTTCCTGAACAAGAATTTGATTAGAAAGCTTAACAAGGTATTTCTTAACCTCTCCTATTCTAGACTCTACGATTATTTCTCTATTACCACGTTTAATTTTTCCGAATGAAACCACACCATCTATCTCGCTAACTACTGCTGGGTTAGATGGATTACGAGCTTCAAATAATTCGGTTACTCTTGGAAGACCTCCTGTTATATCTCCTGCTTTAGCAGATTTACGAGGTATTTTAACCAAAATCTTACCTACTCCAATCTTATCATTATCATCTACCATAAGGTGAGCTCCAACTGGTAAGTTATAAGAACGTAATACTTCATCGCCTTTTCCTAATACATGAAGTGTTGGTATTTTTTTCTTATCACGAGATTCAGAAATTACTTTTTCCTGGAATCCAGTTTGTTCATCAATCTCTACTTGATATGTTATACCTTGTTCTATGTTTTCATATCTTACTTTACCAGCAAATTCTGAAATAATCACACCATTATATGGATCCCACTGGCAAATAACTTGATCTGCAGTTAATGTGTCTCCATCTTTAATGTATAATAAAGAACCATAAGGAATTAAGTTAGTACTTAAAACTATTTTAGATTTTGGATCAATAACTTTGATTTCAGAAGTACGAGAAATTACTACATCTACTTCTTTCCCCTCATTATCTTCTCCTTTTACCGTTTTAAGTTCTTCTATTTCAGCTTTACCAGCAAATTTAGATTTCAATTGGTTTTCTTCAGAAATGTTACCTGCAATACCTCCCACGTGGAATGTACGTAAGGTAAGCTGTGTTCCTGGTTCTCCAATAGACTGAGCAGCAACAACTCCTACAGCTTCACCTCTTTGAACTGTTTTACCAGTTGCAAGATTACGACCATAACATTTTACACAAATTCCTTTTTTAGCCTCACAAGTAAGTGCAGAACGAACCTCGATAGATTCTAAAGGAGAATTTTCTATAATTTTTGCTGTTGCATCATCTATCTCAACACCTGCTTCTGCCAGTACCTCTTGAGTTAATGGATTAATAACATCTACTAAGGAAGTTCTACCTACAATTCTAGCGGCAAGTCCCTCTATAATTTCCTCATTTTTCTTTAATGGAGAAACTTCTACTCCTCTAAGTGTACCACAATCTTCAACATTAACAATTACATCTTGTGCTACATCTACTAAACGACGAGTTAAATATCCTGCATCGGCAGTTTTAAGTGCGGTATCTGCAAGACCTTTACGAGCACCGTGAGTAGAGATAAAGTATTCAAGAATCGAAAGTCCTTCTTTAAAGTTAGAAAGAATTGGGTTTTCGATAATTTCTCCACCCGCAGAACTAGCTTTTTTAGGTTTCGCCATCAATCCACGCATACCTGTTAACTGTCTAATCTGCTCTTTAGATCCCCTTGCACCAGAGTCAAGCATCATATACACAGAGTTAAATCCTTGTTGATCTTCTCTAATACGCTTCATAGAAAGCTCTGTTAACTCTGCGTTAGTAGAAGTCCAAATATCAATTACCTGATTATAACGCTCGTTATTGGTAATTAATCCCATGTTATAATTTGCAACAATATTATCTACCTGCGTATTCGCATCTGCAATCATGGTATGTTTTTCTGCTGGGATAATAATATCCCCTAAACTGAAAGAAAGTCCTCCTTGGAATGCAAAATTATATCCTAAAGTTTTAATTTCATCTAAGAATTCTGCAGTTTCAGGAACACTGGTTACTTTTAAAATATCTCCAATAATGTCTCTAAGTGACTTTTTGGTTAATACTTCATTAATATACCCAGCCTTTTCTGGAACTTTTTCATTAAACAAAACTCTACCAGCAGTGGTTTCTATTATTTTGGTTACCAGTTCTCCACTTTCATTAATATCCTTGGTACGAACTTTAATATTAGCATTAATATTAAGTCGTTTTTCATTATATGCGATAATAACTTCTTCTGGAGAATAGAATGTAAGATCTTCTCCATCAATTTTCAATTCTGGAGTAGATCTTCGAGACTTGGTCATATAATACAGACCAAGTACCATATCCTGAGAAGGAACTGTTACAGGAGAACCATTTGCTGGGTTAAGAATATTATGCGATGCTAACATCAACAATTGTGATTCTAAAATTGCCTCTGGACCTAATGGTAAATGTACCGCCATCTGATCCCCATCAAAATCTGCATTAAATGCAGTACAAACTAATGGGTGTAATTGTATTGCTTTACCCTCTATAAGTTTTGGCTGAAATGCCTGAATACCTAGACGGTGAAGCGTAGGAGCACGGTTTAATAATACAGGATGTCCTTTTAGAACATTTTCTAAAATATCCCAAACCACGGGCTCTTTTCTATCTATTATTTTCTTTGCAGATTTTACTGTTTTTACAATACCTCTTTCAATTAATTTTCTAATTACGAATGGCTTGTAAAGTTCTGCTGCCATATTTTTTGGAAGACCACATTCAAACAACTTTAATTCTGGTCCTACAACAATTACCGAACGTGCTGAATAATCCACACGTTTTCCAAGTAAGTTTTGACGAAAACGTCCTTGCTTACCTTTTAAAGAATCGGATAATGATTTTAACGGTCTGTTAGAATCTGTTTTAACAGCTGAAGCTTTTCGTGTATTATCAAATAATGAGTCTACAGATTCTTGAAGCATACGCTTTTCGTTACGCAAAATAACCTCTGGAGCTTTGATTTCCATCAAACGCTTTAAACGGTTGTTACGTATAATTACACGACGGTATAAATCATTTAAATCTGATGTTGCAAAACGACCTCCATCTAATGGTACTAACGGACGTAATTCTGGTGGAATTACTGGTACAACTTTAAGAACCATCCATTCTGGAAGGTTTTCTCTGTTTTTGTTAGCATCACGGAAAGATTCTACAACCTGAAGACGTTTTAATGCTTCTGTTTTACGTTGTTTTGATGTTTCGTTATTTGCCTTATGTCTTAACTCATAAGAAAGTGCATCTAAATCTATCCTTCTAAGGATTTCGATAAGACATTCTGCACCCATTTTGGCGATAAACTTATTAGGGTCTGTATCATCTAAATAAAGATTTTCCTGAGGAAGGCTATCTAATATATTTAAATATTCTTCTTCTGTAAGGAAATCCATTTTCTGTACAGCTTCTCCTTCTTCATTTTTTGCAATACCAGGTTGAATTACTACATAACGCTCGTAGTAAATTATCATATCTAATTTCTTAGATGGAAGACCTAATAAATATCCTATTTTGTTTGGTAAAGAACGGAAATACCAAATATGAGCCACAGGAACAACAAGGTTAATGTGACCAACACGGTCTCTACGCACTTTCTTTTCGGTAACTTCTACCCCACATCGATCACAAACAATACCTTTGTAACGAATTCTTTTATATTTACCACAAGCACATTCAAAGTCCTTCACAGGTCCAAAAATACGCTCACAGAACAAACCATCACGCTCCGGTTTGTGAGTACGATAATTGATAGTTTCGGGTTTTAGCACTTCTCCTTGTGATGCCGATAAAATCGACTCAGGAGATGCTAAACCTATAGAGATTTTATTAAATCTCTTTACTGTATTCTTATCATTATTTCTTGCCATAATATATGGTTGCTAAAGAATTATTGTAATTTAAAATTGAATAGTACAAATATAAATTTGTACCCTATGAATTCTCTTAGGGTACAAATTCATTTTACTATTCTTCTAATCTGATATCCAGACCAAGACCTTTTAATTCATGCATTAATACATTAAAAGATTCTGGTAATCCTGGTTCTGGCATAGGCTCACCTTTAACAATACTTTCGTATGTTTTTGCTCTTCCTATTACATCATCAGATTTAACAGTCAATATTTCACGTAGGGTTGCAGAAGCACCATAAGCTTCTAATGCCCAAACTTCCATCTCTCCAAAACGTTGACCTCCAAACTGCGCCTTACCTCCAAGTGGTTGTTGCGTAATTAATGAATATGGACCGATAGAACGCGCGTGCATTTTATCATCAACCATGTGTCCAAGTTTCAGCATGTAGATTACACCCACTGTAGCTGGTTGATGGAAACGATCTCCTGTTCCTCCATCATATAAATATGTATGTCCAAATCTTGGAATTCCTGCTTCATCAGTAAATCCATTAATTTGATCCAAGGTAGCACCATCAAAAATTGGAGTAGCAAATTTTCTACCTAATTTTTGTCCAGCCCATCCTAAAACAGTTTCATAAATCTGTCCTATATTCATACGAGATGGTACCCCAAGTGGATTTAACACTATATCAACTGGTGTTCCGTCTTCTAAGAATGGCATATCTTCTTCTCTTACGATACGAGCAACAATACCTTTGTTACCATGTCGACCTGCCATTTTATCTCCTACTTTTAGTTTACGTTTCTTAGCGATATAAACCTTAGCTAATTTTATGATTCCAGAAGGCAATTCATCTCCTACAGAGATTGTAAATTTCTCTCTTCGCAGATTCCCTTGTAAATCATTTTCTTTAATTTTATAGTTATGAATAAGATCCGCAACCATACTATTTAGATTATCGTCGGTAGTCCATACTCCTTTAGTAAGGTGCGCATAATCATCAACACTATTAAGCATTTTTTGAGTATACTTTTTACCTTTTGGAAGTACTTCTTCTCCTAGGTCATTCATAACTCCTTGAGAAGTTTTTCCACCAACAATAGCAAATAATTTATCTACTAAATCATTTTTTAGTAATTCGAATTTAGTATCATAAGATCGTTCTAAAATCTCAATATCTTCTTTATCCTGAGAACGTTTTCTTTTATCCTTTATCGCACGAGCAAATAATTTTTTATCAATTACAACACCATGCAATGAAGGAGAAGCTTTTAATGAAGCATCTTTAACGTCTCCTGCTTTGTCTCCAAAGATTGCTCTTAATAATTTTTCTTCAGGAGTAGGATCGCTTTCTCCTTTTGGAGTAATTTTACCTATAAGAATATCTCCTGGTTTGATCTCTGCACCAACGCGGATCATTCCGTTTTCATCCAGATCTTTAGTCGCTTCTTCAGAAACATTAGGAATATCATTAGTTAATTCTTCATTACCTAATTTAGTATCTCTAACCTCCAAAGAATATTCATCTATATGAACCGATGTAAAAATATCTTCTCGTACTACTTTTTCAGAAATAACGATCGCATCCTCAAAGTTATACCCTTTCCAAGGCATAAAAGCTACTTTCATATTTCTACCAAGAGCTAATTCTCCTTTTTCTGTAGCATATCCTTGACATAAAACCTGACCTTTATTAACGCGATCCCCTACATTAACGATAGGTTTTAGGTTAATATTGGTACCTTGGTTTGTTTTACGGAATTTTATTAACTCATATGTTTTAGAATCACTATCAAAACTTACCATTCTTTCTTCTTCAGTCCTATCGTACTTTATGGTAATCTTTTGAGCATCTACATATTCTACAACTCCTTCTCCCTCTGCATTAATCAGTACTCTAGAATCTGAAGCAACTTGACGTTCTAATCCTGTTCCTACAATTGGAGCATCTACTCTTAATAATGGTACGGCTTGACGCATCATGTTTGATCCCATCAATGCACGGTTTGCATCATCATGCTCTAAGAAAGGAATCAATGATGCTGAAATAGAGGCTATCTGGTTAGGAGCAACATCAGCATAATTAACATTTGCTGGGTCAATTACCGGGAAATCCCCTTCCATTCTAGCAATTACTTTATCTGCAGTAATATCTCCTTCATCAGTCATGGGAATATTGGCCTGAGCTATCAGTTTTTCTTCCTCTTCTTCTGCACTTAAATATCTATACTCTGCTATATCTACTTTACCATCTGTAACTTTACGATATGGTGTTTCTAAGAATCCCATAGAGTTTACTTTAGCAAAAACCGCTAAAGAGGATATCAATCCAATATTTGGACCTTCTGGAGTTTCGATAGGACATAAACGACCATAATGGGTATAATGTACATCTCGCACCTCAAAACCTGCACGTTCTCTAGATAAACCTCCTGGTCCTAATGCCGAAAGTCTACGCTTATGTGTAATCTCTGCTAATGGATTTGTTTGATCCATAAACTGAGATAATTGGTTTGTTCCAAAAAATGAATTAATTACAGAAGATAAAGTTTTAGCATTAATCAAATCAATAGGCGTAAATACTTCATTATCTCTAACGTTCATACGTTCACGTATTGTACGTGCCATACGTGCTAGACCAACTCCAAACTGTTGCGATAATTGCTCTCCCACAGTTCTAACACGACGGTTAGAAAGGTGATCAATATCATCAATTTCAGCTTTAGAATTAATTAATTCTATTAAATATTTTATAATGGTAATGATATCTTCTTTGGTAAGTACTTGCTTATCCATTGCAATATCTAATCCCAATTTCTTGTTCATTCTGTATCGTCCAACTTCTCCAAGATTGTAACGCTGATCAGAAAAGAATAATTTATCTATAATACCTCTTGCAGTTTCTTCATCTGGCGGTTCTGCATTACGTAATTGTCGATATATGTGCTCTACTGCTTCTTTTTCAGAATTGGTAGGATCTTTTTGTAGAGTATTATGAATAATTGCATAATCTCCTTTTTGGTTATCTTCTTTATGTAATAATATAGCCTTAGCTCCAGAGTCAATAATCTCTTCTAAATGATCTTTATCTAAAATAGTATCACGATCTAAAACAATCTCATTACGTTCTATAGAAACAACTTCTCCAGTATCCTCATCTACGAAATCTTCATGCCAAGTATTTAATACACGAGCAGCTAATTTACGTCCTAAGACTTTCTTTAATCCAGATTTAGAAACTTTTACTTCTTCAGCAAGATCAAATATTTCTAAAATATCTTTATCTCTTTCGAAACCTATTGCTCGGAAAAGAGTCGTTACTGGTAATTTTTTCTTTCTATCGATATAAGCATACATTACGCTATTGATATCGGTAGCAAATTCTATCCAAGAGCCTTTAAAAGGAATCACTCTTGCAGAATATAATTTGGTTCCATTTGCATGGAATGATTGTCCAAAGAATACCCCAGGAGAACGGTGTAATTGAGATACTACTACACGTTCTGCACCATTAATACAAAAAGTACCACTAGGTGTCATATAAGGAATTGTACCTAAATACACGTCCTGAACAATAGTCTCAAAGTCTTCGTGTTCTGGGTCTGTACAGAATAATTTTAGACGTGCTTTTAATGGCACACTATAGGTAAGGCCTCTTTCTATACACTCTTGAAGATCGTATCTTGGCGGATCTACAAAGTAATCTAAAAATTCTAATACAAATTGATTACGAGTATCCGTAATCGGGAAGTTTTCCATGAAGGTATTATATAGACCTTCGTTTCCTCTTTCTTCAGATTTTGTTTCTAATTGAAAGAAATCCTGAAAGGATTTGATCTGAATATCTAGGAAGTCAGGATAATCAGGTCTATTCTTTACAGAAGAGAAATTCAATCTTTCAGTTTGCGTTGCTAACATCAATGGACGGAATTAAATTAAAATTTAAAAAAGGTGCGTATTTTAACACTTAATGTTTATATACGCAAAATGGTTTAGACCACAGAGATCATTCTCTGGGTCTAAACCTATATGTCAATATACGGTAAGCTTATTTAAGCTCAACCTCAGCTCCAGCCTCTTCTAATTGAGCTTTAAGAGCTTCAGCTTCATCTTTAGCTATTCCTTCTTTTACTGCTTTAGGAGCTCCATCCACTAATTCTTTAGCATCTTTAAGTCCAAGACCAGTAAGTTCTTTTACTAATTTTACAACTGCTAATTTAGAAGCACCTGCAGCTTTAAGGATTACATCAAATTCTGATTGCTCTTCTGCAGCTTCACCACCACCAGCACCACCAGCAGCAACAGCTACTGCAGCAGCAGCAGGCTCTATACCATATTCATCTTTTAATATACCAGCTAACTCATTAACTTCTTTTACCGTTAAGTTAACTAATTGTTCTGCGAAATCTTTTAAATCTGCCATTTTCTATCGTTTTAAATAATTTTTTTTAATTGAAATATAATTTGTTAAAAAGTGCGTACACTATAATGATTATCCTTCTTTCTCGGATAATGTTTTAAGGATACCTGCTAGTTTACCTCCGCTAGATTTTAACGCAGAAACTACGTTTTTAGCAGGAGATTGTAATAGACCGATAATATCTCCGATAACTTCTTCCTTAGACTTAATATTTACTAAAGCCTCTAAGTTTTCATCACCAACAAATACTGCTTCTTCTACAAATGCTCCTTTTAATAGAGGTTTTTCAGATTTCTTACGAAATTCCTTAATAACCTTTGCAGGTGCATTACTTGTTTCAGCAAATAATATGGAAGTATTACCTTTTAATACACTTGGTAAATTTCCAAAATCCTTATCTGAATTCTCCATTGCTTTTGCAAGGAGTGTATTTTTAACTACTTTTAATGATACGTTTGCTTTATAGCAAGCTCTACGTAAGTTTGAAGTTGCTCCTGCATTAAGCCCTGAAATATCTGCTAAATAAATAATAGAATTTTCAGCAAGCTGAGCAGTTAAGTCTTCAATTACCAATGATTTTTCTTCTCTTGTCATAATGGTTTATCTTAATTACCCAGCAAAGCTTTTAGAATCAACTTCGACTCCAGGACTCATCGTTGAAGACATATATATAGATTTTATATATATTCCTTTAGATGCCTGTGGCTTTAACTTTACTAATGTTGTTATTAATTCTTTAGCATTTCCTGCTATTTTTTCAGCTTCAAAAGAAGATTTCCCGATAGATGCATGAATAATACCAGTTTTATCAACTTTAAAATCAATTTTACCAGCTTTAACATCAGATACAGCTTTTGCAACATCCATTGTTACAGTTCCTGTTTTTGGGTTTGGCATTAATCCACGAGGCCCTAATACTCTACCTAATGGTCCTAATTTACCCATAACACTTGGCATAGTGATGATTACATCTACATCTGTCCAACCGTTTTTAATTTTATCAAGATACTCATCAAGTCCAACAAAATCAGCTCCTGCTTCTTTAGCTTCAGCTTCTTTATCTGGAGTTACTAATGCTAATACTTTGACATCTTTTCCTGTCCCATGAGGTAATGTTACTACTCCACGTACCATTTGATTTGCTTTACGTGGATCTACGTTCAAACGAACAGCGATATCCACAGAGGCATCAAAATTTGTGCTTGTTATTTCTTTTACTAAAGCGGAAGCTTCATTTAATGAATACGCTTTATTCTTATCGATTTTAGCGTTTGCTTCTTTTTGCTTTTTGGTTACTTTTGCCATTTTGTAAAATTTTTTGGATTAAAAAGGAGCCTGTCCTTTTACAGTTACACCCATTGAACGAGCAGTACCAGCGATCATTTTCATAGCAGATTCTATAGTAAACGCATTTAAATCTTGCATTTTGTCTTCTGCTATAGCACGAACTTGATCCCAAGTAACACTTGCTACTTTTTTACGATTAGGCTCTCCAGAACCTTTTTTTTGTTTTGCTGCTTCCAGTATCTGAACAGCTGCTGGTGGAGTTTTTATAACAAAGTCAAAAGACTTGTCTTTATACACATTTATTACAACTGGTAATACTTTACCAGCTTTATCTTGTGTTCTACCATTGAATTGCTTACAGAATTCCATGATATTTACTCCGGCAGCACCTAAAGCAGGTCCAACTGGTGGGGATGGGTTTGCCGCTCCTCCACGCACTTGTAATTTTACTACTTTACCTATCTCTTTAGCCATTTTTCTAATTTTAAATTAGAATTGTTCTGTAAGTGGAAGCAAAAGAACAATTCTGGATCTATAATGTAACAATTATTATACTTTCTCTACTTGCATGTAACTTAACTCTAATGGTGTTTTTCTACCAAAAATCTTTACCATTACTTCAAGCTTACGTTTTTCTTCATTCACTTTTTCAACAGTTCCATTAAATCCATTAAATGGACCATCTATTACTTTTACTGTTTCTCCTATTGTATACGGTATAGCAACATTATCTGTTTTAACAGCAAGTTCATCTACTTTACCTAACATTCTATTAATTTCTGATTTTCTTAATGGCACAGGATCTCCTCCTTTTACTTCACCAAGAAAACCTATTACCCCATTAATAGATTTAATTATATGCGGTATTTCTCCAGATAAGTTAGCTTCAATCATAACATATCCAGGAAAATACACTCTTTCTTTATTTATTTTCTTTCCATTTCGAATTTGCACTACCTTCTCGGTAGGAACAAGAATCTGGGAAATATAATCCTCAAGTCCCATATGTGCAATCTCTCGCTCTATGTAGTCTTTTACTTTATTTTCCTGACCGCTAACCGCCCTTACCACGTACCATTTTTTCGTATTATCTACTTCAGCCATTTTAATTTTTTAAGATTTAACTAAAGTAAAATAGTACTCTATAAGATTACTAAACGCAGTATCAATTCCCCATATAACTAAAGAAAAAATAACCGAAAAAACGATTACAATCAAAGTAAGTCTTTGCGCTTCTGCCCAAGGAGTCCAAGTAACATGGTTTTTTAATTCGTTATAGGATTCTGAGATGTAATTTACTAGTCCAGCCATCATTTATATTATTTAAACAAATCAAAAAAAAGTACTTTTTTTGATTTGCAACAAAACTCGTTATTTAATATCGACTAATAACCCAAAGATGAAATTATCAATCGACTTTGCACGGGTTGAGAGACTCGAACTCACGACACCTGGTTTTGGAGACCAGTGCTCTACCAACTGAGCTAAACCCGTAACATAAAATCAAGGTATTCGCTTTAACGAATACCTTAACTTATATATACTATAATGTATTAGTCTAAGATTTCAGTAACCTGACCAGCTCCAACAGTTCTACCACCTTCACGGATAGCAAAACGAAGACCTACATGCATTGCAATAGTTTGAATTAACTCTACAGTAATTGTTAAGTTATCTCCAGGCATTACCATTTCAACACCATCAGGAAGTGCAATATTTCCTGTTACGTCAGTTGTACGAACGTAGAACTGAGGACGGTAGTTATTATGGAATGGAGTATGACGTCCACCTTCTTCTTTCTTAAGAACATATACCTCAGCTTTAAACTTTTTGTGAGGAGTTACAGTTCCTGGCTTAACGATAACCATACCACGAGATATTTGAGTTTTCTCAATACCTCTTAATAAGATACCAGCATTATCTCCAGCTTCACCTCTATCAAGGATTTGACGGAACATTTCGATACCAGTAATAGTTGAAGTTAATTTCTCAGCCCCCATACCGATAATCTCTACAGGATCTCCAGTGTTAGCAATTCCAGTTTCGATACGACCAGTTGCAACAGTACCACGACCTGTGATTGAGAATACATCTTCGATTGGCATAAGGAAAGGCTTATCCACATCTCTAAGAGGAAGTTCGATCCAAGCATCTACTGCTCTCATTAATTCTAAAACAGTATCTACCCATTTTTGTTCTCCGTTAAGAGCTCCTAATGCAGATCCAGCTATTACAGGACCATTATCTCCATCATATTCATAAAAAGAAAGAAGATCTCTTACTTCCATTTCTACTAACTCAAGAAGCTCCTCATCATCAACCATATCCACTTTATTCATGAATACAACGATTCTAGGTATACCTACTTGTTTTCCTAAAAGGATATGCTCACGAGTTTGTGGCATTGGACCATCTGTAGCAGCAACCACTAAAATCGCTCCATCCATTTGAGCAGCACCAGTAACCATGTTCTTTACATAATCGGCGTGACCTGGACAGTCAACGTGTGCGTAGTGACGAGCTTCTGTAGCGTACTCTACGTGAGATGTATTAATTGTGATCCCTCTTTCTTTTTCTTCTGGTGCATTATCGATTTGATCAAAAGATTTTGCTTCAGAAAATCCAGCATCTGCCAATACTTTTGTGATAGCAGCAGTTAAAGTTGTTTTACCGTGATCAACGTGTCCAATAGTACCAATATTTAAGTGCGGTTTGGAACGATCAAAAGTTTCCTTTGCCATGTTTAATGAATTTTAATCTTAGTTTATATTAGTGTACAAATT
>CAYGUC010000001.1:92811-325808 GCA_964353005.1 uncultured Flavobacteriaceae bacterium | reverse complement strand
CGAGGGTTGCAACCCTCGATATTTTTTAATTACACACTTCGTGGCTTAGTGCCAAATTATTTTTTCTCATCTATTTTAGGATCCTCATCATCTTCTTTGGTTGCATCCTTAAATTCCTTTATACCACTACCAAGTCCTCTCATTAATTCAGGGATTTTCTTTCCTCCAAACAAAAGTAATAAAGCTCCTACGATTAGAGCAATTTGCCATGGACCTATCATTCCTAAAAATATACTAGATAATATCATGATCTTAAACTATTAGAGTACAAAGTTAGTAAGAAATGATGAAACCCACACAATTTTAATAATCTTTAACCATGAAAGAGTTGTTATTTACCTCATATTTAAGATCACAAGTCAATAATTGTAAAATAAACAAGATTTTTGAAGGAGGATTGGTCTTTAAAATTAAATTTTAGAATAATTTTATAAGCTTTGCAAGACGATTTATATATCTAAAACGTTATATTCTGATATCGACAGATTATGTATATTTGCGATTAATAATACCGATTTGAGAACATTCTTTATAGAAGATGTAATCTATGGCAAAAAAGAATAAAGAACAAAAAAAGATAACTAAAAAGCTACTTAATAAGTATCGCTTGGTTATTCTTAATGAGGATACTTTTGAGGAGCGTATATCTTTTAAACTTAATAGACTTAATGTTTTTGTAATGGTTACTATAACCTCTATAGTTCTTATTGCAGGAACAACATTTTTAATTGCCTTTACTCCATTAAGAGAATATATCCCTGGTTACTCTTCTACATCTTTAAACCTAAGAGCGACTCGATTAGCAGCGACAACAGATTCTTTAGAATCAGTAATTGCAATTAATCAAAAATATTATAAATCTATAAGAAAAGTACTTACAGGAGATGTAAAAACTGTAGAGTTTGATGTAGATTCGGCAATACAATCTCAAAAGATTAATCCAGAAGAAGTAGATCTTAATCCTTCAGAACAAGATATACAGCTTAGAGAAGAAGTATCTAAAGAAGATAAGTATAGTTTGTTTGAAAGTGAAAAATCAAATTCTGATTTTTCTCTATTTCCACCAGTAAAAGGTAACATCACTTCAAGTTATAATGTAAATGAAAAACATTATGGTATAGATATAGCAGTACCAAAAGATACTCCGGTAAAAGCAGCATCTTCAGGAACTGTTATTTTTTCTGAATGGACAGCAGAGACAGGTCATGTAATTATATTAGAGCATAACAATAATTTGATCACTGTTTATAAACACAATGCTTCGTTATCTAAGCAGCAAGGAGAACAGGTTCAAATAGGAGAAGTAATTGCTACAGCAGGTTCTACAGGAGAATTATCTACAGGACCTCATTTACATTTTGAATTATGGAGAGATGGATACCCGACAGATCCAACTAACTTCATTGATTTTGAACAATAATCATATATGTCTTTAAAAAGAATAGGAGCTAAAATATTTGCCAAATATATTCGTAAAAAAATCGATAAGTGGGCATCTAACCCTATAAAAACTCAAGAAGAAGTTTTTAAGAGTTTAATAGATAAATCAAAACATACTGTTTTTGGAAAAGATCATAGTTTTCAAAATATAAAAACATATTCAGATTTTGCAAAAAATGTTCCTATTAGGGATTATGAAGAACTAAAAGTATATGTAGATAGAGTTGTGGCAGGAGAGAAAGATATTCTCTGGCCTGGTAAGCCATTATATTTTGCAAAAACATCAGGTACTACAAGTGGTGCAAAATATATTCCTTTAACCAAAGATTCTATGCCTACTCATATAAAAGCGGCACGCAATGCTATTTTATGTTATATAGAAGAAACGGGTAAAACCAGTTTTGTAGATGGTAAGATGATATTCCTTCAGGGAAGCCCCGAAATGGAGGAAAAGAATGGAATAATGCTTGGCAGGCTTTCTGGTATTGTAGCACATTACGTTCCCAAATATCTTCAGAAAAACAGAATGCCTAGCTGGGAAACCAATTGTATGGAAGATTGGGAGAAAAAAGTAGATGCTGTTGTTGAAGAAACTATAGATCAAAATATGGCAGTGATTAGTGGTATTCCGCCTTGGGTGCAGATGTATTTTGAAAAACTACAACAAAGAACCAATAAAACAATAGGAGAACTTTTTAAAGGATTTGAACTTTTTATATATGGAGGAGTGAATTTTGAACCTTATAAAAAGACTTTTGAAAAACTAATTGGTAGGAGAGTTGCAGGAATAGAATTATATCCAGCTTCAGAAGGGTTTTTTGCTTTTCAGGATAGTCAAAATAAAAAAGGAATGCTATTGCAATTAGATTCAGGGATATTTTATGAATTTGTGAAAGCAGATGAGTTTTTTGAAAAGAACCCTAAAAGGTTAACTATTGGCGAGGTCCAAAAAGGAATTAACTATGTAATGTTGGTTTCTACTAATGCAGGATTGTGGGCCTATAATGTTGGGGATACGGTACAGTTTACCGATGTTTCACCATACAGAGTGATAGTCTCAGGAAGAATAAAACATTTTATATCTGCTTTTGGAGAACATGTTATTGGTAAAGAAGTAGATGAGGCAATCCGTATTGGAGCAGAAAAAACAGGAACGATAATTAATGATTTTACCGTTGCACCACAAGTAAATCCGAAAGATAAAAAATTGCCTTACCATGAATGGTTTATAGAATTTAGAGAAATTCCAAAAGATATAAAAGTATTAACTTTAGAGATAGAGAATTCCTTACGAAGACAAAACTCATATTATAACGATTTAATAGAAGGGAAAATATTAGAAACCCTAAAAATTACCATAGTTCCCAAAGATGGATTTAAAAACTATATGAAATCTATCGGTAAGTTAGGAGGACAAAATAAGCTTCCCAGACTTTCTAATGACAGAAAAATAGCAGATGCTCTTACTGCAATGATAGACAAATAAACTATATTTGCTAGGAAAAATTTATGGCAAATCTAATATTACAAGGAAGAACCAGAGCTCAAGAAAGTTCTAGCGCGATAGAACGCATGTATATTACTATGCGGCATCTTTTTAATAGAGGTTTTTATAAACCCATGGGGGTTTCTGGAGATACTCTTAGAGAGGCACTATTGATTCTTCGACCAGAAATTTATGGCTCTGTAGCAGAAGAAAAGGTAGAACTTAATGGCTTGTTGTATGTTATAGATAGACTGCCATATGGTATTGAAGAATGTCGATACATTAATCTAACTAGTGAAGAAGGCTATAAAAACTCTCATTTTAAAGCTATAGTACCTCCCAAAAGACGCAGAAACTGTTACCGTATAGATGAAGAACAAATGAATATAGAGATCACCCGCGGGCGATCTGAGATTTATGATATTCTTACACATCTTACATTTTTGTTTATAGAATCTCATAAGATAATGAATCGCGTTGTGATCAATGAACAAGGTAACGTAACCAGAGATTGGCAAAAGTTAGAAAAAGCAGTGCTTTCAAAAAAAGATTTAACCAAAGCTGAAAGAGAGGTAGCTTTGACTCATACTGCTAATATTTTAGGAAGAACTTTTGAAGAAGTTTCTTCTGTTTATAGTAGTTTTTCATGTATAGAAAATAAGGAAAGATTTTTACACATTATTTATTGGTTAGGTAAATTAGCTATAGAAGAGTCTATTGAAGATAATAAACGAATCGTAACATTTAGCCCAGTACTAAGAGAAAGACTTGGTCATCATATTCATGGAGAAATTTGGGCAAATACAATTAAAAATAAACTAGAACAATTAGATCTATTAGAAAGGCCAATTCACATTATTAGCGCAAATATGCATAGTGTTATGAACACGCTATACGTACCCATAGCTTTAAAAACAGAGCTTAAAAACAAAAAGATATTTAATGTATATGAATCCTTAAGTGATAAGGCAAATGATAGATTAAGAGCAAAAGTGGAAAAAATAGCATTGCAGCAAGGGATGACTTATATTGAAGATCAAAGCGGAGCTAATATTAATGTACAGATATTTGATACCGCAAAATATGCTGATGGAGTTTTAAAAGAACTTATTGCAGGTGTTGAAGATAAAAATAAACCTGTAATTATTGTAATGGATTATGCGTTTGGAGAACAAGCTTATGAAACTATGGATGAGCTACTAAAACCATATATTAATAAAGATAAAATAAAAACCCATATAGATGTTAAATCCATATCTATAATGGGAAAAGCAGGGATTCTAGAAGGAGGCAAAGGAGATATTATGATACCTTCTGCTCATGTTTTTGAAGGAACAGCAGATAATTATCCATTTAAAAATGAGCTTAAAAAAGAAGAACTAGAAGGTAATGGTATTGATATATACGATGGAGCTATGATAACCGTTTTAGGAACATCTTTACAAAACAGGGATATTCTAAAGTTTTTTCACGATTCTACCTGGAATGTGATTGGTTTAGAAATGGAAGGAGCACATTATCAAAAAGCAATACAATCGGCATCAAAGTTAAGAAGCAGCATCAGTTCAGAAGTTAAAGTGAGATATGCATATTACGCCTCTGATAACCCTTTAGAAACAGGAAGCACATTGGCATCAGGCGGATTAGGAACTAGTGGAGTTAAACCAACGTACTTAATTACAGAAAAAATAATAGAACAAATATTTAAAGAAAGATAATAAATACAACATGAATACAGAAAACAATACTGATGAAATAGATTTAATGCAAATTTTTGGAATGATCAAAAATGCATTTAAGAATTTCTTAAAATTAGTTATTTCTATAGTTTCATTTTATAAGAAAAAAGCAATTTTATTCTTTATTTTATTGCTAGTAGGGATAGTTGCAGGATATCTTTTAGACCAAAACCAAAATGCAAAAAACAATTTTGTTCAGGAAATTATAATCGAACCAAATTACAATAGTGTAAAATATATTTATGATTTTGTTGAAGAATTAGAGAATAATTTTAAAGATGATTATTTCTTAAAAAAATTAGGGATTGATAACCAAAATATCGAAAATTTAAAAAAGATAAATATTGAACCTATTGTAAAAGGTACGGATGTATTAGATAACCTAGAGGAAAGATATAAAAACAAAGAGTTTTTTAAAGATATCATGGAGGCATATGATGATGGAAAGGTAGAAGAAGAAAGATTTAGAGATTTTTATAAACATCATAAACTTACTTTTGAGTTTGATAAACAAAATGAGTATAATAGCAAAATTACTTCTTCTGTTTTAAATTATATTAAAACGAATACCTACTTCAAAGAAGTAGCAAGTTTAGAGCTGAAACAAACAAAAGAAAATTTAGAGCGAAATAAAAAATCTTTACAATTTATAGAGGAATATTTAAAAAATAACCTTCAGAACAATTCATCACAAGATTCAAAAGATTTGGTAGTTATTTCTAATGGATCAGAAACTTCAACGATTGCAGCACTACTAGAACAAAAAGAGGCGTTGTTAGAAACCATCAATAATCAGGAACATGATTTAGTTTTTAATAAAGAAATTTATTCTATAGTAGACTATGGAGATATTATTTCTAAACGTAAAGAGTTATATAATAGAATGCTTCTTATTATTCCAATGCTTCTTATAGGGCTAGTTTCTTTATTCTATTTCTTTAAATATATGTCTAAATCCATAAATAATTTTGTTAAAGAAGAGGAGCAATAAATTCTTAATTTATTTTTCTTAATGTTTAAAAGAGGTGCTAAAAAACGAAGCTATGTTATATCCTATAAAATTTCACCCTATTCTTAAAGAAAAGATCTGGGGAGGAGATAAACTAAAAACTATTCTTAATAAATCCTCAGAAACAAAAAATGTAGGAGAAAGCTGGGAAATATCGACAGTAGGAGATGATATTTCAATAGTTTGTAATGGAGAGCTTACAGGAAAAACACTAAAGGATTTAATAATTGAGTACAAAGACGAATTATTAGGAAAAAAAGTATATAAAGAATTTGGAGATCAATTTCCTTTATTAATAAAATTTATTGATGCTAAAGAAGACTTATCTGTTCAATTACATCCTGATGATGAATTAGCAAAAAAAAGACATAACTCTTTTGGAAAAACAGAAATGTGGTATGTCGTTCAAGCAGATCCTGATGCAAATTTAATTGTTGGCTTTGATAAAGATACGACAAAAGAAGAATACGAAGATTTTTTAGAGAAAGGAGAAATAACAAAATTGCTTAATTTTGAAAAAATATCTAAAGGAGATAGTTATTTTATAAAAGCAGGTAGAATACATGCAATTGGGGCAGGATCATTAATTGCAGAAATACAGCAAACATCAGATATTACCTATCGAGTGTATGATTGGGATCGTAAAGACTCTGAAGGAAACGAAAGAGAATTACACACAGACTTAGCTTTAGATGCATTAGATTATAATGCAGATAAAACTTTTAAATTAAAGTATAGCAAAGATAAAAACAAGATTAATAATCTTATTTCTGGAACCTATTTTACAACTAGTGTTATCGAGATAGAAAATAGTTTTGAAAGAAACTATAAAGATCTAGATTCTTTTAAGATATTAATGTGTGTAGAAGGTAGTGGTGCAATTAATACTCAAGAGTATTCTTTACCTATCTCTTTTGGAGAGACGATATTAATTCCTGCAACTATAGAAAATGTACTTATTGAAAGCACCTCTCAAGGAATAAAATTATTAGAAGTATACATCTAATATAATGATAAAAAAGAATGTTTTAATAACGGGAGGGGCAGGGTTTATAGGATCAAATTATATAAATTATATTTCAGAAGATTCTGATTTACAAATTATAAATTTAGATAAACTAACTTACGCTGCAGATCTTTCTAATATTGAAATAGAAAACAATAAGAATTACACTTTTATTGAAGGAGATATTTGTGATATAGGGATAATTGAGAATATATTTAAAAAGTATAAAATTGATACTGTTGTGCATTTTGCAGCAGAGTCACATGTGGATAACTCTATAACAGGTCCAAAACAATTTATAGACACTAATATTGTAGGTACGTTTAATTTGTTACAACAAGCATATCAAACATGGATGACTTCTCCCAATCAAATAAAACCAAAATTTAAACATGCACGGTTTTTACATGTTTCAACAGATGAGGTGTATGGGACATTAGGAAAAACGGGGATTTTTACAGAAAACACACCGTACGCTCCCAACAGTCCTTATAGTGCGTCAAAAGCGTCTTCAGATATGTTAGTTCGAAGTTATTATCATACCTATGGTTTACCAGTAGTTACCACTAATTGTTCAAATAACTACGGGCCAAGACAACACGATGAAAAATTAATCCCTACAATTATAAGAAAAGCAATTAAAGAAGAAAATATACCTATTTATGGTACAGGCAAAAACATACGGGATTGGTTGTATGTTTTAGATCATTGTAAAGGAATAGATTTAGTATTAAATTCAGGGAAAAAAGGAGAAACCTATAATATAGGAGGGAAAAACGAAAGAGAGAATGTATATATAGCTACTACTATTTGCGAAATTTTAGACAAAGTAATTCCAAGGAAAAGTGCCGAATCCTATAAAAACCTTATTACTTTTGTAACTGATAGACCAGGTCATGACTTTAGGTATGCGATTGATGCCACTAAAATTGAGAATGAATTAGGGTGGACAGCCGAAGAAAATTTTGAATCAGGTATCAAAAAAACAGTAACTTGGTATTTAGAAAAATATACTATTTAAGCTTGAAATATTGGATTAGATGACCATGAGGCTTTTATCTGAAGCTAAAACTGACTTTATAACCTCAAAAATTATATAATCACATCTGATTTGATCTTCTGATTTCAGAAAAAACTTAAAAATGAAAGGAATTATATTAGCAGGAGGTTCTGGTACACGTTTGCACCCACTTACACTAGCTGTTAGTAAACAATTAATGCCAGTTTATGATAAACCAATGATTTATTACCCACTTTCAACCTTAATTTCGGCGGGTATCAATGAAATTCTAATCATATCTACACCAAAAGATTTACCATTATTTAAAAAACTTCTTGGTTCAGGAAAAAACTATGGCTGTAAATTTGAATATGCAATTCAAGAACACCCAAATGGATTAGCAGAAGCTTTTATTATTGGAGAAGAGTTTATAGGAGAGGACAAGGTAGCTTTAATATTGGGAGATAATATATTTTATGGCTCTGGATTAGAAAACCTTTTAGAAAGCAATAATAATCCAGATGGAGGAATTATATATGCGTATCATGTTCAGGATCCAGAAAGATATGGAGTTGTGGATTTTGATAAAAATGGAAATGCTACCTCTATAGAAGAAAAACCAGAATATCCTAAATCAAATTATGCTGTTCCGGGAATTTACTTTTATGATAATGAAGTTATCAAAATAGCTAAAGCAATTAAACCAAGTAAACGAGGGGAGCTTGAAATTACAGATATAAATAATGCATATTTAAATAAAGGGAAGCTAAAAGTAAGTATCTTAGATAAAGGCACAGCATGGTTAGATACAGGAACTTTTAATGCCTTAATGCAAGCCAGCCAATTTGTTCAGGTTATAGAGGAGAGACAGGGTTTAAAAATTGGAGCGATAGAAGAGGTTGCATTTAAAAAAGGGTTTATAAACAAACAGCAGCTTCATAAATTAGCAGAACCGTTATTAAAAAGTGGTTATGGTGAATATTTATTAGAATTGGAATAAAATGGAAATTCAATCTACTTTTATAGAAGGATGTTTTATAATTAAGCCCAAAGTATTTAAGGATGAAAGAGGTTTGTTTTTAGAAACTTTCAATAAAAAAATATTCGAAGAGATTTCTGGAGTTAAAGTTGATTTCGTTCAGGATAATCAATCTATTTCAAAAAAAGGAGTACTAAGGGGATTACATTTTCAAACTGGGGAATATGCGCAAGCTAAACTTGTACATGTTATACAAGGAGAAGTATTGGACGTTGCAGTAGATTTAAGACCAGGTTCCAAAACATATAAAAAGTATTTTTCTATAATTTTAAACGATCAAAATAATTTACAACTATTTATACCAAAAGGCTTTGCTCACGGATTTTTAACTTTAAGTGAGAGTGCAGTTTTTGCATATAAATGTGATAATTATTATTATCAATCCGCTGAATCAGGAATTATATATAACGACCCTGATATTGCAATTGATTGGAAATTGGGTACTTTTGAGATTATCCTATCCAAAAAAGATCGCAATTTATTACCTTTTAAAGATATAGAACATGTATAATGAATCCAATAAAATTAAAATTCTTGTTACAGGTTCAAATGGTCAATTAGGACAATGTTTGCAAAAAATTGAGCAAAATTATACTTCTTTAGAATTACATTTTTACAAATCAAAAGATTTAGATATTACCAATGAAGATGCAATATCTCAGGTTTTTAAAGATAATTCATTTGATTTTGTAATTAATTGCGCAGGGTACACCAATGTAGAGCAAGCAGAAAAAGAACCAAAAAAAGCTTTTCTTATAAATGGAGAAGGAGTCAAGAATTTGGCGCAAGCTTGTAAAAAGCAAAATAGTATACTCATTCATATATCTACAGACTACGTTTTTGATGGTAAAAAAGAAACTCCATATACTGAAGAGGATATACCTAACCCAATAAATGAATACGGTAAATCAAAATTAGCAGGGGAACAATGTATTCAGGAAATTTTGGAGACCTTTTATATTATAAGAACTTCATGGTTGTATTCTGAATTTGGACATAATTTTTTTAAAGCAATTTTAAAAAAATCAGAAACAGAAACGGAGCTTACCATTACAACTTCTCAAAAAGGAACGCCAACAAATGCAAATGATTTAGCTACGTTTATTCTTGATGTAATTTTAAAAAATAATCAAAAGTATGGAATTTATCATTTTAGTAACTTTGGTGAAGCCACTTGGTATGATTTTGCTAAAGAAATTCTTAGTGTTTCAGGTAAATTGGATGTTATAATACTTAAAAAAACGGATAATTACGCTACTTTTGCACAAAGACCTGTATATAGTGTTTTAAATAAAAAGAAATGTAATGAATCCTTAAGAGTGTATATTAATCACTGGAAAGATTCATTAAAAAAATTATATGTAACAACTCAATGATAAAAAACCTTATTGTTTTTGGAACAAGACCAGAAGCTATTAAGATGGCTCCATTAGTAAAAGAATTTCAAAAATACCCTGAGATTTTTGAGACAAAAGTTTGTATTACGGCTCAACATAGAGAAATGTTAGATCAAGTATTATCATTTTTTGAAATTGTTCCGGATTATGACTTGAACTTAATGAAACCTAATCAGAATTTGTATGCGCTTACGGCTGATATTATTACAGAATTAAAACCAATTTTGGAAGAATTTCGACCTAATTATGTCTATGTTCACGGCGATACTACAACTACTATGTCTTCTAGTATAGCTGCGTTTTATTCAGGAGCTAAAGTCTGTCATGTGGAAGCAGGTTTAAGAACATTTAATATGGCTTCTCCATTTCCAGAAGAAATGAACCGATGCGTTACAGGAATGGTATCTAATATTCATTTTTCTCCAACAGAAACTGCAAAACAAAACTTAATTGATGAGAATAAGAATCCAGATTCAATTCTAGTAACAGGAAATACAGTTATAGATGCATTGCAATTTAGTATTAATAAAGTAAATGCGAAAAATTTTATTGATGAAGAGATTGAAAAATTAAAAAGTATAGTAAGAATAGATAAAAAAATAATTCTCGTAACTGGGCATAGAAGAGAGAATCATGGACAAGGGTTTATAAATATTTGTGAAGCTTTAAAGGAAATTGCTATTAATAATTTAGATACTCAAATAGTATACCCAGTTCATTTAAATCCCAATGTTCAAAAGCCTGTTTACGAACTATTAAAAGAGATTGATAATATTAAATTAATTGCCCCCCTTTCTTATCCGGCTTTTGTTTGGCTAATGAATCAGTCTTATTTAATAATTACAGATAGTGGTGGCGTACAAGAGGAGGCTCCAAGTATAGGAAAGCCAGTTTTAGTAATGAGAGACACAACAGAAAGACCAGAAGCAGTGGAATCGGGGACAGTAATTTTAGTTGGAACTAATAAAGATAAAATTATATTAGAGACAAAAAAATTGCTAGAAGATAAAGACTCTTATGAGAATATGAGTAAACTTCACAACCCATACGGTGACGGAAAAGCTTGTGAACGTATAGTAAGACATATATCAAAAAATGGAAAATAAACCAAGTGTAGTAATGGTTGGATTGGGGTATATAGGACTCCCAACGGCAACATTAATAGCTCAGAATAATATTTATGTTCACGGAGTTGACGTAAATTCTAAAGTCGTAGATACTATAAATGCTGGGAAAATTCATATTATTGAACCAGAATTAGATATAGCAGTTTCTAATGCAGTTAGTGAAGGATATTTAAAAGCGGACACAAAACCAACTCATGCAGATACATATTTAATTGTAGTTCCCACCCCATTTAAAGATAAAAACGAACCAGATATATCTTTTGTAGAATCTGCAACCAGATCAATTATTCCTTTATTAAAAGAAGAAGACTTGTATATTATAGAGTCAACTTCTCCTGTTGGAACGACAGAAAAAATGATGGATTTAATTTATAGGGAACGACCAGATTTGAAAAATAAATTAAATATAGCGTATTGCCCTGAGCGAGTATTGCCAGGTAACGTTATGTATGAATTGGTACATAATGATAGAGTTATAGGTGGAATTGATTATAAATCAACAGATAAAGCAGTAGGTTTTTATCAAAAATTCATAAAAGGAAATTTACATAAAACTAATGCCAGAACTGCAGAAATGTGCAAGTTGGTAGAGAACTCTTCCAGAGATGTTCAAATTGCTTTTGCAAATGAATTATCTCTTATTTGCGACAAAGCAAATATTGATGTTTGGGAGTTGATAGATTTAGCAAATAAACATCCAAGAGTTAATATTTTACAACCTGGCTGTGGGGTTGGAGGTCACTGTATTGCTGTAGATCCTTATTTTATTGTTGCAGATTACCCAATGGAATCTCAAATTATAGGTAAAGCACGTGAAATTAATAATTACAAGTCATTCTGGTGTGCAGAAAAAATAAAAACAGCGAAGTTAGAATTCGAATTAAAAAATGGAAGAAAACCTAGAATAGCTCTAATGGGTTTAGCTTTTAAACCAAACATAGATGACCTTAGAGAATCTCCGGCTAAGTATATTGCCCAAAAGGTATTACAAAATGCAAATAATGAAGATTATTATATTGTTGAACCTAATATAGAAGAGCATACGGTTTTCAAATTAACTAAATATAAAGAGGCTATTGAGAAAGCAGACATTATTGTGTTTTTGGTAGCCCATAAAGAATTTAAAAATGTAGAGATACCATCAGAAAAACAAGTATTAGATTTTTGTGGTATTATTAATAAAAAACTATAATTGCTTTAAGAATTAAGTTTCGATTTTACTTTGCAATAATAAAAATAGATAATTTTTTAGTTTATGAGTGATAGAAAGTATTATGCTCACGAGACAGCTATAATCGATGATAACTGTACTATTGGAAAGAATACTAAAATATGGCATTTCTCTCATATAATGTCTAATTGTGAGATAGGGGAGTCTTGTAATATAGGTCAGAATGTTGTAGTATCTCCTAAAGTAAAACTAGGAAAAAATGTTAAGGTTCAAAATAATGTCTCTATTTATACGGGAGTGGTTTGTGAAGATAATGTTTTCCTAGGACCCTCTATGGTGTTTACGAATGTAATCAATCCTAGAAGTGCAGTAAATAGGAGAGGACAGTATGCAGAAACTATTGTTAAAAAAGGTGCATCCATTGGAGCGAATGCTACTATTATTTGTGGTAATAATATTGGCGAATATGCGTTAGTAGGAGCAGGAGCTGTAGTGACCAAGCCTATAAAGCCATATGCTTTGATAGTAGGAAATCCTGCAAAGCAGATAGGTTGGGTAAGTGAATATGGGCATAGACTTAATTTTGATGAAAACAATGAAGCTACTTGTTTAGAAAGTGAACAAAAATATACTTTAAATATAAAAAAAGAACAGGTAGAAAGAGTTAAATAAATACAGTTGAAATAGTTAAGATTCAAAGAAGTTAACTTTCTTGTTTCATGAATTATATTCAAAAAAATAAGTTACTCGCGAATCTTTAATCTAAAAGATAAAGCAAACTATTATATAACAAAAGAACTAATATGAAGAACTTTGCACTAATTGGAGCAGCAGGTTATATTGCACCAAGACATATGAAAGCAATTAAAGATACTAATAATGTATTATTGGCAGCTTACGATAAAAATGATAGTGTTGGTATTATAGATTCTCACTTCCCTACTGCTGACTTTTTTGTTGAGTTTGAAAGATTTGATAGACATATTGAGAAGCTTAAATATGAACAAGATTTATTTTTGGATTATGTAAGCATATGTTCTCCTAATTACTTACACGATGCACATATAAGATTTGCATTACGAAGTGGAGCTGATGCAATATGTGAAAAGCCACTTGTTTTGAATCCATGGAATATTGATAAACTTCAAAAGGTTGAAGAAAAGACAGGTAAAAAAGTTTATAATATTCTCCAACTTAGGGTGCACCCATCCATAATAGCTTTAAAAGAAAAGGTAAAAAACGCTAAAAAAGATACCAAATTTGAGGTAGATTTAACGTATTTAACCTCTAGGGGTAATTGGTATCATACTTCTTGGAAAGGCGATAAAAGTAAATCAGGAGGAATTGCAACAAATATTGGAGTTCATTTTTATGATATGTTATCTTGGATTTTTGGTGATATCCAAGATAACATAGTTCATATTCATGAAGAAGATAGGGCTTCAGGTTATTTAGAGTTTAAAAATGCACGTGTTCGATGGTTTTTATCTATAAATGCTAACTATTTACCTAAGGAGGTAAAAGATAAAGGTCAAACAACGTATAGATCAATAACAATTGATGGTGAAGAATTGGAGTTTAGCAGTGGATTTACAGATTTACATACGATGGTATACAAGGATATATTAGAAGGAAGAGGATATGGTTTGGATGCTGCTAGAACAGCAATAAAAATTGTACATGATATTAGGAATACTAAACCTGTTGGGTTAAAAGGAGATTATCATTCCTTTGTAAATAGAAATTAAATAGCCTATAAAATTTATATTTCTTAGTTATAATCTATAGATAAAATGTCTATAAACTATACTATTATGACTATTCTAAAATAGTTGGAAAGTGTGTTTTTAATATAAAATATATGTCATATCAATTTAAGGAGGGTAAAACTGAAATATATAACCTTTTTGAAAAGTAATTATGTCATAATTGGTAAAAAAATCAAAAAAAAATGAGTAGATATTAATATGATTTCTTTAAAATCTAAATTTTCAAAAAATATACTTACACTTGTTACAGGTACAGCAATTGCACAAGCTGTTCCTTTGGCATTATCACCGATATTAACAAGATTGTATACTCCAGAAGATTTCGGTTTTTTGGCTATATATGTGTCTATTTCGGTGGTTTTTACTGTTGTCATATCTTTAAAATATGATATTGCGATTATTATTCCTGAAAAGGATGAAGACTCTGCAAATATTACAATTCTATCAATTGTAATAGCTAGCATACTTAGTATATTAATATTCATTAATGTTTTCTTTTTTAATGACGAAATGGCACGTTTTTTTGTAGATAATGAAGAAGATGTGAAAATACTGTCTAAATGGATGTATTTTATACCTCTTTCTACCCTTTTTATGGGGCTTTTTAATGCTATAAGTTTTTGGTTTAATAGAAAGGCACTATATAAAAGAATGGCTACTAGTAAAGTAATAAATACTACTGGCCTGACAGGAATACAAATCATGTCTGGAGCTTTAAGCTCTAATCCAATAGGCTTATTGTTAGGGTTTGTATTCGGGAGGCTTTTTTCAGTACTATACCTATTTTATAAATTTAGAAGAGATAATGATTCAATATTTTCAAGAGTAAATAAAAATGCGATGCTCTCCTTAATGAAGAGATATAAAAGGTTTCCCTATTTCACATTGCCAGCAGAATTTATTAATGTTATTTCTAATCAGCTACCTATATTTGTAATTGGAAAATATTTTGGAGGAGCCGTTTTGGGTAATTATTCATTAATGGAGAGAGTGTTGAATGCGCCAATTAGTCTTTTGGGGAGATCAGTACTAGACGTTTTTAAACAGAGGGCTAGTGAAGATTATATGAAGTATGGAAACTGCAAAGACATTTTTACAAAAACTTTTAAAACACTTGTATTATTATCTATTATCCCAGCTATTTTACTGTTTTTTTTATCACCCTTAATTTTCGGTTTTGTTTTTGGTGAAGAGTGGTCAATGGCAGGAGAATTTGCGCAGATTTTTGCGATATTATTTTTTTTTAAATTTACAGCAAGTCCTTTAAGCTATATGTTTTTTATTGCAGAAAAACAACATTATGATATGATTTGGCAAATAGGATTGCTTATTTTTGCCGTAATTTCTTTTGTAATAGGAATACAATATAATGATATTAAAATGGCGTTGATTTCTTTTGTAGCTTCTTATTCGTTGTTATATGTACTTAATATATATCTTTCATATTCTTTTGCAAAAGGAAATAAATAATAAATTATATGATAACTATAATAGATTATAAAGTTGGGAATTTGGGGTCTATCCAAAATATGTTGAAGAAAATAGGGGTTAACTCTGAAATTACCTCAGATCCTAATAAAATAAAATCAGCCACAAAAATTATTTTACCAGGAGTCGGAGCATATGACTCTGGAATAGAAAGCTTAAAAAAGTATAATCTATGGGATATCCTTAATGAAAAAGCTTTGATTGAAAAAATTCCTTTTTTAGGAATATGTTTAGGCTCTCAATTGTTATGTAAAGGTAGTGAAGAAGGTGATTTAGAGGGTTTTGGATGGGTTGATGCTGATGTAAAGAAATTCGATTTTGAAGATAAAACATTAAAAATTCCTCATATAGGTTGGAATTATACGGATTTACAAAAGGACAGTAAGTTGTTTAAAGGTATGTATGAGGAACCAAAGTTCTATTTTGTACATTCTTTTTATATGGATGTAAATGATAATTCAAAGTTAGCAAAAACTAAGTATAGTTTTGATTTTGATTCTGCTATAGAAAAAGAGAATATTATGGGAGTGCAATTTCACCCCGAAAAAAGTCATAAGTTTGGCATGAAATTATTAGAAAACTTTGTACGAGAGTATTAATAAATTATGGCACTTAAAAGAATAATTCCTTGCTTATTATTAAGAGATAGTGGACTAGTTAAAACAATAAAGTTCAAAAACTCAACATATATTGGTGATCCTATAAATGCAGTAAAAATATTTAATGAAAAAGAGGTGGATGAATTAGTATTTCTTGATATTGATGCTACAAAGAAAAAAAAAGAACCTCCATATGAATTAATACAAAGCATTGCTACAGAGTGTTTTATGCCTTTTTGTTATGGAGGAGGAATAAAAAACATAGAACAAATACGAAGGCTTATAGCATCTGGGGCAGAAAAAGTTGCGATTAATTCTGCAGCGTATTATGATCCTCAGTTCATTAGAGATGCTGCAAAAGTTTTTGGTAGTTCTACAATAGTAATTTCTATAGATTACAAAAAAAATATATTTGGGAAACAAATGGTATATGTAAATGGAGGAAAGAAAAGTACTAAGAAAGATCCATTAGAGTATGCCATTGAAATGGAAAATCTTGGAGCAGGAGAATTGTTTGTGAATGCTATCGAAAATGATGGAATGATGAAAGGATATAATATAGAAATGATAAAGAAAATCTCAGAAACGGTTTCTATTCCTGTAATAGCTTGCGGAGGCGCAGGTGAATTAAATGATTTTAAAAATGCATTTCAACAAGGAAAAGCATCGGCAGTGGCAGCAGGTAGTTTATTCGTATTTCAAGGTAAGAAGAAGGGAGTACTAATTTCGTACCCTAGCCCTAAAGAAGTAAAAGAAATTATTAATAGTTAAAATAAATAAGATCAAGTTTTTACTTGATAAATTTACTATGGAAGAACGAGAATATCAGATATGTAATCGTTGTATTATGGATACAACGGATCCTGAAATTGTTTTTGATGAAGATGGAAATTGTAATCATTGCAATGATGCTAATGAAAGAGCTAAAACCATGTGGTTTCCAGGTGAAGAAGGACAACAGAAATTAAAGATAATAGCTGAAAAAATAAAGAAAACTCAAAAGAATAAGGAATACGATTGCATTATAGGATTGAGCGGAGGAGTAGATAGCTCTTATTTGGCATATAAAGTGGTTCAACTAGGATTGAGACCTTTGGTTGTTCATATTGATTGTGGCTGGAACTCTGAACTTGCTGTGAAAAATGTAGAAAACATCGTAAAAAAATTAAAACTTGATCTACATACTCATGTTGTTGATTGGCAAGAAATGAAAGATTTACAGTTAGCATATTTTAAAGCGAATGTTGCAAATCAAGATGTTCCGCAAGATCATGCTATTTTTGCGGCATTATATAGTTATGCTGTAAAGAATAATATAAAGTATGTATTTAATGGAAGTAATTTTGCGACAGAAAGTATACTACCTAAATCTTGGGGTTATGGAGCATTGGATTACAAAAGCTTAAAATCAATTCATCGTAAGTTTGGATCTAGAAAATTAAAAAGGTATCCTTATGTTACTTTTTTTAAGAGATACTTTTATTTCACCTTTGTCAGAAAGATGCAGATAGTTAAGTCATTGAATATGCTACCTTATAATAAAGATAATGCAATAGAAGTCATGAAAAAGGAGTTGGATTGGCAATATTATGGAGGGAAACACCATGAGTCGCGTTTCACAAAGTTTTTTCAAGCGTATTATTTACCTAATAAGTTTGGTTATGATAAACGAAGAGCACATCTGTCAAGTATGATCGTTTCACAACAAATTACTCGAGAGGATGCTTTAAAAGAAATGAATCAGGAGATATACCCTAATAATTCTCACATAGAAGATATGGAGTACGTAGCTAAAAAACTAGGTGTTTCATTAAATGAGTTTGAAAAAATTATTCAGATGCCCAATAAATCTTATAAAGACTATGGAAATATTGAAAAATGGTTTTTGTTTGGAATGAGAGTTAGGAATTTTTTAAAGAAAAACTAAAAATATTTTAATGAAGATTATCACTGTACTTGGCGCTCGTCCACAGTTTATTAAGGCTGCGACTATTTCTAGAGCTCTAAAAGAGAAAAACTCTAATTTAACAGAAAAGATATTACATACCGGTCAGCACTTTGATGATAATATGTCTGATATCTTTTTTCAGGAAATGAACATTCCTAAACCCGATTTTCGATTAGACATAAATGGTAAAGGTCATGGCGCTATGACGGGCCAAATGTTAACAGAAATAGAAGAGATATTAATAGCAGAAAAGCCAGAAATGGTACTGGTGTATGGCGATACTAATAGTACATTAGCGGGAGCCTTAGCAGCTAAAAAACTTCACATTCCTGTGGCTCATATAGAAGCAGGTCTTAGAAGTTATAATATGAAAATGCCTGAAGAAATTAATCGCATTCTTACTGATAGAATAAGTGATTTATTATTCTGCCCTTCTGAGAATGCTGTTAAAAACCTTGAAGAAGAAGGATTTCTTAATATGCGATCTAAGGTATATGATATAGGTGATGTAATGTATGACGCTGCTTTGTATTATGGAAAAAATATTGGAGAAAGACATATTCAAGAGGATTATGTGCTTGCTACTATCCATAGAGCAGAAAATACAGATGATATTAATAGATTAATAGCTATTGTTTCTGCACTTAACGAAATTAGTAAAGAAATTAAGGTTATTGTTCCACTGCATCCAAGAACGAGTAAAATTTTAAAAGAACTTGATTTAGAAATAAATTTTGACATTTTAGAACCTGTAGGATATAGGACTATGGTAAATTTAATTAATTTCTCAAAAATGGTAATTACCGATAGTGGAGGGTTACAAAAAGAAGCTTATTTTTTCGATAAGTTTTGCATCACGATGAGGGATGAAACAGAATGGACAGAGCTAACCGATAATAACTTTAATATTCTAACTGGGGCAGATAAAGATAAAATTGTATCAAGTTATCGCTCTTTAAGCAAAAAAACCTTCTTAAAGACTATACAACCTTATGGTGCAGGAAATGCAGCAAATAAAATTGTTTTAAGACTTGAAGAATATATTTTAAGATGATAAGACCCAAAGTAATACTTTTTACTAAGACTAGATGGTCAGAACCACCAAGATTAAGGCATCAAGTTGCTAAGTTATTAACTGATATGGGATACGAGGTTGTGTTTTTTGAATGCCCATCCTATAAATCATGGTTTCAAACTAGAAGAGATGAAAATATGATTTTTGTTAATCATTTTGAATTGATACATCATAGATTACGCTTCTCGAATTTCTTGGTTAAAATAAATTCTTATGTAACTAAGTTTTTTATAAAGAAGGCAATAAAGAAATTAAATATAGAAAATGTACCAGTTGTAAATTTCTGTTATGACTATTATTTTTTAAAAGATTTATTTAGCACCAATATAGTTACAATAATCAATGATGATTTTGTGAATAAAATCAAAAATAGTACTCTAAGAAAGATTACCGAAAATCAACTAGTAAGAACATCAGAAAATTCAAAAGTTAACTTAGCAGTTTCTTATCCTTTAAGAGATCAATTGAAACAATTCACAAACAACGTTGAATTGTTTTTTCCGTGGGCAGAGGAGGAATACAAAATTCCAGAATTCACAAGAAAGAGAGACGTAGCTCTTTTCTTTGGTTATATTAACTATAGATTAGATTGGTCTTTGGTTTTAGGGATTGTAAAGAAAGGAATAAAAGTTAGATTTATCGGACCTATAGAAAAATCGGTAGATAAAAAGAAATTAGAAGAAGCTAGAACTTATGCCAATGTAGAATTTTTGTCGCCGATGAATATTAAAGAAATAGACTTTTCTGATATATGTTGTTCAATACTTCCGTGGGATAGAAGTTTGGATGGAGTTCAGGCAATTACTGTTAATAATAAATGCTTTAGTTTGTTGTCGTATGGTATTCCGCAGGTGTATTCTGATTTACCTCATTTGATAAAAGCAGATACTAAGGCAATAGCTAAATGTTCTACTGCTGATGAAATGGTAAATACTATTAATTATTTTTCAGAAAACTTTGAAGATTGTCAAGAGCCAATTGAAGATTTTTTGAAACAAAACTATTCAGAAGAGCGAGGTTTAGCTCTAAAAAGGTATTTAAATGAAATAGGATTCTTATTACAACATAATTCAAGAACCCCTTAGAACATTAAAAGCAAACCCAATTAAGTAACTATTAGATTTCCGAGATGCATTTATTGAAAAAAGATTTTATAAATAATGAATTTTTTCAAAAAGCACAAGTGATTTTACTGTCGCTTTTTGCTTTCAGCATCCCATTATTACCTAAAATTTCTACTATTATTTTGATCGTATTAGTAGTGTGTTCAATTATTCATAAAGGAAGAAATAATGTCAAAAACTTTGCTTTTTTAATTTTTCCTATTCTTTACTTGATAACAATTATATCTGTTTTTTATTCCAAAAATTACAATTTAAGTTATTTAGAGCAAAGAGCTTCATTCATAGCTTTTCCGCTAATATTTTTGACTTTAAAAATGAATAATAATGACTATGTTAGAGTATTAAAGTCATTTGTTTTTGGTTGTGTAATTGCGTTAGTTATTTGTTTTTTAAATGCTTTTTATAACTCATTTTCTATTGTGAATGATAGTATAGTTTTTCAACCTGTTGTAAATTCAGAATTTTCGTTTTTTTATGCAGTAGTGAGAGATGGTAATTATTTTTTTTCAAAATTCTTTTCAATTTTTCATCAAACAACTTACTTTTCAATATATCTCAATACAGCAATAGCAATTATATTGTCTCTTTCTTTATGGAGAGAACATAAATCATATATTTTATTTTTGTTTTTATTTTTGACAGGTATTTTTCAGATATCTAGCAAGGCAGGTATATTTACAGCAATAATAATTTTTTTGTTTTTTACTTTTATAAAAATTCGTAATGTAGGGTTAAGATTTTTGTCATATGGTTTTATCATTAGTATTGGGCTATTAATTGCAACCCAAAATCCAAGAGGGAAAGTAATGATTGATAATATTTTAAATAGTGGATTATCATTTAATAAAAATGATAGAGACGGATTTGCTTTGCGATTAATGAGTTGGGATGCCGCTGTTGATGTTTTAAAAGAGCATTTCTTAATAGGAATGGGAATTAGTGATGTTCAGGACGAACTAGATAAAAAATATGTAGATAAAAAGTATAAAACACCGCATAAGGAACATTTTAATGCCCATAACCAATATTTACAGTTTTATTTAGAATATGGGTTAATAGGGTTAATTGCTATATTACTCATTCTATATTTCGTTGTCAATAAAAGTAAAGATGAAAAGCTTAATTTAAGTATATTTTTGATCTTAGTTTTTAACTTTTTATTTGAAAGTTTTATGAATAGGTATTCAGGGATTTCATTTGTTCTTCTTTTCTATTATTTAATTAACTATAAGAAGCACTATTTAAAAGAAGTTTAAATGAAACTCTTAATAGATAAGTCAAAATATAAAAATTTCATATTATTAATGAGTTTGTTCTTGTTAATGGTGTTGTGTTTTGAGTTGGTAGTTAAAGATTTACATGTATTCCGAAAAATAAAAGAAAAATTAGAATTAATATATAGCATTAATTTTTCCAATTTTTCAATTAGCTTATCCATAGTAATCTGTAGCTGTATAATGCTAACGTTAATTAAAATAAAAGACTTTAGTTATTCGGTAGGGGTGCTTTTTTTAATATTTTCGGTGTTCCCAAGCGCAATACTCTTTGCGTATGTTGATCCTTATGATACAAGGATATTTATCTCACATATATTGTTGTTCTACACCGTTGTTTTAGCTAGTAAAATAAAAATTAATGTTCTTCGATTCAAAGTAATTGAAACTGTGAATTCTACTAAATTATTATTAATTTTTTCTATTGTGGGAATTACACCTTTCGTGATAGTTTATTTGCCTCATATTAACATTAAGAATCTTTTTCTTATTGATATTTATGAAACAAGAGCTATTATGGGAGAAGAAATAAACAATATATATTTAAGTTACACTTATTCGTGGATGAATAGATTAATCGTTCCTTCTTTATTGGTGTTTAGTATATATTATAGAAAAAGGAAAGTTATATTTTTTAGTATAATATCTATTATTTTCTTGTTTTTGTGTGGAGCCAATAAAATAGTATTTGTTGGATTAGTAATGGTTGTGCTCTTATATAGGTTTGAGTATTTGAGAAAAATAAATTTCTTATTAAAGTTTATAATTATTATCTCCTGTATATCTTTATTATCTTCTCTTTTGTTTGATCATCATTCTTTGATGGAGTTATCAGTGAGGAGAAATTTTATGTTGCCAGGTTTGCTTGATATTATATATTTTGATTTTTTTGATGATAATCATTTATTATGGTCTTCTGTTGTTAATGGACTATTCATCGATTATCCATATCCTCATTTTTATTCATATGTGCTAGGAGAAGAATATTTTGGAACTATAATTTGGTCAGCTAATAATGGAGTTATTTCGAACAGTTTTGCTAATTTCGGAATAATTGGAAACTTTATAAATATTATTATTATAGGAATGTATTTTAGTATTTTAAATCAGTTAAATATTAGTAGTAAATTTTTTGGTATTATATTTTTAATGACTGTTTCGATGTATAATTCTCCACTATCTACAATTTTATTAACTCATGGAGGAATTCTTCTCATTTTTATTGCTGTGTTTTTTATGAAAAATACGGCAATAAAAATGGTTTAAACCATTTATTATTAAAAATCTAATTTTTTTTACTTAAGCTTTTTAATCTATAGAATTCCTCGAGGCTCTGCCTCGGGGTTTCTCGGAAAGTTTGAAAACCTTAGGTTTTCATTACGTTTTGAAAAAGCGTAATTTCGGATAATGAGTGAACATATAATAGAGACATAGTAAAACACTTTTGTTGTATCATCTGGTTTTCCCTTTGAAATATCGAAAATCAGTTATAACAAAAGATATTGGAGAAGGTCTAAAGCATATTTGTTTGGAAATTTCGGAGCGTTATGAGATTCATTTCATAGAGATTGGATATGAATCAAATCACGTCCAATTTTTGGTTCAAAGTGTTCCAAGTTATTCTGTTTCAAAAATGATTACTATGTTAAAGAGTATTACTGCCAAGTAATTATTTCATAGATTTCCAGAGGTTAAGGCAAAGCTTTGGGGAGGTAAGTTTTGGACTAGTGGATTTTATGCAAATACAGTTGGACAGTACTCAAATGAGGAAGTAATTCGAGCATATGTAAAAAACCAAGGAATGGAGAAAGAATATAAAAAAGTACATTCAGATCAACTAAAATTGTTTTGATACTTCGATGGCTCTGCCTCGGGGTAGTTCATTAAAGAAAAATTTCAATTTTTTAGCCAGAATTTATTTATCTTCGATGACTGAAATAGAAGGGTTCTTTTTTAAGTTAATGTTTAATATCAATAGAAATGATTCTTAAAGTTAAAAAGAACCACTTCTTTTTTACAAAATTGTAAATATGCTATTTAATTCTATTGATTTTGCAATATTTCTACCAGTAATCTTTGTTTTATATTGGGTTGTAGTTAATAAAAATTTAAAACTCCAGAATTTTCTAATTGTTATCGCTAGCTATTTTTTCTATGGTTGGTGGGATTGGAGATTCCTTGCACTAATTTTATTTAGTACATTAATAGATTATACGGTTGGCCGATTATTAGAAAATGAGAACAACCAGATTAAAAGGAAAACTTTGTTATGGATAAGTATCATTGTAAATTTAGGGTTCTTAGGCTTTTTTAAATATTATAATTTCTTTCTGGATAATTTCATTGGAGCTTTTAGCTTTTTTGGAATTCAGTTTAACACGAATTCCTTAAATATTATTCTTCCAGTTGGAATTAGTTTTTACACATTTCAAACCTTAAGTTATAC
Organism: uncultured Flavobacteriaceae bacterium; assembly: GCA_964353005.1. Lineage (GTDB taxonomy): Bacteria > Bacteroidota > Bacteroidia > Flavobacteriales > Flavobacteriaceae > Aquimarina. The sequence continues at coordinate 301,671 of CAYGUC010000001.1, read as the reverse complement.
GATAGATGTATATAAAAAGAAATTAAAACCAACAAAAGACTTTATAGCGTTCTCTGCGTTTGTTAGTTTTTTTCCTCAATTGGTGGCAGGTCCTATAGAAAGGGCAACAAATTTATTACCTCAATTCTATAAAAAACGACAATTCGATTATGACAAAGCAATTGATGGAATGCGTCAAATACTTTTTGGATTGTTTAAAAAGATAGTTATAGCTGACAATGCAGCTATATATGTGAACCAGATTTTTGATAATCATACAGAATATTCAGGAAGTACTTTGTTGTTAGGGGCGGTATTCTTTGCATTTCAGATTTATGGAGATTTTTCTGGATATTCTGATATTGCAATAGGAACCTCCAGGTTGTTTGGGTTTAACTTAATGAGAAATTTTAACTTTCCATACTTTTCAAGAGATATAGCAGAGTTTTGGAGAAAATGGCATATTTCTTTATCTACCTGGTTTAGAGATTACGTTTATATTCCTTTGGGAGGTAGTAAAGGAGGGACTTCAATGAAAATAAGAAACACCTTTATTATATTTATCGTAAGTGGGTTTTGGCATGGAGCCAATTGGACATTTGTTATTTGGGGATTTATTAATGCTTGCTATTTTTTACCTTTAATGCTATTTCAGAGAAATAGAAAGAATATAGGAGTAATTGCAGAATTTAGGATTTTACCTACGCTAAAAGAACTATTACAAATATGTACTACATTTTTATTAACCGTAATCGCCTGGGTATTTTTTAGAGCAGATAATGTTGGTGCCGCTTTTAGTTATTTAAAAAGAATTTTTTCATCTAGCTTATTTCATGTATCATCTCAGGATTTAAAGCATATTAGTGATGGGGCTCACATAATTTATTTTATCCTAATTTTGATGCTATTTATTGTGGCAGAATGGTTGCAAAGAAAGAAGGAGCATGGACTTCAATTTGCACCTAGGTCAACAAATATAATTTTTCGATGGGGATTATATTATGTTATAGGGTTTATGATATTTTGGTTTGGAGGCTCTCAGCAAAGCTTTATCTATTTTCAGTTTTAAATAAAAAGTCATGAATAAATTTTTAAGGAGAACTCTTATATTTTTCATTCCATTATTTCTATATCTTATTATAGTTTTAGCTGTAGATCCATATAACTATTTTAGCTCTGAGGTAGTCTCTTCAGAAATCAAAAAGAATATTGCTTTTAAATTAAATTATCCATTGTTTAAGCTATTAGCTTATGAAAAAGAACCAACAAAGAATATAATTCTTGGGGATTCTAGATCAAATAATTTGGATATAGATTTTGTTAATAGTTGTGGAGACAAAAAGTTTACTAACCTAGCTTATGGAGGGGGAACGTTACAAGAAATTATTAATACATTTTGGGAGGTGTCAAAAAATGCAAAACTCGAAACGGTCGTTATTGGGGTGAATTTTAACCTTTACAATAAGACTAATGCTATGGATAGAGTTTCAGAAACAATATCTCTTAAAAATAATTTTGTTTCATATGCTACCAGTAAATACACATTTAAGTCTACAGGGCTTATCGTTAAAAGTATCTTATTGAACGAAACGTATGATGTAGAGATACCAGAAATGTCGAGAGAAGAATTCTGGCAGTACCAATTAAACTCTTCGGCAAATAATACTTATAGAATTTATAAATATCCAGAAAATTATTTTCTAGAACTCCAGCAAATAGCAGTGTACTGTAAACAAAACAATATTAAGCTTTCATTCTTTATTCCTCCTACTCATGTGTCTTTACAAGAGAAAATAGATGAATTTAAACTTACGGCACAAGAAGAAAAATTTAAAAAAGATCTAATGGGACTGGGACCTGTGTATGATTTTGATTTTTCTAATGATATTACTTTAAATAAAGATAAATTTAAAGACCCTTATCACTGTAAAGAATCTGTAGCCGAGACTATTGTCAAGGTTGTTTTTTGTGATAGTATCCCATCAGACTTATCCTCATATTATAAATATTATGATATTAGAAATGAATAGAATTGTTCTAAAAAGAAGATTTTATCATTACGATATGAAGAAGTTAAGTCTAACCAAAAAAAATAAAAAAAGCTTGCTATATTTTTAGTAATTTTAATTTTATAGGATTTAAAGTAATAATAAACTAACAGTACAGACAAACAAATTATTCAAAAAACTTTGAAAAAGCATAGTAAACATTTAATATGTTTACTCAAAAATTAATGAAAACCCTTTAATTTAACTGATTAAACTGTAATTTTGCCAAAATCCTTGAAAAGACTAGTAAAAAGAGAATGAAACAAATCATACAAGACCTTAAAAACGGAGAAACTATCCTAGAAGAAGTACCCGTGCCAATGATAAAATCAGGACATGTACTAATTAAAACAACTAAGTCATTGGTTTCTTTAGGAACAGAAAGAATGTTGGTAGAGTTTGGCAAGGCAAATTTTATTCAAAAAGCACGCCAGCAACCAGATAAGGTGAAAATGGTTTTAGATAAAGTAAAGACAGATGGCTTGAAACCAACTATGGATGCCGTTTTTAACAAATTGAACCAACCACTGCCATTAGGGTATTGTAATGTTGGTGAAGTTGTAGCTGTGGGCAAAGGAGTAACTGAATTTACAGTTGGAGATAGAGTAGCTTCAAACGGAAACCATGTAGAATATGTAAATGTCCCGAAAAATCTAGTGGCTAAAATTCCAGATAATGTAACCGATGAAGAAGCTGCATTTACAGTAATAGGCTCTATTGGTTTACAAGGTATACGATTATTAAATCCAACTTTTGGAGAAACTATTGTTGTTGTAGGTTTAGGATTGATTGGTTTAGTTACTGCTGAACTTTTATTAGCCAATGGATGCAATGTTATTGGGTTTGATTTTGATCCTGAAAAAGTAAGAATAGCTAAAGAAAAAGGAATAATTGCAATAAACCCTGGTGAGGGAACAGATCAAGTAAAATTTGTAGAGTCTTATACCAATGGAATAGGAGCAGATGGTGTGATTATTACTGCCTCCAATAAGAGTAATGAGATTATTTCGCAGTCTGCAAATATGTGTAGAAAACGTGGTAGAATTGTCTTGGTAGGAGTTATAGGGTTAGATATCAGTAGAGCAGATTTCTATGAAAAAGAAATTTCTTTTCAGGTATCTTGCTCGTACGGTCCAGGACGATATGATGAAGAATATGAACAAAAAGGTAATGATTACCCTATTGGATATGTACGGTGGACAGAGAAAAGAAATTTCGAAGCTATATTAACTGCGATTTCTAAAGGAACTTTAGATGTAAAGCCACTGATTACAGAGAGAATACCTTTACAAGAGTATCAAAAGATTTATGGAGATATGGGTAACTCAAAATCGATCGCTTCGATTCTTGAGTATGATAGTACACAAGAACCTACTTCTACCGTAACTATAGCAAAAAAATCTTTTGTAGGTAAAAAAGGAGTTATTGGTATTGTTGGATCAGGAAATTTTACGAGCTCAACAATACTACCAAGTCTTAAGAAAATAAATGCAGACGTAAAATATATAGCAAGTTCAAGAGGGCTATCCTCTACTATTATGGCAAAACGCCATAATATTGCTAATTCAACATCAAATTATAAGGAAATTCTAGAAGACAAAGATGTTGACTTAGTTTTTATTACTACACAACATAATATGCATGCTTCTATGGTTTTAAAAAGCCTTAAAGCTCAAAAAAGTGTATTTGTAGAAAAACCATTGGCACTCACAAATACAGAGCTTGAAGAAATCATAACAGAATACAATGCTCAGAATGTAAATGTTTCTGTTGGATTCAATAGACGTTTCGCACCATTGGCGAAAAAGATGAAAAAACTTCTAGGAAGCGATAATACACCCATTAATATTATTGCTACTATGAACGCAGGTTTTATTCCAGCAGATGTATGGGTACATGATATGGAAGTTGGTGGAGGTAGAATCATTGGAGAAGCATGTCATTACATAGATTTATGTACATATTTTGCTGGTAGCAAAGTGGTATCTGTATGTATGAACGCTATGGGAACAAATCCAGAAGAAAATACGGACAATGCCAGTATTCTTTTAAAATATGAAAACGGCACGAATGCTGTGATCAATTATTTTGCAAATGGAAGCAAATCTTATTCTAAAGAGCGTGTTGAAGTCTATTCGCAAGAACGAACTCTAATTATGGATAATTGGCGAAAACTAAAAGTGTATGGGTTTAAAGGAAGTAAAAACACTTCTTCCAAACAAGATAAAGGACATTATAATCAGTTTAAAGAGCTTATCGAACAGCAACAAAAGGGAGGAAATCCAGTCATTCCTTTTGAGGAGATAGTAAATACCACTAAAGCCTCATTTGCAGCTATCGAATCTCTTAAACAAGGAAGATGGATAGAAGTAAGTTAATATTACTTATACACACGATAAAGTATCTTAAATTTAGACAAGTATATTATCAGGTTTTTTATAAGATTAGGAATACGTTCTTTAAAAGGAACTATGATAAAAAAATAGTAATAGAAATTCAACCTTTAAATTGGAAAGATGGTTTCTTTTATGCAAATAGTTATTCAAAAGAAAAAGAATTCACCTTTCTTAATCGTACATACAAATTTCAAGATAGCATAGATTGGAATTATGCTGCTTATGGAAAACTATGGGCTTATAATTTAAATTATTTTGATTTTTTAAACCAAGAAAATATTAATGTTGAGAAGGGTTTAGAGTTAATAAAGGACTATATAAAAAAGGACACACAACTAAAAGATGGAAAAGAACCCTATCCAATTTCATTAAGAGGTATTAATTGGATTAAGTTTTTATCAAAGTATAGGATTTCTGATATCGAAATTGACCAAAAGCTATATAATCATTATCAAATATTACTTAATAATCTGGAATACCATCTATTAGGAAATCATTTATTAGAAAATGGATATTCATTATTGTTTGGAGCATATTATTTTAAAGATGAAGAGATTTATAGTAAAGCAAAACAAATCTTAACAGAAGAGCTCAAAGAACAAATACTAAAGGATGGAGCTCATTTCGAGCTTTCCCCAATGTATCATCAGATTTTATTGCATCGCTTATTAGATAGTATTAGTCTTATAAAAAATAACTCTTGGAAAAAAGATGTACTTATAACTTTTTTAGAAGAGAAAGCCATTATAATGCTCTCATGGTTAACAGAAGTAACATATACTAATGGAGATATACCTATGGTAAACGATAGTACATATAACATTGCTCCTCAATCTAAGTCATTATTTCAATATGCAAAAGAAATAGGATTAATTTGGGAGAAAATAGAACTCAGCGATTCCGGCTATCGAATGTTTCGTAAAGAAAATTACCAGCTATTTATCGATATAGGAGATGTAGGACCAAAATATCAACCAGGTCATGCACATTCTGATACGTTCAGTTTTGAGTTAAATGTAAAAAATAAACCAATTATTGTAGATTTAGGAATATCTACTTACGAAAAAGATGGACTTAGATTAAAAGAGCGCTCTACAGAAAATCATAATACAGTAAAAATCGGAAATCAACAGCAAACACAAGTTTGGGATGGGTTTAGAGTGGCAAAAAGAGCAAAAATTATAGATGTAGAAGAACAAAAAGATTTTGTTCAAGCTACTCATGATGGATATAAAAATTGGAACCTTTTACATACTCGAAAATTTTATGTAGAAGATTCTACTATTACTATAAAAGATGTATTATCCAAAAAAAGCGAAAAAGAACAAATTGCCTTTTTTCATTTTCATCCAGATGTTATAGAAATTCAAATATCAAAAGGTGAAGTATATTTAACCAATGAGAATATTAGGATAACGTTCGGTAAAGAAGTAGAAAAGATAGAAGAAGAAAGCTATGAGTATGCTTTTGGATTTAATAAAAGAAAAAGCGCCAAAAAAATAAAAGTGTTTTTTAATACTACGTTGTCTACCACAATAAATTTGTAAATTAAAAAAATGAAGTTACTTTTTTTAACAGATAATTTTCCGCCAGAAGTTAATGCCCCAGCAACAAGAACCTATGAGCATTGTAAAGAATGGGTAAAAGAAGGTGTAGAAGTAACAGTTATTACTTGTGCTCCAAATTTTCCTCAAGGAAAAGTGTTTGAAGGGTATAAGAACAAACTATTTTATAAAGAAATAATTGATGGTATAAAGGTAATTCGTGTATGGACATACATTTCAGAAAATAAAGGTTTTGTGAAACGAATTTTGGATTATGTAAGTTTTATGATTAGTTCTTTTATCGTGGGGCTTTTTATTAAAACAGACATTATAATTGCAACATCTCCACAATTTTTTACTGCTATTTCAGGAAGATGGTTATCCTTTTGGAAACGAAAAAAATGGATTATGGAAGTTAGAGATCTTTGGCCAGAATCTATTAAAGCTGTAGGGGCGATGGATACAAATCCTGCAATTAAGTTTTTTGAGTTTTTAGAAAAAAGAATGTATAAAAATGCTTCTAAAATTGTGGTAGTTACCGATTCTTTTAAGAAAATTTTAGTCGAAAGACATAATGTGCCAAGTTCAAAAATTGAAGTGATAAAAAATGGAGTTAATTCAGATTTGTTTACCCCAGTAGAAAAGAACTCAGAATTATTGAAGCGATTACGGTTAGAAAATAAAATAATAGTTGGATACATAGGAACCCATGGTATGGCACATGCATTAGATTTTATATTAAAATGCGCAAAAAAAATTAAGGAAGAACAGATTCATTTTCTTTTTTTGGGAGATGGTGCAAAAAAAGAAGAATTACTAGAACTTAAAAACTCATTAGGGTTGCAAAACGTTACAATGCTACCTTCGGTTAGTAAAAAAGAGGTTGTAGAATACATTTCTATTTTAGATATCGCTCTAGTTAATCTCAAAAAATCAGATACTTTTAAACATGTAATTCCTTCAAAAATATTTGAATTATGCGCAATGCATAAACCAATTTTATTAGGGGTTGAAGGAGAGACGAAAAAATTAATTGAAGAATATAAGGTGGGAGTGACTTTTGAGCCCGAAAATGAAAAATATTTTTTAGAAAAAATCATGATTTTAAAAAATAATCCAGTACATAAAGAAAGCTTTGAAAATGTCATAAAGGATTTTGATAGAAAAGTTTTAGCAAAAAAAATGATGAGGTTTATCACACATTAAAACTTTGATTTAAAAACTTTCTCTACTTTTACCATATTTTCAAAATCGATATTAGTTTGAATTTTTTAGAAACAGCAATACTAATTTTTATAGGATCATTTTTATTAACATATTTAACAATTCCTAAAATAATAGGCGTTGTTTTGTATAAAAAACTAATGGATTCTCCCAATATGAGGAGTTCCCATACAGTACAAACCCCTAGTCTTGGAGGAGCAGCGTTTTATTACACATTAATAATGGGTTTTTTCTTTATTAATAGTTGGGATAATAATAATGAAACTATGCACATTATTCCAGGTTTAACAGTGTTATTTATTATTGGATTGAAAGATGATTTAGTAGTTCTGTCTCCGGGATCTAAATTAATTGCACAATTAGTTGCAGTGTCTTTTGTAGTTGTTAATGAAGGCTTAACGATTTATTCTTTAAATGGATTTCTTAATATTGATGAAATCCCTTATTATATATATTTTATTGTGGCTGTATTTATGATGGTTACTATAATAAACTCGTATAACCTCATTGATGGCATTGACGGTTTAGCATCTATAGTAGGAATTGTTATTCTGATTATATACACAACAATTTTTTATTTAACAAAAGAATATTTTTATGCCTTGATATCCATATGTCTAAATGCATGCTTACTTGGCTTTTTTGGTTATAATGTATCTTCAAATAAAAAAATATTTATGGGAGATACAGGGTCTTTAATAGTAGGGTTTATTATTAGTATAATGACATTAAAGTTCTTAGCATTAAAACCATCGTCATATACAGATTTACCCTTTTTTTTAGAAAACATACCGTTAATTGCAATTAGTATTCTTATTGTACCACTTTTTGACACAGCAAGAGTGTTTACTATTAGAATTGCTAATAAGAAAAGTCCGTTTTCTCCAGATAGAAATCATACACATCATGTACTTATTGATTATTGGGGGCTATCACACAAACAAGCTAGTTTTTTAATAGGAGGATTCAATATAATTTTTGTAGTATTATTTGTTATTTTAGGAAGTACCTCAAATAATCTTCTTTTAGTGATTATTCTTTTAAGTAGTGCTATAATTTTGAGTTTTATTTTTTTCAAGTATAATTATAATTTTACTTCATTAAAACAAAAGATTTTGTTTAAAAGAAAAGTAGATGCCATAAAAGAAAATTTAAAACCAAAAACCAAAAAGAAGCGAAAAAGTAAATGAAAATATCAGTAATAGGGACAGGTTATGTAGGACTAGTAACAGGAACATGTTTAGCAGAAACAGGTAATGAAGTAGTTTGTGTAGATATAAATGAGCAAAAAGTTCAAAAAATGCGTAATGGTGAAGTTCCTATATACGAACCTCATTTAGATGTATTATTTGAAAGAAATATAAAAGCAGGAAGATTAATTTTTTCCACATCTTTAAAGGAAGGATTGGAGCATGGAGAAGTTATTTTTTTAGCTCTTCCAACCCCAGAAGATGAGGATGGATCAGCAGATCTGTCTTATGTTCTTGGAGTAGCAGAACATATCGGAAAGATAATTACAGATTATAAAGTAATAGTAGGTAAAAGTACAGTGCCAGTAGGGACTGCAGAAAAAGTACGTGAAGCAATTTCTAAAAATGCAAAAAGTACTTTCGATGTCGTTTCTAATCCAGAATTTTTAAGAGAAGGTTTTGCTGTAGATGATTTTTTAAAACCAGAACGAATAGTTATAGGGTCAAGCTCACAAAGAGCTACAGAACTTATGCAAAAACTATATAAACCATTTGTTCGATCTGGTAATCCAATTATTGTGATGGATGAAAAGTCTGCAGAACTTACCAAATATGCAGCTAATTCTTTTTTAGCCACTAAAATCACTTTTATGAATGAAATTGCTAACTACTGTGAAAAAGTTGGCGCAGATGTGGATAAGGTAAGGATAGGGATGGGTACTGATTCTAGAATAGGTAAGAGATTTTTATTTCCTGGAATTGGATATGGAGGTTCTTGTTTTCCTAAAGATGTGAAAGCACTACATAAATCTGGTAAAGATTCTCAATATGAATTTAAGATTTTAGATTCTGTAATTAAAGTAAATGATAATCAGAAAACTATTCTAGTTCCAAAAATAAAAAATTACTTTAATAATGATCTGCAAAATAAAACGTTTGCAATCTGGGGGTTAGCTTTTAAACCTGAAACAGATGATATTAGAGAGGCTCCATCATTATATCTTATAGATAAATTACTAGCAGAAGGAGCTAATATTAAGGCTTTTGATCCCGAAGCGATGGATAATGTAGCTAGAAAATATCAAGGTAAAATACAGTTTTCTAAAACTATGTATGATGTTTTAGAAAACGCGGATGCCTTAATTATTTGTACAGAGTGGAGTATTTTTAGAACTCCCGATTTTAATAAAATTAAATATAGTCTTAGAAAAAATGTAATTTTTGATGGTAGAAACTTGTACGATATAAGCGATGTTGAAAAAGAAGACATTTCTTATTTTTCTATTGGAAGAAAAGATATAAAAATTTAGAATGCAAAAAGTTTTAATTACAGGAGCAGCAGGTTTTTTAGGGTCTCATCTTTGTGATCGATTTATAAGAGAAGGATTTCATGTTATAGGTATGGATAATCTGATCACGGGAGATATAAAAAATATAGAGCATCTGTTTAAATTGAAACAATTTGAATTTTATAACCATGATGTTACAAAGTTTGTTCACGTTCCAGGAAAATTGGATTACATTTTACATTTTGCATCTCCTGCAAGCCCAATAGATTATCTTAAAATTCCTATTCAAACTTTAAAAGTAGGATCTCTGGGAACACATAACCTTTTAGGATTAGCAAAAGAAAAAGGGTCTAGAATTTTAATTGCCTCTACTAGCGAAGTATATGGAGATCCATTAGTACATCCTCAAAGTGAAGAATACTATGGTAATGTTAATACTATAGGTCCAAGAGGAGTATATGACGAGGCAAAACGGTTTCAAGAGTCAATCACTATGGCATATCATACCTATCATGTGTTAGAAACTAGAATTGCACGTATTTTTAATACATATGGCCCGCGAATGCGACTAAATGATGGAAGAGTAGTACCAGCATTTATTGGTCAGGCATTACGAGGAGAGAATCTTACTATATTTGGTAATGGATTACAAACCCGATCCTTTTGTTATATAGATGACCAAGTAGAAGGCATTTATAAACTGCTTTTTAGTGATTATGTATATCCTATTAATATTGGTAATCCAGATGAAATCACCATAAAAGAGTTTGCTGAAGAAGTTCTAAGACTTACGGGGACAGATCAAAAAGTAATATATAAACCACTACCAACAGATGATCCTTTGCAACGACAACCAGATATTAGTAAAGCTAAAGAAATTTTAAATTGGGAACCAAAAACCAGTCGATCCAAAGGAATGAAATTAACTTTAGACTATTTTAAGGCATTTTCAAAAGAAGAGCTTAGAAAGAGCGAACATAGAGATTTTGTTTGATTTATAATCAAGCTAAAATAATAGTTAACGGTAATAGTAGCATACCATAAGTGCAATTAAGTACAATAACATCCAAGATTATTAAAATGTTCTATAAAGAAGATCATTGGGTTGTAATGACTTTTTGGAACTCTCTATATCTAGCTTTTTTTTTACTACCATTAGGAATTAATTTACCAACGCCATTTTTTATAATTTCTATAATTTTTGGAGTAGTTATCGTATTTAAATACCCAAAAAAGTTTGTTTTAGATAAATCTGTTCTCGTTTTTCCATTATATTTTTTAGTAATGTGCTTTGGTCTCATTTACACAGATAACCTTTTAGATGGGATTAGTTTAATACAAAGGTCTTTATCCCTATTATTATTTCCTATAATTTTTTTGTTCGTTAAAGAAGATGCGGCGACAGTAAAAAAACTATTTGATTTTTTGCTACTGGGTCTTATAGTTTCATTCTTTATTAACTCATTTTATGCAGTAAATGATTTATTAAAATACGTTGTTAGTGAAAAGCAAGATTTAGATTTTTTTTTATTTTTAGATAGACTTTGTAAAGAATGGCATCATTTTTTTATAGGTTCCAATTTTTCTAAATTTGTAAATTCTAATTATGTTTCCATATACATATTGTTAGTACTAAGTTATTTTCTTAGAAACAAATTGAAATCTAGAACACAACTAATAGTAGTTGTGTTACTGTTTTTATACCTTTTTTTATTAGCCTCTATCTCATCCTATCTTATTTTGATAATAATGTCTTTGTTACTAGTTACAGATATTAGAAATAAAGAAAAAAAATACACCATGTTTATCGTGTTTTTTATGGGGTTGATATTGCTTTTAAATAGTCCTCGGGTATCAGATTTATATTCAAATATTATAGAATTTACCGAAAAAGGAAATACTGAAAATATTACATCAGAAAAATCAAAAGTATTATCCTGGGATGCAAGTATTAAACTCATAAAAGAGGCTCCCATATTTGGTTATGGAGTTGGAGATGCAAATGATGTTTTACTTAAAAAGTATAACGAACTCGGATATGTATCTAACTATAAAAATAATTATAATTCCCATAATCAATTTTTACAAACGTATTTACAGACTGGTATTCTTGGATTTGGTATTTTGATTAGTATTTTTATTTTACTTGCCTTACGAATGAAAAGAAACCCAAACGCACTTTCTGTATTTTTAATTCTATTTATATCATTACTGTTTGAATCTATGCTGGTTCGATTTAATGGTATTGTATTTTTTTCTATAGTTATTCCTTTACTATTAAAAAAGAGAAGTATTTTAAGTAGTAGGATTATTCGAAATGATAATCCTGAAAAAAACGATTTGTAAAAGTACTTTTTTAAGTACTTTTTTCTATTTTTATAAGATGGAAACAGTAAACTATACAGATTTTCGTTCGAATTTGAAGTATTGGTTAGATAAAGTGGTTAATGATGTAAGCGATCTGGTGATCAAAAGAAAAGGCGGAAAAGATTTAGTGGTAATATCGTTAGATGAATATAATTCATTAAAAGAAACTACGTATTTGCTAACAGGAAAGAACAGAGATGTTCTGTTAAATTCTATTGAAGAGTTAGAAAAAGGTAAAGGCATCCAAAAGGATATAATAGAAGAATGAGATTAGTCTGGTCTTCATCTAGTTGGAATGATTACATATATTGGCAAAAAGGCGATAAGAAAACGGTTAAGCGAATAAATGAATTATTAAAAAGTTGTATGCGAACATCTTTTGAAGGGATTGGAAAACCAGAAGCATTAAAAGGTGATTTGCAAGGATATTGGTCGAGACGAATAACATCAGAACATCGCTTAGTTTATAAATATACAGAACAAGAACTATTAATAGCATCTTGTCGCTATCATTATAATAAATAATTTAGTCAAGAAACTCCTTTATTAACTCTTTCCTATTTTGTTATATCCGTTTGCAGATAAAAGCCTAGTATTAGACTTTTGGTTTTTATTCTAAACAATTAGCTATACAACCATGAATAAACTATTTTTGAATCCATAAAAACAAGCCATATTATATCATGAATATTTTAGTATTAGGATCAGGAGGTAGAGAACATACATTTGCTTATAAAATCGCCGAAAGCCCACTATGCAGTACTTTATTTGTAGCTCCAGGAAATGCGGGGACTGCAAGTATTGCAATTAATGTTCCAATAGCAGTAACAGATTTTATTGCAATTAAAGAGCTGGTAATAAAAGAAAAGATAGAAATGGTAGTAGTTGGACCAGAAGATCCTTTGGTGCAGGGTATTAGTGATTTTTTTGCTTCAGACGACCAATTAAAACACATTGTAGTTATTGGTCCGTCTAAAGAAGGGGCAAAATTAGAAGGAAGTAAAGAATACGCTAAAGAGTTTTTAATCCGGCATAATATACCAACAGCAGCATATCAAAGTTTTACGGCAGATACTGTAAATGAAGGGAAACAATTTTTAGAAACACTAAAAGCCCCTTATGTATTAAAAGCAGATGGTTTAGCAGCTGGTAAAGGTGTGTTGATTCTTCAAGATCTAGAGGAAGCAAAATCTGAATTAGAGAATATGCTAACCAATAAGAAATTTGGAGCTGCAAGTGAAAAAGTAGTAATTGAAGAGTTTTTAGATGGTATAGAGCTTAGTGTTTTTGTGCTTACCGATGGTAAAAATTATGTCACTTTACCAACAGCCAAAGACTACAAACGTATAGGAGAAGGAGATACAGGTCTAAATACAGGTGGTATGGGTGCGATTTCTCCGGTTCCTTTTGTAGATGAAGCATTAATGACAAAAATCGAAAAACAAATTATAAAACCAACAGTAGATGGTTTAGCAAAAGAAAAAATAGATTATAAAGGCTTTATTTTTATTGGATTAATAAAAGTAGGGGATGATCCAAAAGTAATTGAATATAACGTTCGAATGGGAGATCCTGAAACCGAAGTGGTATTGCCAAGGGTAAAAACAGATTTGGTAAAATTGTTTACTCATGTAGGGTCACAGTCTTTAGACACGATAAAACTTGAATTAGATAGTAGGAGTGCTACAACGGTAATGGTAGTTTCAGGAGGATATCCAGAAGCGTATGAAAAAGATAAAGAAATCAAAGGTTTGGATACAATTTCGGACTCTATTGTTTTTCATGCAGGTACAAAATTTAATAATGATAAAAAAGTAGTGACTAATGGAGGAAGAGTAATTGCTGTGACTTCGTTTGATGAGGATTTTAGAATGGCACTTAAAAAATCATATCATAACATAAAAAAAATACATTTTGATAAAATGTATTATAGAAAAGACTTAGGGTTTGATCTATAATATCTTTTAAACTAAAAAAGCCCAGTATAATGAACATTATACTGGGCTTTTTTAGTTTAAAACTTTAGGATTTAATTTAAAAATGAGTGAGCTGTAGGATCTCTATTCTCCTCGTCATTATCATTAAACTTCTTCAACTCCTTCATCCAATATAAAAAAGCAGCAAAGCCAATTAACATAAATAACCAATTTAGGATATTAGCCCCTGTCCAGCTTTCTAATTCTAACGCTCTTAACGCATCAAAAGGAGCAAATAATACGTCTACAAAAAGAGATGCTATTGCTTCAAAAAAATCTTTCATAACTTATTCTTATATTTTCGTAATAAAAAGTAAAAGTTGTAAACTAAAAACTTTTTATAAATTAGTCTTATAGTAAATAAAAACAATATATATTGTATCATACAAAAATATAAAAAATACTAGTGTTATCAAGCTTTTTTAGTAAATCTAAACCTATTAATTATATTGCAGTTGCATTATATATGACTTTACTCTTTGGTATAGCGCATTATAAAAGAGATTTTGAAGTAGATGGTAACTATATTTTTTTAACGTTATCAAGTCTTTTTATATATATACTTCCAATGCTGGCGCTTAATTTTGTAGCCCAAAAAAACGACCTTACTAACAAAGGAACATTTACGATACTTTTATATGCATTTCTTACAACTATATTACCAAAATCGTTAATAAACTTTCCTGTCTTATTGTCTAATGTATTTGTATTAATGGCATTACAAAACATTTTGCATATGCGTAATGAAAAGTATATAAAAGCAAAAATACTTAATGCATCTATTTGTATTGCTTTGGCATCGTTAGCATATTTTTGGAGTATAGGGTTTTTATTTTTAGTTTTTTTAGGAGTGTTTTTTTTTGAACCTAAAAATTATAGAAATTGGATTATTCCATGTATTGGTATTAGTACAGTTTATGTGTTAGCTAATTGCTTTACATTAATTTTTTATGATTCTTTTTTTTCACTTAGATCCCATATACAACCTTTTTCATTTTCATTTCAGAATTATTTAGTAAAAGATCATCTTTTTTCTGTGGGGACATTACTGATTTGTATAGTTTTCTTTTTTTCTATATACCTTCTTAAATTTGGCAGAAAAGCAGCAAAAAATAAACCCATAGTGCGTGTTATCATAGTGTATTTAATTCTGGCGATTGGAATAGGAGTTATTGCTCCAGAAAAGAACACATCAGAGCTATTTTTTATAACCCCGCCACTTGCACTAATTGGGACTACATATTTAGAAATGGATTATCGCCTATTTGCAAAAGAAATTAATATAGGGGTGTTCATCTTGTTACCATTTATATTGATGTTTTTATAATAGGATAATTAGAGCATCCTTATGTAATAAATACTATTCCAAAATATAATATCTTTGTACCCGCTCTAGAAAAAAGATGTTGTCCCGTCTTGAAAAGATAATCAAAATTGTAAAACTTATATTTTTAGTTACAACACACATTTTTAACATAAAAATGATTTAGATATCAGAGCAAGAAATTTGAGGGATATAAAAATTAATCTGTAGAATTAAATATTTTTAGAAAACAATAGTATATATGTTTAGTAATAAAGCAAATTCCATTTTTAAAGAAGTTATAGCAAAATATCACGAAATTGATACTGTAGATCAAAAATTCTCTAATCCTTATGATAGTAAGTCACAAGCAATAGAACATTTGCTGTATCGTAAATGCTGGATAGATACAGTGCAATGGCATTATGAAGATATTATACGAGATCCTGAAATAGATCCTGTAGCAGCTTTAAAATTGAAAAGACAGATTGATGCATCTAATCAGGATCGAACAGATATGGTGGAATATATTGATAGTTATTTTTTAGAACGGTATAAAAATATAGAGCCAAAAAATAATGCTACTATTAATACCGAGAGCCCAGCATGGGGAGTAGACAGATTATCTATTTTGGCATTAAAAGTATACCATATGCACGTAGAAACAATTCGGGAAGGAGCAACAGATGCACATAAAAATATGTGTCAAAAAAAACTAGATATACTATTAGAACAGCAAGTAGATCTTTCTACAGCAATAGACACTTTGTTAAAGGATATTGAAAATGGGGATAAATACATGAAAGTGTATAAACAAATGAAAATGTATAATGATGAGGAACTAAACCCTGTATTGCGTGGCGAAAAATAAGGATACACAATTAAAAGAGTTTAAAACAAATATTTTGGTTATACGTCTTTCTGCAATGGGAGACGTAGCGATGACCGTTCCTGTTTTAAGAGTTTTTAGAGCTACTTATCCAGATGTTAAATTAACGGTGCTTACGCGGGAGTTCTTTGCTCCAATGTTTTCAGATATTGAAAACTTAGAGGTATATCCAGCAGATGTAAACGGAAAACACAAAGGTTTTTTGGGTCTTACCAGATTAGCAAATGAATTAAATAAACTAGGTATACATGCGGTAGCAGATGTGCACAATGTATTAAGGTCAAATGTGCTGAAAACATTATTTTTATTACGAGGAAAAAAAGTTGCTCAGGTAGATAAGGGGAGGGCAGAAAAAAAAGCACTTACCAGATCCAATAATAAGGTGTTTAAGCAGCTAAAATCAACTCACCAAAGATATGCTGATGTTTTTTCTGCTTTAGGATACCCTATTGATCTTAAAGCTTATAAATTTCCTAAAAAACAAGAGTTAACAAAACATATTCTGTCTTTAACCCAAGGTTCGACCAAAAAATGGCTTGGGATTGCTCCTTTTGCACAGTCTGATAGTAAAACATATCCTTTAGAATTAATGGTTGAGGTTATTGAAACCTTGGATAAAGAAAATCGGTTTGAAATTTTTCTTTTTGGAGGAGGAAAGAAAGAATTCGATATCCTTAATAATATAGCTGGTAAATATAAAAATGTAATTAATGTAGTAAATAAACTTTCTTTTGAAGAAGAGTTAAAACTAATAGCAAATCTGGATATTATGATATCTATGGATAGTGGTAATGCACACTTGGCTGCTATGTATGGAGTACACACTATTACACTTTGGGGAGTAACACATCCTTTTGCAGGTTTTATGCCTTTTGCCCAACCAATTGAGAATGCTATTTTACCTAATTTGGCAAAATATGAACAGATTCCAACTTCAATTTATGGTAATAAAGTCCCTCCTGGTTATGAAAAAGTAATGCACACCATTAAACCAGAAACCGTGGTAGAAGCGGTTAATAAATTAAGCTTTTAAACATCATCAAAATCCACTTTAATGGTAGCAGATGTAGGGTGTGCCTGGCAAGCTAAAACCAAACCTTCTGCAATTTCTCCATCGGTTAAGATGCTATTTTTTTCCATTATGGCACTTCCTTCGGTAATTCTACAAATACAAGAACTACAAACACCACCTTGACAGGAATATGGAGCATCAATATCTTTATCTAATGCGGCATCAAGAATAGTCTTTTTTTGATCCATAACAAAGTTAAACTCCTCATCATCTACGAGAATACAAATACTAGATTTTCCGTCTAGATTAGTGTCAACCTCTGTTTTTTCGGCGCTACTGGTAAATAATTCAAAATGAACAGAATCTTTTTCAACACCTCGGTCAAGTAAAATATCTTTTGCAGTATTGATCATTTCTTCAGGACCGCATAAATAAAAGGAATGAAAAGAAAAGTCTTTGTATTTATTTTTTAGTACATAATTTACTATAGGCTTTTCGATTCTACCAAAAAGAGCATTTTTCGGCTCACTTCTACTATATACAAATTCAATAAACAAACGATCTGCATATTTTGTTTGTAAATCAGATAGTTCGGTATGAAAAATAGTTTCTTCAATCGATTTATTACCGTAAACTAATACAAAACGACTTTTTGGTTCTTCTTCTAAAACAGATTTAATCATACTCATTACAGGAGTAATACCACTACCAGCTACAAAGGCAGCATAGGTATGGTTTGCTTCAGAATTAGGAGTAAGTAAAAAATTCCCTTCAGGGGAGTGTACTTCCAGAATATCTCCTTCTTTTAACTTAGTATTTGCAATAACCGAGAATAATCCTTCAGGTATTTCTTTAACAGCAACTTTAAGTATACCACTTTTAGGAGAACTACAAATAGAGTAGGCTCTACGGATTTCTTTTCCGTCAACAGAGGTTTTTATGGTAACATATTGCCCTGGAATAAAAGAGTATACTTCTTTAAGAGCCGATGGTACTTCAAATATAATAGAAACAGCATTTGCAGTTTCTCGAATAATACGTTGTATAGATAATTTATGAAAACCTGACATTACAATTTTTTTGGCAAAAATAATAAATACAGTAGAAGAGGTTGGCTTTTCTTATGAAATTATTAGTAAATCTAAAGTTGTATCAAAATTAAAACTGCAGTCGCACAAAATATTTTTTATGATTTGGCTTGAGTTCTCTTATTTTTTTGTAACAAAATAGTGTTTTTGCTTACTAAGTAGTATAAACACCTTTCCTATGTTTAAACATTTTATTACACTGCAATGGAAATCTTTTTGGCGGTCAGCTTCTTTAACTTCGGGGCTATTGATGAAGTTGTTTATGGGATTCTGGGCAATATGGATTATTATTATGATGGTTTCTGGAGGTGTAGGAGCTTATTTTTTCATCGAAGAAAATCTAAATCTAGATCCATTACATACTATAAACAAGTTTTTAATATACTGGTTTGTATTTGATCTATTGTTTCGATATGCTTTACAGAAAATACCCGTAATTAATATCAAACCATTATTACTTCTGCCGTTTAAGAAAAAGAAGATAGTATCCTTTGCCTTTGGCAAAACAATATTTTCATTTTTTAATATAGTCCATGCGTTCTTTTTTATTCCATTTTCTATAGTATTAATACAAAATGAACATCCAGTTCTTAACGTATTAGTATGGAATATAGGATGGATTGCATTAATTTATTGTAACAATTTCTTAAACATTATTTTAAATAAAAAAGACAATCTTATATTCATTATAGGAAGTGTTTTAACAATTTTTGGAATACTACAATATTTTGGGTACTTTGATATCACAACTTATACAGCACCTTTTTTTACAGCATTATATCAGATACCTTTTTTATTTATACTACCCATAATTATTTTGATATTGCTATGGGTTTTATCTTTTAGATCTTTTGCAAAAGATTTATATCTTGATGCAGGGTTGGCTAGTAAAACAAAGAATGTAGAAACAGAAAATCTGGATTGGTTAAACAGATTTGGCAAAACCGCAATTTTTCTTAAAAATGATATAAAGTTGATAAAAAGGAATAGAAGAGCCAGATCTACAGTTATAGTTAGTTTTTTATTCTTATTCTATGGATTGTTATTTTTTACAGGAGCTGTAGAAAGCTATGAGGGACCTGTTTGGAGGATTTTTGCAGCAATTTTTGTTACGGGGGGATTTCTACTAGGTTTTGGACAGTTTGTTCCTAGTTGGGACAGTTCTTATTATCCATTAATGATGAGTCAGAATATCCGGTATAAAGAGTATTTGTCGTCAAAATGGTGGTTAATGGTAATCGCTACATTAATTTCTACAGTTTTAGCATCAGGATATTTATACTTTGGATGGGAAGTTTACCTGGCTATAGTTGTAGGAGCAATCTATAATATAGGAGTGAATTCGCATATAGTATTATGGGCAGGAGCTTATGTGAAAACACCAATTGATTTAGCAAGTAACAAATACGCATTTGGAGACAAGCAAGCGTTTAATATGAAAACTATGATGTTAGCGTTACCCAAAATGGCATTGCCAATGTTGTTGTATGCCATAGGGTATTATGCTTATAGCTCTTATTTGGGATATGCTTTAGTGGCAATTGCAGGAATAACAGGCTTTGCATTTAAAGACGCTGTTTTTAATAAAATAGAAAGAATTTATAAAACAGAGAAATATAAAACACTCTCTGCATACAAACAAAAAAAATAAAATCGATGATAACAATACATAACCTTACCAAGACATACACAGGAAATACCGTATTGAATATTGAGCATTTGGAAATACAAAAAGGAAAAAGTTTTGGACTTGTAGGTAACAATGGGGCAGGAAAAACAACCCTGTTTAGTGCCTTGTTGGATTTAATACAACCAACTACAGGGTATATCGAAAATAATGGTATTAAAGTTAATAAAAGTGAAGAATGGAAATCCATTACATCAGCGTTTATAGACGAAACATTTTTAATCGGATATCTAACTTCAGAAGAGTATTTTTATTTTATAGGAGAACTTCGCGGTCAAAAAAAAGCAGATGTTGATACTTTATTATCCCAATTCGAAGATTTTTTTCATGGAGAAATTTTAGAGCAAAAAAAATACCTAAGAGATCTTTCTAAAGGAAATCAGAAAAAAGTAGGAATTGTTGCAGCCCTTATTGGTAACCCAGAAGTTATTATTTTAGACGAACCATTTGCAAATCTAGATCCAACTACCCAGATTAGATTAAAAAAAATAATTAAAGAATTATCTGCAGACCCAAACACTACCATTTTAATATCTAGTCACGATTTAATACACGTTACCGAAGTCTGTGAGCGAATAGTAGTTTTGGATAAAGGGGTTGTAGTAAAAGATCTTTCTACCTCAGAAGAAACTCTTAATGAGCTGGAAGAGTATTTTGGTTGAAAACATATTAATTTAATCTAAAAAAAGGGTGTTTGAAAAGCCAAAAACCCTCTTTAGATATATTGATAGATTATGTTATAATTCACTTTTATGACCTACGATTGATCCATATGCGTATTAATTTCTTTTTTCTTTATTCTGCTACCAATGCAATTGGAGTAGGACAATATTGTCCTATAGTAACCCTTATATAATCCCCAGATACACCTGGTGGATGAGGACCAGGACCATTTGTAGTTAAATAATCAATTCTAGGCTTTTTACTTCTTCGGGTACAGCTTAAGCCTGGACCTGGATTACCTGCAACATTATAACGTACAAAAACATTTTTACTATTAGATGGATCGTTGAAATACGAAAAGTCCCTTCCTCCATCAAAATACACCCTAATATCATAATCACAACTACAGCCAAGCCAACCAGATTCACATATAGCATTCATCTGGTACGATACTGGTGTTATACCTTTTTTAAAGCCTATTTGTCCATCCCACCAATGACTATCAGCACCATCTCTTGGAGTGTTATTGTGATCATAATTTGTACAATCCCAACCTGTATTAGGGGTACAACCTCCACAGGTATTGCTATAATCCTTGTTAAGAATATCAAAGGTGTTGATAAAAATCGGTTCTTTTTCGATTTTTATTAAAGGAACTTCAGAAATTTCTTCCATAGTGTATTCCTGACTGGGTAATTCTTCTTTTTGACAAGAACTAACTAAAAACAATCCAACCATAGCCAGAAGGAATATTATTTTACATAAATTTTTCATGATTATATAATTTAAGAGTTAAAAAAATGCAGTTTTAGTTACAATTCGAAGGTGAAGAAAGCCCAATAAAGACGTTTCTATACTCATTGGTTGCGATTTCCATTCCTCCACAAAAAATGTACTTCCTATCTTCTCTATATTTGGTACAAACACCAAGAAGACAAGAAGAACAAAATTCTCTCTGAGGTTTCCAACCAGAGGTACAATCCATATTTTCTAAAGCAGGTTCTTTTAAGTTGCTTGCATTTAGACTCTCTAGTGGAGTCATTAGAAAAATGGATAATAAAATGGAACATGTTAAGACAAATGAAGTTTTTAAAATTTGCCCTTTTGATTTTAAGAAATACTTTTTCATGATTTGTTGTATTTAACGGATTAATAAATTATTTATCAGTATAAAATTACCTGCCAATCATGATTTATGAGGCATAAAAACCTTTGTAAAACGTTAACTTAAATTATTTTTTACTCTTTTTATTTAGGCTTCGGTATTTAGAAGGAGTGGTTGATGTGTATTTTGTAAAGGCTTTGTAAAAAGTAACCTTATTGTTAAAACCAGACTCTATCGCTATGGCTTCTATTTTATAAATAGTATAAGAAGGGTTTTTTAGTAGTTTTTGAGAATATGCAATTCTATGCCTGTTTACATAATCATTAAAATTTTCTCTGATAAGTTCAGAAAAAGTTTGAGAAATTTGATAAGATTTTATATCTAATTTCTCTGCTAAATAGCCAATGGTAAGATCGTTTTTTAGAAATACCGTGTCATGAGTAAACAAATGATTAATTTTATGTTGAATTTGGATCATATCCTTATAATTCAAGGTTGAGTTCGAGTATTTTTTCTTCATCTCTTTAAGAAACTCTGGTCTTTTGTACAGAAGGATTCCAATTATAAAAATCATAGTATTATTAAACAAGTAGTAATATGCAAATTGACGCCATCCATCGGCAAATAAAGTAAAAAATGAAATAATTATAGTAGAACAGATATATATAATAGAAAGCGTAAATAAGTAAATTAATACATTTGAAGATAATTTTGTTTTATTTTTTCCAGTTATATAAATGATAATAATTGCATATAGTAACTGATGAATAGCTCTGGCATAATTTATTGGCATAATTCTATCCAAAAAATGACTCTCTATATATTGCAGGCGTTCTTCATTAGGAATTAGTAGTACATCTATTAAAAGTATATATATGATTATGAAAGCTATAAAATGTAAACTATCTACTTTTGAATATCGGTTTTTGCCGTAGATAAAAGATTGAAAATGAAACCATAAAAAAGGACCATATAAAAAGCCCATACTAAAATAAAACCAACCTAGAAATTGAGGGTATATTATGGAGATTTTACTGGTTCCATAAAGAAATACTAAGATTTCTAAACCAAATATTCCTGAAAAAAAAGCGATAGACCAACTTTTTAGATTTCTCTTATATTTAAAAAAGATACCTCCAGAAATAAAAAGAATTAAAATTGCTTGTATGAGTAAACAATATCGTATAGTTGCCATATTAAAAGATTATTAATCCATTCTATACAAACAAAGATTTAGGTTTAATAAGATAGATTATTTTGTTTTTAAAGTCATAGATGTATAATAATATAACATTTGAACACAAAAAATATCCCGACAACCTGTTTTTTAACGAAAGAAATGTATTTTTACAATCAACACTCTATTTTTGTGTATTGTAAACATACTAAAAAGCATTTTTTTTAGTTATCACACATATAAATTATCTGGTTTGGGAAGAAAAATATCACAAATCACCTTGGTGGTACTTTTGGCTATTATAGCATTAGCTTGTTCTCGTAAAAAGGACAAGTTTGTAAATCGTGTATGGCATGATGTTACTACAAAAAATAATACACTATATAATGGGCGATTAGCCTATGATGATGGTAGAGAAGAGATTATTCAATCCTATAAAGATAATTTTTGGGAGTTACTGCCTGTAGAAAGAATGATTGTTAGTGAAGATGTTCGACTTCCTAATGAGATATTAAACAAAAATTTTGACAGAGCTGAAGAAAAATCAGTAAAAGCAATACAAAAGCATAGTATGCTAATTGATAATAGAGAGCGTAACCCTAAAATCGATGAAGCATTTTTATTGTTAGGAAAAGCAAGATATTTTGAACAACGATTTGTACCTGCATTAGAAGCTTTTAACTACATTTTATATAAATACCCTTCAAGTAATACAATTAATCATGCTAAGGTTTGGAAAGCCAAAACGAATCTTCGTTTGGATAATAATGAAAAAGCAATAGAAGATCTTACCAGAATGATTGAACAAGAGTATATGGATGCTCAGGATTATGCAGATGCAGTATCTATGATGGCTCAAGCATATATTAATTTAGAAAGAAAAGATTCGGCTGTTACCTATATCACTAAAGCAGCTGTTCATACCAGAAAGAATGAAGAAAGAGGTCGTTACTTGTATATAAAAGGGCAGTTGTTAAATGAATTAGGATATAAGGATAGTGCTAATTACGCTTTTGATCAGGTAATTGACTTAAACAGAAAAACGCCAAGAAGATATATGATGAATGCATATATGGCAAAAGCTCGAAACTTTGATTATGAAACTGGTGATAAAGAAGAGTTCCTAGAATTACTTACAGATCTAGAAGAAAATAGAGAAAACAGACCTTTTTTAGATAAAATATACAATCAAAAAGCAGAATATTTTAAAACCCTAGACTCTATAGATTTGGCGGTAACGTATTATAACAAATCACTACGAACAAAATCTGAAGACAAATATTTAGAATCTATAAATTACTATACTTTAGGAGATATTAGTTTTGATAGAAAAGAATATGCAATTTCAGGAGCATATTATGACAGTACATTACAAAGAATGATTGTAGACTCAAAACGATATAGGGTTTTAAAGAAAAAGCGAGATAATCTGGATGATGTGATATTGTATGAAGGAATAGCTAAGACAAATGATAGTATTCTTACTGTATTTGCAATGTCACCAGAAGAAAAAATAGCATATTATTCTGAGTATACCAATACTTTAAAAGAAAAAGCTATCGCTGCAGAAAAAGCAGCAGAAATAGCCAGAATAAAAGATGGATTGCCAGTGGAACAACGATTTAAACAACCTGGTTCTGGATTAGGAGCAAATGAAAAAGGATCAAAAACAAAAGGAGCAGTTTTTTATTTCTATAATCAGACTACGGTAGCTTATGGTAAAACGACCTTTAAAAGAACCTATGGTAACCGAGAATTACAGGATAATTGGAGAGTGTCAAGTATCTCTAATCCAAGTGTAGTTTCAGAAATAGAAGAAAAAGAAAAAGTAGAATACTCGATAGATAACGATCCAACGTTTGATCCACAAACCTATATTGCTCAATTACCAACAGATCCAGCTACGATCGATAGTTTAAGTACAGATCGTAATTTTGCATACTATCAACTTGGAGTTATTTATAAAGAAAAATTTCAAGAGTATGATCTATCTGTGGATAAGTTTGAAGGTTTATTACAAAGTAATCCAGAAGAGCGTTTGATTGTTCCTTCAAAATACAATTTGTATAAAATCTATTTGTCACAAGGAAATATATCAAAATCAAATTCATATAAACAAGATATTATTAACAACCATAGTGACTCTAGGTATGCTAAGATTCTTCAGAACCCAGAAGAGGCTTTAAAGGAGGATCAGAATACACCAAAATCTATATATAATAGGCTGTATAAGGACTTTCAAAATCAAAAATATGCATCTGTTATCAACGAAAGCGAAAAAATGATTACAAAATTTGGAGGAGATGACGAATTCTTACCAAAATTTGAATTATTAAAAGCTCAGGCAATAGGTCGTTACAGAGGATTTGATTCGTATAAAGAAGCGCTTAATTATGTCGCCCTTAATTACCCTCAAAGTCCTGAAGGCAAAAAAGCACAAGAAATTTATCAAGTAACTATTCCGCAAACACAAAACAATATATTTTTAACAGGTTTAGAAGAAGAAGAAAATCATAAATTGATTTACCCTTTTTCAACCTTAGGAAATAATCAAGCACAAGGATTAAAAGAACTTATTGAAGCTATTATTAAAGAACTTCGATATGAAAAAATGAAGGTTTCATTAGATATGTATAATAAAGATCAACAATTTATAGTTATACATACAAAAGGAAATAAATTGGCGGCAGAAGGTTTGGCTGAACTATTATCTATAGGTAAAACGGAAGATACTCGAGGTGTTGATTTAACTAAATGGGATAGAAAAAAGAAGTACTATAAAAAAATAGAAAATCCATACTTTATTATGGCATCGCCTAATTATCGAATTTTGCAGATTCATAAAAATTTGGAAAATTATAAGCCCATAGAGGCAGAACCAGAAGCAGAATAATCATTTAATCCCCCTTAAACATTATGTTTTCAGACAATAAAAAAGGAAGAGATCAAGGAAATGTAACCGATTTCTCTCGTAATCAGAACAAAATTTCAGAAGGAACCAAAATAGTTGGTGATATAATTTCAGAAGGAGGTTTTAGGATAGAAGGAACTATCGAAGGAACTTTTAAAACTACGGGTAAAGTAGTTGTAGGTACATCAGGATTTATTAATGGTACATTAGAGTGTTCTGATGCAGATTTTGAAGGTAAGTTTTCAGGAACACTTATTGTATCTAATACCTTATCTTTAAAACCAACTGCACATATCGAAGGAGAAGTTACTGTAGGTAAATTAGCAGTAGAGCCAGGAGCAAACTTTAATGCATCTTGTTCTATGAAAGGCGGTGTAAAATCTTTGAGCAAACCAAGTGAACAAAAAACAGGACAAACCCAACCAGCAGGACAAGGACAAGGGAAATCAGCTTAAAAAATTTGCCAAGTTTACTACGATAGGAATCCAAATGATGGCTACTATAGTTGGTGGCTACTATCTTGGGATCTATTTAGATGAAAAATCAGGATATCTGGAGCCCTTCTATAGCAAATGGGTTGGTATGGGAGCTGTTTTTTTGGCTATAGGATCTGTGCTTTGGCAAGTAATAAAAGAATCTAAATAAGAATTATAGGTTTCAAAATGATACCTATACTAGCCTATATTGTACTGTTGTTATTAATGTTATATAAAAAAATCATCAAACACCTAGCAATATTAATTGCTACAAGTATTATTTTATACTGTACTCATTATTTTGTCATTTCAAATTATATAGAAGACTTTTATAAAAGTTTTATACAAAAGCAACATATGTTTCTTTGTGTAGCAGCACTTTTTGTTTACGGATCTTCATTAGTAGTTTATAAAATCACTCCCAAAAACACAGGATATGTTTTTTTAGGATTACTAATGGCAAAAATGATTATAGCAGGATTGTTTATACATCAGCTGGGATGGCTTGATGATCCAGATTCAATGCCTAGCCGATTTATCTTTCTTTTCTTATACTTGATTTACTCCATTGTTTTGGTCTATATTGTTTCTAGACTACTTAAAATATTTTCGGATAAATCACTATCACAATAAGCTTTGTTATAAAAAGTAAAAAAAACTAAAACTCTGTATGTTTATTGTTAATTAATAATGTACTTTTGCACCCAAATTCAGACTGCATATAAAAACATCAGAATTTAGGAAATGAAAGTATTTCAAAGATCTCTCAAGTACGCAATGATATTGCTGCTTATGTTAACAGGTACGGTAATATGGGCTTCATCAGGTGATGAGCAACATAAGTCAACAGGTAATCCTATTGATACCCAAGAAGAAATTAATGCTTATATCAAGCATCACTTACAAGATTCTCACGATTTTACATTTTACACAAATGGAGAAACAGGAACTCATTACGGGTTTCCTCTTCCAGTTATTTTGTGGGATGGAGGAATTAAGGCTTTTATGTCTTCTAAGTTTCATCACGGAGAAACCGTTGCAGAATCTGGTGGAAGTTATTATAAATTATACCACGGGAAAATTTATAAAACAGATGCCGAAGGTACAATTACATTAGATGACCATGATCATCCAACCAATACAAAACCATTAGATTTTTCGATTACTAAAAGCGTTGTTGGGATGCTGCTGGCAGGATTACTAATGTTGTTAGGTTTTTCTGCACTAGCCAGAGGATATAAAAAAGGACCAATTCCTACAGGATTTGCAAGAGTTTTGGAGCCATTGGTGATTTATGTAAGAGATGAAATTGCAAGACCAAATATAGGAGAACATAAGTATAGAAAATATATGGGCTTTTTGTTGACTGTGTTTTTCTTTATTTGGATACTGAACCTATTAGGGTTAACTCCACTAGGATTCAATGTAACAGGAAATATTGCAGTAACTGTATGTTTAGCGCTATTTACATTTTTTATCGTACAGTTTAGTGGAAATAAGGAATATTGGAAACATATTTTTTGGATGCCAGGAGTACCTGTTCCTATGAAAATTATTTTAATGCCAATAGAAATTCTAGGAATGTTAACCAAACCATTCTCATTATTAATTCGTTTGTTTGCTAATATTACAGCAGGACACTTTGTAGTAATGAGTTTGATTGCACTAATGATCACTATGAAAGCAGTATTTGGACCTGTTGCATCAACCGGTATGTCTTTAGTGTTATCGTTATTTATTTCGGTTATAGAAATATTGGTAGCATTTTTACAAGCCTTTATTTTTACCATGTTATCCTCGTTGTTTATTGGGATGGCAGTAGCAGAACACGATCATCATTAATATAGAAAAAGAATTTGTTTAATTATATAAATCAATAGTATGTACAATTTAATTGGAGCAGGATTAATCGTAATCGGAGGAGGAATCGGATTAGGTCAAATTGGTGGAAAAGCAATGGAAGGTATTGCTCGTCAACCAGAAGCAGCTGGAAAGATTCAAACTGCGATGATTATCATCGGAGCACTTTTAGAAGGTTTAGCATTTGGTGCATTAATCTTAGGAAAGTAGTCCTAAACAAGACAAGCATTTTCCTGCAACGGTTGGTTGCAGGAAATGTTTTGAAATAATTAAACAAGAATAATAAAAGATAATAATTAGTATACAATGGATCAGTTATTAAATGATTTTTCTCCTGGATTGTTTTTTATGCAAGCAATCATCTTATTGATTCTTATTTTATTAATGAGAAAATTTGCTTGGAAACCTATTTTAAATAGCTTACAAGATCGTGAAGATGGTATTCAGGATGCATTAAAATCTGCAGAAGAGGCTAGAAAAGAAATGCAAAACTTGCAAGCAGATAATGAGCGAATCTTAAATGAAGCAAGAGCTGAACGTGATGGAATGCTTAAAGAAGCAAGAGAACTTAAAGAAAATTTGATTAGCGAAGCAAAATCTGAAGCACAAGCTGAAGCCGATAAAATTGTAGCACAAGCACAAGTAACTATAGCAAGTGAGAAGAAAGCAGCAATTGCCGAACTAAAAAATCAGGTAGCAGAACTTTCTATAGAGATCGCTGAAAAAGTAGTGAGAAAAGAATTATCTGGCAAAGACAAACAATTAGAGTTGGTAGAGTCTATGTTAGGAGATGTTACTTTAAACTAAACTAAATGAGTAGAGCAGCAATTCGTTATGCTAAAGCAATTTTGAGTTTAGCTCAAGATAAAAATGCTACCGAAGATATTCAAAAAGATATGCAAAGTATTATCGCTACAATTAGCGCTAGTGCCGAGTTAAGAATGGTATTAAATAGCCCGTTAATTAAAAACGAGCTTAAACTTGCGTCATTGCGCGAGATATTTAAAAATACTAGTGACGATACACAAAAGCTTTTTGAAGTATTAATTCAAAATAAAAGAGTAGCCCTATTATTAGATGTAGCTAAACAATATATTGTTTTATTTGATCAGTTAAATAATACTCAGGTAGCACAAGTAATCACTGCTGTACCATTAGATGAAGCATTAAGTACAAAAGTACTTTCTAAAGTAAAAGAGCTTACAGGAAATGAAGCTACTATAGAAAACACCATTGATGAAAGTATTATAGGTGGTTTTATTTTAAGAATAGGAGACTTGCAGTATAATGCTAGTATAGCAAACAAGCTTACTAATTTAAGAAGAGAATTAAGTAATTAATACATACGTTTTAAAATATAAATTTAATAATAAGAGTATGAGTATTTATGCTCATTCTTTCAAACTATTATAAAATGGCAGAAGTGAATCCTGCTGAAGTATCAGCAATATTAAAACAACAATTATCTGGATTTGAAGCAACAGCTTCATTAGAAGAGGTAGGAACAGTATTACAAATAGGGGATGGTATCGCCCGTGTATACGGATTATCTAATGCTCAATATGGAGAATTAGTACAATTCGAATCTGGATTAGAAGGTATTGTACTTAACCTTGAAGAAGATAATGTTGGGGTAGTACTTTTAGGTTCTTCTACAGAAGTAAAAGAAGGAGCAACAGTAAAGCGTACACAACGTATTGCATCTATCAATGTAGGAGAAGGAATTGTAGGTCGTGTTGTAGACACACTGGGAGCCCCTATAGATGGTAAAGGTGCAATCGAAGGAGAAACTTTCGAAATGCCATTAGAGCGTAAAGCTCCAGGAGTAGTTTTTCGTCAGCCTGTAACAGAGCCATTGCAGACGGGTATTAAATCTATTGATGCAATGGTACCAGTAGGTAGAGGACAACGTGAGTTGGTAATCGGTGACCGTCAAACTGGTAAAACAACTGTTTGTATCGATACTATTCTAAATCAAAAAGAATTTTATGATGCTGGTGAACCAGTATACTGTATATATGTAGCGATAGGGCAAAAAGCATCTACAGTTGCATTAATTGCAAAAGTATTAGAAGATAAAGGAGCAATGGCATATACAACTATTGTAGCAGCTAACGCTTCAGATCCTGCACCAATGCAGGTATATGCTCCATTTGCAGGCGCTGCAATCGGAGAATATTTTAGAGATACAGGTCGTCCTGCATTAATTATCTACGATGATTTGTCAAAGCAGGCAGTAGCATACCGTGAGGTATCTTTATTATTACGTCGTCCACCAGGGCGTGAAGCATATCCTGGAGATGTTTTTTATCTTCACTCTAGATTATTAGAGCGCTCTGCAAAAGTAATTGCAGATGATACTATTGCAAAAGATATGAACGACCTTCCAGATTCTTTAAAAGATAAAGTAAAAGGAGGAGGATCATTAACAGCACTACCTATTATTGAAACTCAGGCAGGAGACGTATCCGCATATATTCCAACAAACGTAATATCAATTACAGATGGGCAGATATTCTTAACCTCAGATTTATTTAACTCTGGTGTTCGTCCTGCAATTAATGTTGGTATTTCTGTATCACGTGTGGGGGGATCTGCACAGATTAAATCGATGAAAAAAGTAGCAGGTACATTAAAATTAGATCAAGCACAGTTTCGTGAGTTAGAAGCTTTTGCTAAGTTTGGTTCTGATTTAGATGCTGCAACATTAAACGTAATCGAAAAAGGAAAACGTAATGTTGAAATTTTGAAGCAGGCACAAAATGATCCTTATACAGTAGAAGATCAAATTGCAATTATTTATGCGGGATCTAAAAATCTACTTAAAGAAGTTCCTGTTGAGAAAGTAAAAGAATTTGAAAGAGATTATATAGAATATCTTAATGCTAAGCATAGAGATACTTTAGATACTTTAAAAGCAGGAAAACTAACAGACGAAGTAATCGATGTTTTAATTTTGGCTTGTAAAGAAATTTCAGCAAAATATAAAAATTAGTATGTAGTACAGAGTAGTGAGAGACTAAAATTTTCATTACTCTGTACTTCATAAAGTTTAATATTAGATAAGTATTGAGCTAGAATGTTCTAACATTAACTACTCCATACTCCATACTAAGAAATAATGGCAAACTTAAAAGAATTACGTAGTAGAATTACCTCTGTCTCTTCAACGATGCAAATAACCAGTGCCATGAAAATGGTATCTGCAGCAAAGTTGAATAAAGCGCAGATGGCAATTACTGCAATGCGTCCATATGCAGATAAACTTACAGAGTTACTGCAAAGCTTAAGTGCTTCTTTAGATAGCGACAGTGCTAGTGCATACGCAGAGGAACGTGAAGTGAACAAAGTATTAGTTGTAGCAATTGCTTCTAATCGTGGTTTGGCTGGTGCTTTTAATACTAATATTATTAAAGCATCTAGGGAGTTATATCAAAACACTTATGCTGGTAAACAAGTCGATTTTGTTACTATCGGCAAAAAAGTTAATGATATAGTTTCAAAAACGCATACAGTAATAGCTAATAAGAGTCAAGTTTATGATGACCTTACTTTTGCTAATGTTGCAACAATTGCAGAAGAGTTAATGGTATTGTTTACAAACAAATCTTATGATAAGATTGTTGTTGTATATAATAAATTTAGAAATGCTGCTTCTCAAGATGTAACAACAGAACAATTTTTGCCTATTGTACCTGTAGAGAAAGAGGGTGGTAATGAAAATGTAAATTTGGATTATGTTTTTGAGCCATCAAAAGAGGAGATAGTAGAAGAACTAATTCCTAAATCGCTTAAAACACAATTATATAAAGCAATACGAGATTCCTTTGCGTCTGAGCATGGTGCACGTATGACAGCAATGCATAAAGCAACAGATAATGCTACAGAGCTTAGAGACGCTCTTAAGTTGTCTTATAACAAAGCAAGACAAGCATCTATTACTAATGAAATCTTAGAAATTGTTGGTGGAGCAGAAGCTTTGAATAACTAAAAATATATCATCCCAATATAAACTGGAATTCATATAAGAAAATCAAAAAACCTCATAAAGAAATTTATGAGGTTTTTTGATTTTTAAGCTTTATAATAACTATTTATATATCTTTAATAAAATTAAAAAAACACAGCTTTTTTAATTTTGGCACTCATTTTGTCTTTTAAACAAAAACCTTAAGAAATGATAAATTTAAATAGAGGATATAAAATTTTAAGCCTTTTATTTGTTCTTATAATTTGTACGCAATGTGCAAGTCAACAAATAGACAAGAAAAGCCCAGTGGAAATCAAAGATGCTTATTTTCAAAAGTGGATATCAGGAATAGAAGGAGGAGGTTCTGGTTTTATGGTCTACATAGAAGTTAAAGAAAAAACAGATGTACAATTAGAATATGCATACTTTAAAGGGAAAAAGATAAAACTAGAGCATAAATTGAGCGAACTAGTATATGTTGGGCATTATTCAGTAGTTTCAAAAAGACCAGAATTAATTATGAGCGATAACCCAAAGGAAGAATTCAAAAATCAACTTCCTAACGTAGAAGAAAAAATACCCTTTACATTAAAAGAAAATGAATGCGTGGTAAGCTACATTAAGAAAGGAAAAAGAGGGCTTTTTAAACTAGATAATATAATAGAAAGGGAAATGCAGGCATATCCAATGCAGAGGAGACAATAAAATTGTATTTTTACAGTCTTAAGCATATTATCGTTGGGGATATTTCAAAAACTTTTTAAGCAAACTTTTATATACGGTTTGGCAACAGTATTGCCACGTATGTTGTCTTTTTTATTGGTAATTGTTCATACTAAATATCTGGATGGAGTAGTTACTTATGGAAAAGTTTCTATTTTGTTTTCTTGGATATTAGTTTTTAATGTACTACTATCTTATGGAATGGAAACTTCTTTTTTTAGGTTTTTAAACATAAATCAATATAAAAATAAAGTAACAAGTACTACAGCAATTTCAATTATTGGGTCTACTTTGGTTTTTGCAGTAGTTGCTTTTTTAGGTCAAGATTTTATTTCGCCTCTAATAGGTGTAGAAACCGAGTTTTTGACATATGTGATTTTAATTTTAATTTTAGATACATTGGTCATTATTCCGTTTGCAAGTTTAAGAGCGCTAGAAAGACCCATACGATATTCTGTAATAAAAATTATCAATGTTATAATTTATACAGTACTCAATGTATTTTTTCTAATTTTTTTACCAGATCTTTCAAAAAAATCAGAATTACTACAATCTATTTATATTGAAAACTTTCAGGTTCAATATATATTTTTATCTCTGGTAGTTGCAAGTGGTATTACTTTAATTTTAATGTCTCCATTTTACTTTAAAATCAAATATCAATTTGATAGAGAATTATGGAGAAAAATGATGGTTTATGGAATTCCGATTCTAATTTCAGGTTTAGCGTTTGCAATTAATGAACATTTTGATAAAATTTTATTAGAATGGATATTAGGAAAAGATAAAGGTTTGTTTGATTCTGGAGCGTATTCCGCATGTTATAAACTAGCATTATTTATGACTTTGTTCGCTACAGCTTTTAGGATGGGAATTGAACCTTTCTTTTTTAGCCATGCCAAAGATAAAAATGCACCGAAAACGTATGCTACGATAACCCAATATTTTGTGATTTTTGGAACTCTGATTTTAATTATTGTAATTACATTTTCAGATTTTTTAAAAGAGATAATGATTAAAAAACCAGAATATTGGGAAGCGATGGTTGTGGTGCCTATTATTTTATTAGCTAACCTTTGCTTAGGGATTTATCACAACCTATCTGTTTGGTACAAAATTACAGACAAAACTAAATTTGCAGCTTATATCTCTATTTTTGGAGCTATAATTACTTTGTCTTTAAACTTTATATTGATTCCAATATATAGTTATTTAGGATCTGCTATTGCAACTTTGGCTGCCTATGGATCTATGATGGTTTTATCTTGGTATTTTGGTAAAAAATACTATCCAATTCCTTATAATTTGAAGAAAATAGGAATGTATCTTGTTCTTTCTATTAGTTTTTCAATAGTGTCATTTTATGTGTTTGATAGTAATTATATGGTTTCTATCCCGTTATTACTTGTGTTTTTAGTAATTTTGTACGCCTCAGAAAAGAAAGAATTAAAACAGATCTTGAAAAAATAACAAGAAGTATTCATTATCTCAACGACAGTCTAAAGATAAAAACGTTAGCAGATAGAATATTTATTAAAATATAAAAATGCAAATAAAAATTATTAATCAGTCCTCGCATAATTTACCTAATTACGAAACCATTGCCTCGGCAGGGATGGATTTAAGGGCAAATATAAAAGATTCGATAACGTTAAAGCCTTTGGAGCGCACTATTATAAAAACTGGTCTTTTTATAGAGCTTCCTATAGGCTATGAGGCGCAAGTTCGTCCACGTAGTGGTCTGGCTGCTAAAAAAGGAATTACAGTACTTAATGCACCAGGAACTATCGATGCAGATTATAGAGGAGAAATAGGCGTGATTTTAGTAAATCTTTCTAATGAAAACTTTACTATTGAGAATGGAGAACGAGTGGCACAAATCGTAATTGCAAAGCATGAACGAGCAGAGTGGCTACCAGTATTAGAACTATCAGAAACCTCTAGAGGAGAAGGAGGATTTGGCAGTACAGGAGTTAAATAAAAACATCAAACATAACAAACAAATCATTATGAGAATTATTGTACCTATGGCAGGAAGAGGTTCTAGATTAAGACCTCACACTCTTACTGTTCCAAAACCTTTAATTCCCGTTGCAGGAAAACCTATTGTACACAGATTAGTATCGGATATTGCTAAGGTCTTGGGAGAACCTATCGAAGAAATTGCATTTGTTTTAGGAGATCCAGCTTTTTTTGGGGACGATGTTGTTAAAAGTTTAACAGAATTAGCAGAAGGTCTTGGTGCAAAAGCTTCTATTTACAGACAAGATCAGCCTTTAGGAACAGGACATGCTATTATGTGTGCCAAAGAATCTCTTTCTGGGCCAGCAGTTATTGCTTATGCAGATACGTTGATTCGTGCAGATTTTAATCTGGATAAAGATGCAGATTCTGTAATTTGGGTAAAACAAGTAGACCAGCCAGAAGCGTACGGTGTTGTAAAGCTTAACGATAAAAATCAAATTATAGAACTGGTAGAAAAACCTAAAACGTTTGTGTCTGATTTAGCAGTGATAGGGATTTACTACTTTAAAGATGTTGCAGTTCTTAAAGATGAATTACAATATGTTCTGGATAATAACATTATTAATGGAGGAGAGTACCAAATTAATGATGGAATCAAAAGGATGATGAGTAACGGTAAAGTTTTTGTGCCTGGTCAGGTAGAAGAATGGATGGATTGTGGTAATAAAAATGTTACAGTAGAAACCAATAGCAGAATGCTTGGGTTTTTAGAAAAAGATGGTGAGCAGTTGGTTAGTAATACAGTAATTCAGGAAAACTCTACCGTTATTGCGCCTTGTTATGTAGGAGAAGGAGTAGTGTTAAAAAATGCAACCATCGGACCTAATGTTTCTATAGGAAAAGGGTGTACTATCGAGAATGCTACTATCAAAAATAGTTTGGTTCAAACCAAAACTATCATAAAAAATGCTAACTTAGACAATGCAATGATTGGTAACAACGCTGTTTATGACGGAAACTTCACAACAGTTAGTATTGGAGACTATTCTATTTTAGAATAATTTAGAACATAATAACGGGTAGTATAAACCTCAATTTTATGGATAGTAATTGGAAACATATATGCATTTTATTTCTGTTCTTAGGGATAGGTTACAATCCTGTTTTTTCGCAGGATATAGAACCTAAACAAGACGTAAATGTCGATGATCTTGGAGACGTTTCTGATGAATTTCAAGAAAACTTTTTTGAAGCCTTAAAACAAAAAGCAATTACCAATTATGATAAAGCAATCGAAGCTTTAGAAAAATGCGTAGAAATTAGTCCAGACTCTAAGTATCTGTATTTAGAATTGGCTAAGAATTATTTAGAACTAAAATCCTATCAAAAAGCAGAGGATAATTTTAAAAAGGTATTAGAAGAAAAACCTAACGATAGATTTGTTTTAGAGCTTTTGTTTGAAACTTATTTTCAACAGCGTAAGTATAAAGAATCTACTCTAGTAGTCGAAAAACTAGTTGGCTTTAACTCTATGTTTAAAGAGCAATTAGCAAATCTTTATTTTCTTGATAAACGTTATAAGGATGCTTTAAGAGCTTTAGATGAATTAGATGATGAATATGGTATTGATTCTTACCGAGAGGGATTAAGAAAGCGAATCTCTTCAAAAATAACCAATCCAGATAGCCAGATAAGCAGACTGCAAAAAAAGATAGATGAAAACCCTAAGGAAGAACAAAATTATCTTAATCTTATTTACTTGTACAGTAAAAACAATGAAAAAGAAAAAGCATTTGAGACAGCTAAGTTACTGTTGAAAAAAAGCCCTAAATCAGAGTTTGCGCATTTAGCATTATATAAATTCTACTTAGAAGAAAGTGATATAGAAGAGGCAATTAATTCCATAAAAGTAGTTTTGATAAGTGATACAATAGATAAAGAATCTAAATATAAGTTGATTAACGATTTTTTACTTTTTATAGATAAAAACCCACAATATGAGTCTGAATTATTAAGTCTTGTTTCGTTACTTTCAGATAATGAAAATAGTGAAAGTGTTTTTACAGAATTAGGTCATTATTATTATAAAAAAGATAATAAAGAAGAGGCTCTTAACTTTTATGAAAGAAGTATAAAAAATAACGTAAATGATTTTACGTTATTAAAAAGGATTTTGTTGTTACAGTTAGATCTAAAAAGATATGAAAAAGCAGAAACAGGAAGCGAACTGGCTATAGAGTTGTATCCAGCACAGCCAATTTTTTATTTAATAAACGGCGTATCCTCTATACATCTAGAAAAAGCAGAAAAAGCTATTGAAATTCTAGGAATAGGGATTGATTATGTGATAGAGGATCAAAAAATGGAATCTGATTTTTATCAACAAATAAGTACTGCTTATCAAAAGCTAGGAGATACTACAAAAGCTTCAGAATATCAACAAAAAGTAAATCAACTTCAGAAAAAATCATAAGCAGCTAATGAACAAAATATGGTATCTATTGTGTTTTTCTTTAATTGTATTTAATTCCTGTAAAAGTACTAAAACAATAAACGATTCGAGAATAAAAAAACTAAACGCAGAAAAAGTAATTGCCAACCATTATAACCGATCTTTTAATTTTGAAACACTTAATGCAAGGATAAAAGTTAAATATGATAATGGTAAACAATCCTTTAGCCCTAATGCGTCCCTTCGTATAGAAAAGGATAAAACGATATGGTTAAGCGTAAAAATGTTAGGTATAACTTTAGCCAAAGCTGTAATCACTCCAGAGAAAGTAAGTTATTATGAGAAAATAGAAAATACGTATTTCGAAGGGGATTTTAAATTGTTAAGTAAGTGGTTAGGTACCGATCTGGATTATAATAAAATACAACAATTATTGCTAGGACAATCTCTGTTTAATTTAAGAGAAGATAAATACGAAGTAGCTATTGCAAATAAAGCATATCAGTTACAGCCAAAAAAAGAATTAGTACTTTTTGAGCGTTTATTTTTATTGCGACCAGATACTTTTAAAATGGTGTCACAGCAACTAAAACAACCAATTGAAAATAGAACGCTACATATTAATTATCAAAGTTATCAAACAGTAGGGAATCAAGATTTTCCTAA
This sequence comes from uncultured Flavobacteriaceae bacterium, assembly GCA_964353005.1. GTDB lineage: Bacteria > Bacteroidota > Bacteroidia > Flavobacteriales > Flavobacteriaceae > Aquimarina. The sequence goes on along the minus strand of CAYGUC010000001.1, from coordinate 263,711 downwards.
AGATATTTACATTGAAGCTTTACAGGAAAAAGAAAAAACAACCATAGGGATAGAGTATAAAACGGTAGATTATAACACAAAGGTGAGTTTTCCGTTTATAATACCATCTGGATATAAGCAAGTTACTATTCAATGAGATTTTCAAAAGTTATATATTTTATAGTTTTATTGTTGGCTTATAGTCCCTCTTTTTCTCAAAGCACAAAACAACAACAGCTTGAAGAAGAACGGCAACGACTTAGAGAAGAGATTGAACAAATGAAACAACTTCGTGCAGATAATAAGATTAAAGCACGATCTGTTCTGGACGAAGTAGAAACAATAAACTCACAAATAAGTACCAGAAAAAACTTAATAAAAATCACCAATCAACAAGCCAACTTATTAACTAGAGAGATAAGTGCAAATCTTAAAAAAATAAGTACATATCGCAAAGAATTAGCGGTTCTGAAAGAAGATTATGCAAAAATGATATCTAAGTCTTATAAGAGTAAATCTCATCAAAGTAGAATAATGTTTCTTCTTTCTTCTTCCAATTTTGCACAAGCCTATAAGCGATTGCAATACATGAAACAATATAATGAACATCGCAAAAAACAAGCAGATCAAATTGAAAGTAACACTAAAGAGTTACAAGTCTTAAATACAGATCTTTCTAGACAGAAAAAAGATAAAGATATATTGATTGAGGAAAATCGCGAAGCACAGGAAAAGTTAGATGAAGAAAAGAAAGAACAGCAGGTTTTAATGGCTTCTATTCGAAAAAAAGAAGGAGTTTACACTAAACAAATTAAAGAAAAACAACAACAAGCTAATGCTATTGATAAAGCAATTGAAAAATTAATTAGAGAGGCAATAGCAAAGGCTAACAAAGAAGCTGGTAAAAAAGCTACTAACAAAGGGTCTGCAACTACATTTGCCTTAACTGCAGAGGCAAAAATATTGGCAGACAACTTTACTTCTAACAAAGGTAAATTACCTTGGCCAGTAGGAACCGGAAAAGTAACCAAAAAATTTGGTCGTCAGCCACACCCTACATTGCCTAATATTCAAATTAATAGTAGTGGAGTAGAAATAGAAACGAGATCTGGAGAAAAGGCTAGAGCAATTTTTGAAGGAGAAGTTATAGCAATACAAAAATTAAAAGGAGCGAGTAGACTTGTACAGATAAGGCACGGTAATTTTATTACCACTTACTATAATATTGAAAATATTACAGTTGCAGAGGGACAAAAAGTATCTACCAAACAATCAATTGGTGAGGTTCGTACAAATCCGACCACTGGTAGAGCAATTATGAAATTCTTGATCTACCAAAATGCTACGCGATTAAATCCACAAAGCTGGATTTATAAGATGTAATTAATGTTATATAAATAAAGCTTTTAGCTCAGTAGCATCCCCAGGTTTCATTTTACCTGCAAGTACTAAGCTTAATTGTTTGCGTCTTAGAGCAGCATCAAATCGCTTTTTTTCTAGTTCTGTTTCTGGCTTAATAGAAGGTACAGCTACTGGATTTCCACTTTCGTTTACAGCTACAAAAGTGTAAATAGCTTCATTTGCTTTAGTTTTCTCTCCACTTTGGCGGTCTTCTACCCAAACATCTATAATAACCTCCATAGAGGTGGTAAATGCTCTCGAAACTTTAGCTTCTACAGTAACTACACTCCCTAAAGGAATGGCTCTGTTAAAAGCCACATGATTTACAGAAGCAGTCACTACAATTCTTCTGGAATGTCTACCAGCAGCAATTCCTGCAGCGCGATCCATTCGAGCCAATAATTCCCCTCCAAAAAGGTTGTTAAGAGGGTTAGTTTCTCCTGGTAATACAAGATCAGTAAGAATAGTTTGTGATTCTGAAGGATGTCTAACTTCCATACAATTTTTAATTTTTTGCAAAGATATAAGGTAATACCGTAACTAGAAAATTAGTTACTCGTTATTTAGTTTTTTGATATAAAGTACTATCTCTGTAATGAGATTTTGATTTTATAGTAAGACTTGTTAAGATTAAAAAAGCAGGGCGCAAAACCAAAAACGGATCAAACCCAATTGTTGTGGGATTTAAAAAAACACAATCGTTTAAAAAGAAATTTTTAAACTAAAATGTTTAGAAATCGTGCAGGATAAACGTATAATCTGTTAATTTACTCTTGAATCAAGAGCCATGCTTTGGGGTTTTGATGTTGTTTAATTTTACTTAAAGCAAGTAATGCTTGTGATCGATCTTTATAAGTTTCATAAGCCACCTGGTGTAACCCGTATTTGTTTAAACCAATAATTTGAGCATCAAATCCTTGTTTTTTAAGCTCCTGTACTTTTTTGTTTGCATTAGAGATAACTCTAAAAGCACCAGCTACAACATGGAATTTTTCTAAAATTGCCTCTTTAGAAGATATAGAAAGGGTGTTATTTTCTTTTATAAGATTAAGATTAATTGCAGGTAAAGGATTTGAAATTTCAAAAGTAGCTTCTTGTATCCTGTTTTCTATCTCTTGATTGGCTTTTTGCCATTCTTTAGTGTTATAACTTATATTAGTGTCACTAACTTTTTTAAGACCAAAAAATCCTCCAATTCCTAATACAATTGCTGCAACTGCCGCATATTGCAAATATGGACGTTCACGACGTTTTTCGGGTGTAAAAGTAAGGGGGATAACTTCTTCAATTGCTTCCACTTCTTTTTTATAAACCTCACGTTTTATAGTGGGAGAGGCAAAGGATTGTAATCCAAAAGCTTCTGTAAGGTAATTTACTTCTTGTATCGGTTCAAATTGTAAAGTGTTTTCTACAGAAGTATAAAAAACACCTATTTTATCAAGTTCTATACGTTCACCATGACCCATTTTCTCTTTAAGAGATAATACATATCGCTGGATTTTAGCCACCGCATCTGTATATGTTATTTTTTCTACAGAAGCGACATAATTTGCTAATAATCCATCATTATTTTGTAATTGACTATTAAAAGAAATTAGTTTTTGAGGAGGAAAAAAAGTATTGGTATTTTCTTGAATCGTAGCGGATTGGCGTCTTGTTAAAAAAGCACCAAATCCAGGTAGGATTATACATTCATATCGGTATAATAATTCGCTTATATATGTAGCTATGCTATTCATTCCCCTTGTTAAAAAAAAGTTTTTTAATTGTCAATTATGAATTTATTTGACCTTTTTATGATGCTACAAAGGTAGGAAAAATTGAAGGCTCTTTAAACTCTAAGCTTTGATTTTATTAACATCTATCATTTTTTTTGTTTCTTGTGCTGACTAACAAATTATTACATGGATATTAAAAAACTTCAAGCTTTGCTTGCTCTAAAAAAAGTACCAAATCTAGGGGATAGTTCTATTAAAAAATTAATACGAGAAGTTGGTAGTGCCGAAGAAGTTTTAAAAGAAAAACCTAGTAGCCTTCTTAAAATTGATGGTATAGGAAAAATGAAAATTAAAGACATTTATAATCCAGACCATTATAAAGCTGCAGAAAATGAACTAAAATTTGTAGAAGAAAATTCGATAAACTGTTTGGTTTATGATGAACCAGAGTATCCCGAAAAATTAAAACATTGTATAGATAGTCCTGTAGTTATGTTTGGTTCTGGAAATATAGATCTTAAAAACAAAAAAATAATAAGCATTGTCGGTACAAGGCAAGTTACAAGCTATGGTGTTCAGTTTTGCGAAGAACTTATAGAAACATTAGCGCCTATAGATCCTGTTATAGTTTCTGGTTTTGCTTATGGTGTAGATATTACAGCGCAACGAGCTGCGGTAAAGAATAACTTGCAAACTATTGGTTGTTTGGCGCATGGCCTAAATCAGATTTACCCTAAAGTACACAAAAAATATGTTGCTCAAATTGAAGAAAATGGTGGGTTTTTTACTGATTTTTGGAGTACAGATACATTTGATCGCAAAAATTTTTTAGGAAGAAACAGGATAATTGCAGGGCTTAGCGAAGCTACAATTGTGATTGAAAGTGCAGATAAAGGAGGGTCATTGGTTACTGCAGACATAGCTAATTCGTACAATCGAGATGTGTTTGCTGTGCCAGGTAGAGCGTATGACCCTTATAGTAAAGGTTGTAATATGTTGATTAAAACACAAAAAGCGCATATGCTTACCAGTGCAGCCGATCTAATCTATATGCTTAATTGGGAGCTTGACCAAAAAGAAAAACCTGTTGTGCAAAAAAAACTTTTCGTTGAGTTGGATGAACATGAAAAAAAGGTATATAATTTTTTAAATGTTAATGGTAAAGAAATACTTGATATTATTGCTTTACAGTGCAATATACCTACTTTTAAAGTCGCTTCTGTTTTGCTTAATATGGAGCTTAAAGGCGTTATAAAACCTTTACCAGGAAAATTGTTCGAAGCAATTTAGAAACGTATGCTATTTGAGTTTTTTAAGTATAAAAATACTATTTGACTCCCAATTGTTTTGTTATTTCTAGTATAGCTCTGTCTAATTGTGGCTGGCTGTTTTCTAATCGATTTTTGAATGTTTCTTTTATGTAAATATCAGGAGAAACTCCTGTTTTTTCTAAATTTTTACCATCTAGAGTGTAGCATCCCCAAGATGGTAAACGATAGCGGGAACCATCTACTAAACCTTTACTAGAGGTAAAAATGATCCATCGATATGTTTCGGTTCCAATAATTTTACCTAGTCCTAATTCCTTAAAGCCAGCAGAGGTTACTTCTGCATCGCTAAGCGTTTGTTCATTAATTAAAATTATTATCGGTTTGGATGCTGGTGCAAAATTGGGCTGCGATGTAAGTTTTCCATCTCTATATTTCCATTTTAGATATGGTTTTTGGGATAAAAACTGTAATACTTCATCATGAACATTTCCTCCTGTATTATTCCTTAAATCCAATATAAGGGCATCTTTTTTATAAGCTTCAGAAACCATTTCCTTTTTAAAATTATCTAGTTGATCACTACCCATATCTTTCATGTGTACATATGCAATTTTTTTATTGCTTTTTCGATCTACATATAATTGGTTATTGTTTACCCATTCATCATATAATAAGCCTCGCAAAGTTCTGGATTCAACAGGATGTAGATTCACTTTTATTTTTTGTGATTTGCGCTCCAGAGTTAATTCTATTTCTTTATCATGAGAGGGTTGGGTGAAATAGAATTCTCTATTGTTTTTTGAGTCTATTTTTTTATCGTTTACTGCGATTAATCGATCTCCTGATTGTATGTTTTTATTGGTTACATCTGCAGGGCTATTAGCAATAATTCTTTCTATAATAAACGGGTTGTTTTTAGAAAACACAATCCCTGTAGCTAATGTGTTAGTTTTGTAGGGTACTTTTTCCTCATCACCTTCAGAACGTAATCCAAAATGCGAAGCATTTAATTCTCCTAGCATATCATTAAACAATACCTTTAGATGAAAACGGTTAGATATGTATGGCAAATATGCAGCATATTGTTCTTTAAGTTTATTCCAATCTTCGCCATGAAAATCACCATCATAAAAATTTTCGCCAAAACCAGCCCAAGCCTCATGAAACATTTGCTCAAACTCATTAGATAATGTTTTTCTAAATTTAAAATTGATTTCGATTTTTTCTGTTTTGTTGTTTTCGATATCCAGAGTATGAATATTTCCTTCTAACAAAATATAATGGTTATCTTTTGCTGATACTATTTGATAGCCAGATATTTTTGTATCGTCAACTTTTTCAGTTTTATTTTTCTCAAAAGGCTCTATAGTTGTTTTCCAAAGTTTCATATCCCCTTCGTCATGATTAGAGATATAAAAAACATAGGTTTTGTCATCTTTAGCTATGGCATGAACACTACTTTGGTAACCAAAAGCTGGACTTATGCGTTCTAAGCGATCCATTAATCCAGACTCATTAATACTAATTTTTATAGGCTTTTCTTTTTCCTCTTCTTCCTTCTTTTTGTCTTTATCATCTCCTTTTTCTTCTTCGGTAAACAATTCTTCAAATTTATTAGATGTATACGGGGTTTCATATTTATCTAGTGCCATCTGGTAAATACTAGCTTTATCTAACCCATAGGGATAACTGGGTTGTGAGGGATTAGAGTTAAAATAAATATATTTTCCGTCTGGTGACCAGATAGGGCTGTTTTCAGTAACTCCTGTTTGGGTTAGATTAATTGTTTTTTTGGAAGGAATATGATAGGTAAAAACATCATTTTCGAAATTACGAATAGCATTGTACACTAAATACTCTCCGTTTGGTGAAAATCTTGGTTGTGGAGCATAAAGTGCCCAAAACTCGTCTTTTACGATAGAGGCACTTTTTAGGTTTTCGAGATCGAGTAGTCGTAACTCATCCCTGCCACTTATATATGTTATTTGTGTTCTATTTGGATTAACCTCTAGATTTACATTATTTCTAGAATCGGTAGTGATTTGTTTTTGCGTTCCTTTCCCTTCAGCAGAAATAGTAAATAAATTAAGGTATCCTTTTGAGGTTTGATTGAATAGTAATGTGCGATTGTCTTTTAACCATTTTACTTCAACTACTCTTTCTTTGGGATCCACAGGTATTTGCTGAATAAATTTAGCTTTGGTATCTGATACAAACAAAGCTCCTCTTGAAACAAAAGCTATTTTTTTATTGTCTGGAGAAACATCAAAATAGGTGACGTTTTTTTCAATCAAAAAATCCTGAGTTTTACTTAAAGTGTTATTAAGATGAATTTTAACAGGCACCTTTTTTGTGGCATTAGTAGCAACATTATATAGGTATAATTGATAATCTTTTCTAAAAACAACATACCCTCCATTTGCATTTACTTGCGGTCTAATGATAGAGGTTTCAAATTTGGTAAGTGCAGTTTTTTGTTTATTCTTGAAGGTATATAGATTGTATTCTCCATTTGCTTCATCAGAAACAAAATAAATAGTACCGTCTCTATCTATTGTGGTCCAAAAATCTTTTCCTTTATATGAAGTATATTCTTTATACTCTTTGGTGGTGGGATTGTATGATTTTATGTTGGGATTATAATCTCCTTTATATCTTTTTCTATGTGTAAAGTTTTTGCTTTCCCAGCTTTCATTAAAGAAAATTTCTTCAGTTTTTGGATGAGTGACTACATTGTGAACGGTATTAAAATAGTGGTTAAATAATCGTTTTGGAGTACCCCCAGAAACTGAAATTTCATAACCACTAAATCGATTTTCTCTGGAGGAGGTAAAATATATTGTTTTTGAATCCCATGACCAGCTATCTACATCGTCCTGAGCATCATGAAAAGTGAGTTGCCTGATTTCACCACCCTCTAAAGGCATAACATATACATCTTTATTACCATATTGAGTAGCACTAAAAGCCACCCATTTACCGTCGGGAGAAACACTAGGCAAAGTTTCATGACCTTGCATTCCTGTTATTCGTGATGCTTCTCCTCCAACAGAAGGTATTTTCCATAAATCCCCATCATAACTAAATAAAATAGTTTGTCCGTCTGGTGTTAACGTTGGGTCTATAGTAAAATAAGTTTCTTGTGCATAAGTTCCTAAAAGTGCTACAAAACAAAAAAATGAAGTAACGAGTGATCTGACCATGTTGTTGTTTTTGATTGAAGCGAGAAAGATACTAAACTTGCATAATACAGATTTTAAAACAAAAAGTTAAAAAGCTGATTATTTATTGGTTTTCTTCAAAAAACTTAGGTTTTTATAGTGCTACATCATAAATAATGGGTGGTGTTTAACTTTTAAGGACTCATTTTTGAAAACAAAATACATTTTTTAGGAGAAATGCCCCTGTGGGATTGCCTTTAGGATGGTAATTATATAAAACACTATTTACTTTCCTTTTTCAATTCTAAATCTCCACATACATATTCTAGCAGCTCACAAGCATCTACTTCTATAGCTAATGCAATTAAATAAAGTTCGTCTGCTTTAAGTTTTGTCGCAGAATTATTGGATAGTTCGCTTAATCGGTTTTTGTTAATACCTGTTTTTCTAGAAACACTGGCTTTATTTATGGATCTTTTATCTAGAAACTCACCTAGTTTTGTCATAACGCATATCATTTTAATCAGTACATAAATATAAAAAAAGAGGATATAAATAATATTTATCAGGATAAATTTTGATATTATACTGATTTTAGGTAATATTGTGTATATAATATACATTTTTCAATTATGAGTAATCAAAAAAATGAATTAATTCCCTTTATTTTAGAAGAAGAAGAACTACAATTATTCCAGGTAGGAATTCTTGGTATTTTAAGTAAAGTAGAAATAGATAGTAAGGATGAGACATTAAGAGAATACTTAAAAAATGTATATAAATTGTTGGATTGCATGTCTGTGATAAAGCAATCTGTGTGATATTTATCTAAAAAAGAAAACTAAGTTTATGAAAACATTAAAAAAAATAGTAAATTTGTCATATAACGACAAGTCAAATGAAAGAAACTTTTGGACAATACATCAAAATGCTTAGGGTAAATAAAGGATTAACCTTAACCCAATTGGCGGCTCAATTAGATTTGGATTCTGCAAACTTGAGTAAAATTGAAAATGGAAAACGCGATTTTGATCAAAAAAGGCTCTCTAAATTAGCAGAAGTTTTTAATTTAAGCAATAAGGAAGTAGAAGAGGAATATGTAAGTGATCGCCTTGCAAAGCAAATTTATGAAATGGATTGCTCTGCCGAATTACTAAAAGTAGCAGAGGAAAAAGCAGAATATCGCAGAACATTAAAGAAATAATATTTTTCGCAGATTAAAGGTATTCATACCACAGGTTTAAATTGCACTTCCTACCCTTGCAATCCTGTTTAATCTGTTAGTTTTTCATTATTTAGTGGGAGAAATCCTAGAGATAGATTAAAAAGAGAAGGCTAAGGATATACTTATTTTATATTAGCTTTTAATACGATAAAAAAATACCCGCTTCTTTTATGAAGATAGCACTTGGTATTGCATTTATAGGTTTACTAAAAATGCTTACTCTAGCAAAGGCCGGGAACTACACTAATTTTATAAGACCATTATAAACCAAAAAAATGCACCTATGAAAATAGAGTTAGAGGCTCGGGGTTTTCCGAAATTTAAATTATCGACAAATCAGGATTTAATTTTGTTTCTTATTAAAAATGAATTGTTAAGTACGAGATTTTTAAATCAATTAGAGGCGGTAGGTTTTGATACTTCTTTTTTTAGTATCGACCTTAGTGTTGTTATTTTATCTTTAATGGGGTTTGAAAACCGAACAGATAGTTTTTGGGAGTGGTATTATGCGAATTTAGAAACCTATGTTTTTAAAATAAATATACAAGATTATGAGGGGGTAAATGCCGTTGCTTTTGATTTTTATATAGTATTGCGAGCTAAGCTAGAAGAAGAACCAAAAAGGGGAAATAACCAAACTATCTAATTTTAATGCCTCATTAAAGCTTTTGTTTCTTAGTGCTTGTGTTATAAATATATTTTCGGAAGCACGTGAGCATACTCTGAGGTTATTAATCACAGATCTAATTTTGTATAATTTCTTTTTGCTTTTGTTATAAAATACACCAAATATGATAATTTATTAAAACCTATGTTTTTGTGTGTTTTTATAAAATATTACTTATCGTATTACTCCTGCACAAACCTTTAATCGTAGTATTTTTTTTACGGATTGTATTACTTGTTTTTTATATGCAGTATCTGTTTTCATTTCGGCAAGGATAGTATTGATGGTGTTTATTTCGCTTTGTGGCATTAGGATTAGATCACAACCTGCTTTAGATGCCAGAAGAGGCGCATTATCAAGAATAGTAACAGCTTTCATGATATTCATAGCATCAGATATGATAATGCCTTTAAACCCCATTTTTTGCTTTAATAAACCAGTTATGATATTCTTAGAACAACTAGAAGGTAATCCATTGGTGTCGTATTCATCGTTGTTTTTAATAGTAATATGAGCGATCATGATGGATAGAACTCCATCTTCGATTATTTTTTTATAGTTATCTACTTCTTGTAGATCTCCATCGATATATACACTTTGTTTATGAGTATCTCCTTTAACAAGCCCATGACCAGGAAAATGTTTAGCAGTAGCAATAATGCCACCTTCTTGAGTGCATTTTATAAATTGGTTAGCTAAACGAATTACGGTGTCCTTATCACTACCATAACTTCGAGATTTAATTGCCTCGTTACTAGAACTAACATCTAGTACAGGTGCATAATTATGGTGTACACCAATATCTCTAAGTTCACGATTTATAATATTTACGACAGAATCAGATTGTGCTTCATTTTTAATATCAATCGTTTTGCCAACATCTTTAGCTCCTTTAATTCTACTTGCAAATAGGCTAGGCTCTGCATCCATACTATACAGTAAAGGAATTGTTTTGTTTTTAGAGCTAATTGTATTAAGGGTAGCTATATCTTCTGTATGTTTTTGTTTATTGCCTTTTAAATAAACTACTCCTCCAATAGCATCTTGCGTTGCTAGTTTTTTTACCGTTGCTTCTGATTTGCCGATTTCTCCACCAGAGGTAATAATCATTTGGGCTACCTTTTGTCGATCACTTAATGTATTAAAAATAGAATCTACTGTAAATTCTAATTCAGAATCGTAATTATAAAAATCCTGTAAGCTAAATTTTGGAGCTTTTTGAGCATAATTACCCGAAGATATTAAAAAGACAAAAAAAGTTAATCGAAAAAAATAATTCATATTATTAAATAATTCAAAATTTTAAATATAAAATAGAAAAGTAACAAATTTTAATTCCTCGAGACTTGTCTCGAAAATAAAATACATTTTTGGAATCATACCTTGTGAGCTTGCTCCTAGGTTATTAGTTATTCTTATAGTCATCTACTCAACGTATCACTTTATGATTTTTGAGTATTATTGTTTAACACTCTATCGGTACTCCATCCAGTTGTCCCCATTCGCTCCACGACCCATCATAAACAGAGGTGTTATGATATCCTGCTATTTCGGCAGCAAGCATTATAATGCAGGCTGTAATTCCTGATCCGCAAGTAAATATCAGTTTTTTATTATGGATATTAAAATTTTTAAAAATCTCTTGTAACTCAGTATTGGTTTTCATTTTATTTTTGTCCAAGACCATAGTATATGGCAAGTTTACAGAGTTAGGTATGTGACCGCCTTTAAGACTCTCTCTAGGTTCTGGTTCTTTAGCAATAAATCTGCCATGAGACCGAGCGTCTATAATAAGGGAATCATTATTATCAATTTCAGCTAATATTACATTTGCATCAATAACTAGCTTAGAAATATAATTTGCTTCAAAGTTTCCGTATTTATATTCTGTTTTAGTTTCTGGTTCACATGGTAATTTAGCGCTATGCCAAGCAGGAAATCCACCATTTAGTACCGCAACGTTTGGATGCCCCATTGTTTTGAACATCCACCAAGCTCTTGGACTTGAGTAAATGCCGAGAGTGTCATAAATTATTATTTTATGATGTGAACTTATACCTAATTTTTTACATGCTTCAGAAAAATTTTCTGGTGATGGAAGCATATTTGGGATATCTGTGTTTTTATCTGAAAACGTGTTTTTTATATCAAAAAAGCGTGCCCCTTTTATTTTGAGATCTATTTTTTGAACATCTTCTTTAGAGGTTACTTTTTTAATAGAAGCATCTAGGATTACCAAATCTGGATGATCTAAATACTTAGCAAGCCAATCAATAGAGACAATAGGATCTGTGATTTGAAGTGTTTTCATACATTAAAGTTTTACAATCAGGAAGACATAAATTTATCTAACATTTTATTGGTTTTTATAATTAACTTTTTTTTAAAGAAATTGGTTCTTCCTAATAGAATCCCTTTCCATCCTAAGGATTGAGAGGCCCATTTATGCAGATTAAAATGATCTGTATGTTTTATAATTTTGCCATCCTTAAATTCAAATTTTGCATCTATTTTATTATGTACAGATCTTCCTGTTTTGCTAAAAGTATACCACGCTTCCCAATGTGCAGATCCAGTATTATCATTAGCTTGTATATGAGAAAATTCTACTTTAAAATTTTTTGCATTTTCACAAAGCATTTGCCACATGGCTTTTGCTTTGTCTCCTTTTAATTTTCCAAACCCCGGATCTTCAAAAATTATATCTTCATGATAACAGGATATCATGGTGTTAGCATCCCTATTATTTAGTGCAGTATAGAATTTTTCAATAAGCTTTTCCATAGTATTTGTAATAAAATAAAGAAATGAAGATAGGGATAATTAATCTAGTTTATCAGTAAGCTTTTTAAATACTTTTTTAGGGTCTTTGTTCTCATATAAAACATCATGTACTGCATCAATTATAGGCGTTCTCGTTGTTTTTGTTGCATCCATCTCGTAGGCTGTTTTGGCTGCATAATATCCCTCGGCAATCATACTCATTTCCATTTGCGCGCTTTTTACTGTGTATCCTTTACCGATCATATTGCCAAACATTCTATTTCGCGAAAAAGTAGAGTATCCTGTTACTAATAAATCTCCCAAGTAAGCAGAATCATTAATATTACGTTTCATTTTATGTACTTTTTTTATAAAACGTTTCATTTCACGAATGGCATTACTCATTAGTACACTCTGAAAATTATCACCATAACCTAAACCATGAGCAATACCAGCCGCTACAGAATAAATGTTTTTAAGTACAGCAGCATATTCAGTACCAATAATATCATCACTGGTTTTACATTTAATATAATCGCTACTTAAGCAATTGGCCATTATTTTAGCTTTTTCTTCATCATTAGAGGCGATAGTAAGATAGGATAAACGCTCTAATGCAACTTCCTCTGCATGGCAAGGACCCGTAATCACTCCAATATTATTAAAAGGGATATTATATTCTTCGTGAAAATGCTCTCCAACAATGAGTCCAGTTTCTGGAACAATTCCTTTAATTGCAGAAAAAATAACTTTGTCTTTTAAAGAGGCAGTAAGTTTTTGTAATTCACTATTTAAAAATGCAGAAGGAATTGCAAAAATTAAATAATCAGCATTGTTTACCGCTTCATTTATATCGTTAGTTAGTTTTAGTTGATCGAGTTTAAATTCAACCGAACTTAAATAATTAGGATTGTGTTGTTGTCTTTTAATATGCTCTAAAGCATAGGCACTTCGCATATACCATCCAACTTCATTAAGGTTCTCTGTCAACATTTTAACAATGGCAGTTGCCCAGCTTCCGCCTCCTAATACTGCTAATTTTGGCTTTTTTTCCATAAAAGAGATTATAGGTTCAAAAATAAGGAAAATACATATCAAATTAAAAAACTTATAATCAACGACTTAAAAGTTTGGCATGTGTTTTGGTTTCTTAAAAATGAAATTGAAAACACACAGCGTATGAAAACGATAAAATTATTTTCGGTTATTTTTTTAAGCTCATTATTATTAACCTCTTGTGTAGCAGAAGTTGTTGTAGAAGAAGACGTATATATAGAACCACAGCCATTTGTTAATTCAAACACAGGAATTAGCCTTGGTGCTTTGTTGAATATGTATGAGATATGGTATATAGATATTGAGCGTACACAAGGCAATGTAGAGATCCCTTTTTTACAAAAAGCGTTTACAGTTTCTTTTAAAAACGGAACTTTCTTTGCAAATAATAATTTGGTAGGAATGGGAAACAATGGTAATGGTTTTGGATTGGATGTTGGTATTTATGATCTATTTAGAAAAGAAGTGGATATTATACATGATATTGATGGAAAATATACATTTCAGGTTACTCAATTTTCGAATAACGAAATAGAGTTGTATGATATTCATTCACAAACAAGTTATTATCTGATTGGACACCAGCGAAACAGCTTTGATTATGATAGTGTCTTTTATGATAATATTCATTATTTTCTTCAGGAATATAAAACTTGGGAAAAAGTATTTACAAGTGAATACGGGGTGTTAAATGAATTTGATAACGAAAATTATCTAAAATTCTCTTATCATGGTTCGGGAGAAAACTTTAAAAGTTCTCAAGATGCTGTTGGAATTCCTATACAGGATATTTTTTATGATTATACGGGGCATTATGAAGTAAGAGATATTATTAACACTTTTGATAAGAAAACTTTAACACTTGATTACGATTACTTGGGCAATGAATTCTTTGAATTGTCCGTTATAAATGACAGTAAAATTGAATTGTTTCACTCAAGATCAAAAACGGTATATCAATTTGTTGGTCGAGGACACATACAATTTAAAAGTTCTGGAAATAAAAAAGGAATCCAGAATGAAAAGAAAAGATTTAAAAAAGCAGATTTTATGAAGCTTTCAAAATAAAAATAAGGTAGTACTTAAAAGATATAAACTTTTTGGTTGGTTATTTAGTTGGGAATCGCTCTACAGGAGAAATCTTGTTTGAGCGATTTCTTTTTTTAGAAAACCTGAATATAGAAAAAGGTTTTAAACTTAAGTTAATTTTGAATAATTTTTTAAAATCAATTCTGTATTTTTATAAATAGAAAATAACTTCAATAATAAACAAACAGAGATCAATTAGATTTTTTTGAAAATATTAAATCAATTTAATTTATGAAACTTGAGTTTTTTATGAAATTGATTTTTTTTGCATTGATTTTTTTGAAAATTATTCAAAATCAGTTTAAGAATCAATCAAAATTTAATTTATCTCTAAAACACAGTATCTTTACCTTTTCAAAAGTAATAAATACATGGCAACAGCAATATTAGATTTCGGAATTCAAGAAGCACTAAAGCAACTAGGTGTTTCTGAACATAATAAAGGAACTTCAACTGGATCAAACTGGTTTTCTTCAGAAGAAACAATCGCATCTTATTCCCCAGTAGACGGCGAATTGATTGGTAAAGTAGAAACGACTACATCAGCAGGTTATGAAAGTGTAATTCAAACTGCGACTAAGGCTTTTAAAGATTGGAAAATAAAACCTGCTCCACTGCGTGGAGAGATTGTAAGACAATTTGGTGAAGAACTACGAAAGCTAAAAGAACCTCTAGGTAAATTGGTTTCTTATGAAATGGGTAAATCTTATCAAGAAGGTTTGGGAGAAGTACAAGAGATGATAGATATTTGTGATTTTGCAGTAGGGTTATCCAGACAATTACATGGTTTAACAATGCACTCAGAGCGTCCTGGTCATAGAATGTACGAGCAGTATCATCCAATGGGCATTGTAGGAATAATTTCTGCATTTAATTTTCCTGTAGCAGTATGGGCTTGGAATACTGCATTGGCATGGATTTGCGGGGATGTGTGTGTTTGGAAACCTAGTGAAAAAACACCTCTTTGTGGGATCGCTTGTCAAAATATTATAGCAAAAGTTTTAAAAGATAATAACCTGCCAGAAGGAATTTCTTGTTTGATTAATGGAGATTATAAAGTAGGAGAAATGATGACTACAGATAAAAGAATTCCTTTAATATCTGCAACAGGTTCTACCAGAATGGGTAAAATAGTTGGAGCAACTGTAGGGCAACGTCTGGGAAAATCACTTTTAGAATTAGGAGGTAACAACGCAATTATTGTTACACCAGATGCAGATATCAAAATGACAGTGATAGGAGCAGTTTTTGGAGCAGTAGGAACTGCAGGACAACGTTGTACATCAACACGTCGATTAATTATTCATGAGTCTGTATATGATAAAGTAAAAAATGCAGTAGTTGCTGCGTATGGACAATTAAGAATTGGAAACCCTTTAGATGAAAACAATCACGTGGGACCATTAATTGATACTGATGCAGTAAAGGGATATCAAAATGCATTACAAAAAGTAGTAGAAGAAGGAGGAAATATCGTAGTAGAAGGAGGTGTGCTTTCAGGAGAAGGATATGAAAGTGGATGTTATGTAAAACCTGCTATAGCCGAAGCTAATAATAGCTTTGAGATCGTTCAGCATGAAACATTTGCTCCAGTATTATATCTTTTGAAATATAAGGGAGATGTAGAAAATGCTATTGAAGTTCAAAATGGAGTAGCGCAAGGATTGTCTTCTGCAATTATGACAAATAATTTGCGTGAAGCAGAACGTTTCCTTTCTCATGCAGGTTCGGATTGTGGAATTGCTAATGTAAATATTGGTACTTCTGGAGCAGAGATAGGAGGTGCATTTGGTGGTGAAAAAGAAACAGGTGGAGGTCGCGAATCAGGATCTGATGCTTGGAAAGTATATATGCGTCGTCAAACAAATACAATAAATTATACTACAGAGTTACCTTTGGCACAAGGAATTAAATTTGATCTATAACGCAAATAACTTTTGAATTTAAATTAATTGAAAAGCATTCTTTTTTAGAATGCTTTTTTTTATAGTTATTTTTAAGATAAGCAACCTTACGGTTTAAGAAGCATCTTTTATAAGAGAACTACTTATGATTTTTGGTTTGAAAAACAAAAAAATCAGATCAGTTCACAATAAACAATATCGAAATAAAGTTAAAAACACATGAAAAAAACTTTTATACTCTTTTTATTACTTTTTTGTGCTTGTAATGATGATGATAAAACCCAAGATCCTGTATTATGTACAGAAGAGGCTAGACCAGGAATAGAAGTAACAGTTAAGGATGCAGAAGATAATATGTTTTTGGTGCAAGGGGTTACGGTAACGGTTATAGATAACCAATATAGAGAAACCCTTGAGAACGTGTCAGGAACAAATATTTTTATAGGTGCTTACGAAAGGACTGGAAATTATACGGTTATGGTTAATAAGGATAACTATATTCAAAATACAAGCGATCCAGTTGTTGTAACCAAAGATGTTTGCCATGTAATTACAAAAAATATAGAGGTTTTTCTGAAAGGCAAATGATCGATATGTAGTTTTTTATCTAAATTTTAAGAAAAAAAATCATTTTTTTAGGCTAGATTTATGAATTATTCACAAATCAGCTTATAAAATGAAAAAATTACTATTGTATCTCAAACGTTCTGTTTGGGTGGTTTCCCTAGTAGGAACCGTTGTTTCCGTAAATTCTCAACAGCTTAAAACACAGTCAGATCAAAAGCAACCTGTTAAAAAAGGACATCAGCTTTATAAGATGTCTAAGCTTCATGATAACACTACTCAAATGTTAAAATTTGGAGATAATGCTGTAGAAAGAATGAAATATGAGTTTGATCGACTCAAAGATCCTAAGACTAATCAAATTCCTGCAGATATTAGAAATGAAGAGCTTAAGTTTTCTAATAAAATTGCTTCAGGAAACGATTCAAAACAATCTATTACGAATGCATCAAAATCTTCAAAAGCAGGTCGTTTTTCATATTGGGAGAACAGAGGTCCTTATAACGTAGGCGGAAGAACAAGAGCATTAGCAATTGATCGAACTAACGAAAATGTAATTCTTGCAGGAGGAGTTTCAGGAGGATTATGGCGTTCTACCAATGGGGGTACATCCTGGAAAAAAGTAACTACCCGAAGACAATCTCCTAGTATTACTTGTATCGTTCAAGATCCAAGACCAGGAAAACATAATACGTGGTATTACGGATCTGGAGAACGCTTTGGTAACTCTGCTGGTGCAGGGGGTGCCTTTTTTCAAGGAACAGGAGTTTATAAGTCTACTAATGGCGGCAGAACCTGGAGACTTTTGGAAGCTACTAATGATAATGATGTGAGAACTTTTTCTCCTTTTGACCTTATTAATTCTATTGTAATACATCCAATTAATGGAGATATTTATGTAGGTACTTTTAATGGAGTACACAGATCACAAGACGAAGGAAATTCATTTACAGAAGTATTAGCAGGTGGGTTTGATAATACTGCAGAGGTCGCGGTAACAACCACAGGTCAGATTTATGCAACGATTGATTCTGGAGGAGATCCTAATAATGGGTATTTTACTACTACCGATGGAGATACTTGGACAGAAATTTCTCCAGAGCTTTTGCCAGCAGATTATGGCAGAACGGTAATGGGGATTGATCCATCTAATGAAAATATAGTATATTTTTTTACAGAAAACCTGAGTGCTGGTGGACCAGCTTTCTTATTTAAGTACGATGCAACACTAGGAACGTATACCGATCTAACTGCTAATCTACCAACAACTATTGGTGGATCTGTAGGAAACTTAAATCTTCAAGGCGGGTACAATATGATAGTAAAAGTTAGTCCGGCAGATTCTAATTTGATGTTTGTGGGAGGAACTAACATATACAGATCTACAACAGGATTTACTACTCCTGCAGGACAAGAAAGTTGGATTGCAGGTTATTCTCCTTTAAACGATATTAGTGTTTATAACGATCAACATCCAGATCAGCATGAACTTCTTTTTTATCCATCTAACCCAAATAAAGTTTTATCAGGTAATGATGGAGGAGTTTTTGTTACCGAAGATGTAACAGCTACTAATGCTGGTGCAGAACCAGTAGATTGGGTTTCGTTAAATAATGGATATGTAACTACACAGCCTTATCATGTATCTTTTGATCCAGAACCAAATAGTGATGATCTAATTGCAGGTTTTCAGGATAATGGTACATGGTTTACTTCCTCTACGAATGTAATGGATCCTTGGATCGAAGATTTTGGAGGAGATGGATCTTATAATGCAATTGCTGATGCAGGTAGAACGAGATATGTATCTTCACAAAGAGGAAATGTATATCGATTAAACTTTGATGCAGCAGGAGAGTTTGAATCTTTTACAAGAGTAAGACCAGCAGGAGCAAATAATCTTGCTTTTATTACACCATTTATTTTAGATCCTAATAATGATAATATAATGTATCTGCCTGCAGGTAATAGAATATGGAGAAATAATGATTTAGATGAAATTCCACTTTTCTCTAACGCTTTTGCAACTGTAAATTGGGTGAATCTTCCAAACACAGATACTCCTGCGGGAACTACAGTTTCTGCACTGGATATTTCTAAATACCCAGTAGCAAACCGATTATATTACGGGTCTAGTGCAGGAAATATTTTCAGGATGGATAATGCTAATCTAGATAATCAAGAAGTAATAGATATCTCTACAGGAAAAGGATTACCTACTGGTTTTGTAAATGATATTAATGTAGATCCGTCCAATTCTGACAGAGTAATTGTTACTTTTTCTAATTATGGTGTAATAAGTTTATTTCTTACTGAAAATGGTGGAGATACCTGGACTAATATAAGTGGTAATTTAGAAGAAAATGCAGATGGAACTGGAAATGGACCATCAGTAAGAAGCACCGCATTTTTTGGAGGAAGTCAAGGATTTTTTGGATCCAGATTACAAAAAGTATACGCAGCTACTAGTACAGGGTTATATTATACCAATAGATTAAATGGTGAAAGAACTCGTTGGATTAAGGAACCTTTTGCTATTGGTAATGCAGTAACCGATGAGGTGAAAACTCGTAAAGATGGGTTTATAGCAGTAGCAGCTCATGGTAATGGATTATATAGTGCAAAATTTCCGTTGTTTAATGAATTACCAGAATCTTCATTAAGTGTTGCTTATTTATTAGAAGACCTTTTAGTAGCAGAAAATAGCGAAAATATAGAGGTAGATATAACAGATTTATTTGTTCAATCTAATGGTAATCCAATCGATATAGAATTTACAAATTCTAATCCAGATTTAGTAACCGCGACTTTAGAAGGTAATACCATTACGCTTTCTTTTACAGCAGATAGTTTAGGAGATGCTACTATTGGTCTTATTGCAACTTCTGGTGAGGAGCAAGTAGCAGAAGGATTTACGGTTTCTATATCAGAATTAGCGATCTACGAACAAATTGCCGGAGCAATCTCTTCTTTACCATCCCAATTTTTTGTTGATTTTGCAGGGTTGGCACAATCTGCAGACGATTTTATAGTTCCTAATGGAAATACTTGGACATTAGAAAGAATAGTAGCTTTTGGAGGTGCAAATAACTCACCACAGTTAACTAATGCTACTGTTGTAGTATATCAAGATAATGCAGGAGTACCAGGAGAAGAGATATATAATAGTGGAGAGATAACTCCAATGTCAGATCCTACAGATACTAACTTAAATTTGATGCTTCCAGAAGGAGTAACATTAGAGAGTGGTAAGTATTGGTTGTCTGTATATGTTAATCTGCCATTTAATCCAGAAGCTACGCAATGGTTTTGGTCTTCTCAGAACGGAGGTATCGGTCAAGAGTCACATTTTAAAGATGATTTGGATTTATTTGGTACAGGATCTACAGACTGGACTCCGATCTCTGTTGCATTTGGTAGAGATCCATTAGATCAGGTATTTCAAATTTATGGAGCTGTTGATACTGGCGATGCTGTAAATCCAGTTGTTACAGAGCCATTAACTACTATAGGGATAGAAGAAAATACTTCAGTATATCCAAATCCTTCTCGAAATCAGTTTTCATTTAACTTTAAAGATATAGAAGCAAAATCCAGTGAGAATGTTTCTGTAAATATCTTTGATAATACTGGTAATCTGGTATATTCTAAATCTAATATTAACATTAATTCTAGTTTAAGCTGGAATGCTTCAGATATGCCATCTGGGTTATATATTGTTAGAATTTCTGGAAATAGTACCAATAAAATATTTAAGATTGTAAAACAATAATTTTATAAAAAAAAGGAGATGAAATTTTCATCTCCTTTTTTAATCATTAAGCATGCATAAAATAGTATTTATAATAATAATGACTGCTTTATTTTCTTGTAAATCCAATAGTATTGCACAAGAAAAGGAAGATAAAAAAACAAAGCTCAAAGTCGAAAAACCTAAGTTTGGAGATTCTCAAAATGCTAGTATAGCTCCTAATACAGTATCTTTAATTGCAGTAGTAGAGGGTATATATAAAGATTCTGAAGTTTGTGGCAAAAACTTTACAACAACTACAAAAGTAAAAGTAAAACGTATTATAAATTCTGGTTCTGGTATTGTAAATAGGATTTCTCCAGAACAGGAAATTACGTTTGGTTTTACGACCATACAAGGAAAAGAATTCAGCACATCCAAACAAATGGTAAAGAATGCCGAGGTTTCTTTTAAGGTAAGAGAAGGTTTGTGCCCGGATATGAATACAACAGTATACGAAGTATTTCAATTTGATATAAAAAATTAGGTTTAGAGATTTTTGTCTTCTTTAAAGGATATTTTATTACCAAAGATTTGTATGAAATATTATTAATATAGATGCAGAATTGAGAGAAATTAGCTGTAGTTTTAAATGACATTATTACAAAAATATTGACGAGAGAACAATAGAAGAGGTTATCTATAAAAATAAATCAAAGCTGTTACATTGAGCTTATCAAAATGTAACAGCTTTGATTTTTACTTGTTATTGTTTTTCTGAAATCCAATAAATTACCACCAAAAGCATAAGTATACATACTACAAAGAAAAATATTTTCCAGAAAGAGTATGGTCTGTTACCAGAGATGGCTCCTGTTTGCCCATTAATAAAGAAGTTATATTTTTTGCCACTATATCGATAAGCACTAATATATACAGGGAGTAAAATATGCTTAAAGGTTTCGTTGCTTAAACTCATATCTACATGGTGTACTCTTTGGGTATCTCCTCCAATATCTCGTTTTGACCAAGAAACAGCTATTTTTTCTGCTTCTTTGGTAGAGGATAGATGGCCGTCTTTTAGCGGTATTGTGTATTTTTCGGTTACAAAACCAGCTAAAAAACTAGTATTAAATGACTCCAACGCATTCAGATTCCAATTTGCTATTTTTTGCGGAATGGGGTTTTTATTTTGGTGTGATGCTTTAATTAATGTATCGTCTACAAAACCCGTTACATTTCCGCTTGCGGATGACCATCTTGTTCTTCGCTCTTGTCTTGTTCTCGATACTGTTTTACCATTTACTGTTTCGGTATAAGGAACATTTACATAATAATAGTCTCCCCGCTCCCCAGTATAGTTTACGTATAATTGTGCATCAAAAGTCCAATAGGGTAAGTATAGTCCTTTGGTGTTTTCTGGATCTAAAGCTGCTTTTTTAAGGTTATTTGGTGCAAACCATAATCCTTTTACCCATTTAGAAAATATTTGATGTGACTTTTTTTGGTCAAATTGAAAAGGAAGAACGGCTCCTGGCAGTATCCAATCTTCTTTATAAGCATCTTCTATAATTAAAGGCATGGTGCAATAAACACAATGTAAGGATTTATAGTTTTCCTCGATATGCTGATTGGCACCACAGTTTTTGCAATGTAACATTAAGATTTCTTCAGAATGAGATAGTGAACCCATTTCTTGCAGATAGGGTTTAAGTTCTAATTCCTGAAATCCATTTTGATTTGGTGCAATCATTTCGTCATGACCACAATATTCACAAGTTATAGTTGAGGTGCCAGGTTTATATTTTAATTCTGCACCACAATTAGAACAGGATTTTTTATGTTCCGAAACTGCTTTTTTTTCTTCTTCCATATATAAATATCATGAGGATATCTAAAAAGCTAAAAATAGTATAAATTGTTAGTTTGAGCTTATCGAAGATCAGTAAAATCGATGTTTTTAATTACATTTCGATAAGCTCAATACAAAACCCGAATACCATTTTGTTTTAACGTAATGGCATTGGTCTAGACTTGTCACAAACCAATTTATAATCTATTGGTTAAAAACTTTGACAGCCGTTATTATTTTTAGTTCTCCTCTTTCTTTAAACATTCATAAATCTTATGAATGTAAACGAAATAAAATTATACTCCTGGTAATGGTGGGGGAGTGTTTCCGCCTAAAAATGACTTTAACTCTTCAATATCTTTAAGAGCTGTCCAATTACTCATTCCTTGTTTCCAGATTAAAGAATCTTTATTTATGGTTCTATTGGCAAATAATACTTTTAATTGATCAAACGATACTGGACCTGCTTGTTGGCCGTTTTGCGCATAAAAGTATTGTACTTGTACTGGCATTGGAGGTGGAGCAACTGGTGTAGTTTGTTGGGGTTGTATTGGTTGTTGGCCAGTCATAGGGTTCATCATGCCACCCATTTGTTGGGCAAGAACAAATCCCATTCCCATTCCCATTCCTGCACCTGCTGTTCCTCCTTCGTTTGCAGCAGCAGCTTCGATAGCTTTTGCAGTTTTAAATTTGGTTAACTTATCCAGATCTAATTTATCGATCCTGCTATATTCAAATATTTCTTTTTTCAACTCCTCTGGCATAGAAACATTCTCGATAAAGAATTTTTCGAGAGAAATACCTACAGAGTTAAATTCATGTTGCATTACTTCTAGACAAGTATCAGATAGTTCTGAGGTGTTGGCAGCATATAGCTCAATAGGTAAATTAGCTTCGCCTATAGTATCTGTAAATCGTGTAGAAATTAAACTTTTTAAATGCTCGTTAATTTCAAAATTAGTAAAATTAGCATCTGTTCCTACGATATCGACTACAAATTTACCTGCATCATTAATCTTAAAAGCATATGTGCCAAAAGCACGAATCTCTACCAATCCAAAACGATCATCGTTTAGGGTAATAGGGTTTTTGGTTCCCCATTTTTCATTGGTAAATAAGCGGGTGTTTACAAAATACACTTCTGCTTTAAAAGGACTGTTAAACCCATATTTCCAACCTTTTAAAGTGGTAAGAACAGGTAGATTTTGTGTGTTTAAAGTATAGGTTCCTGGTGTAAATACATCTGCTAACTGTCCTTCGTTTATAAAAACGGCTTTTTGTCCTTCTCTTACGATAAGCTGTGCCCCATTTTTAATCTCATTTTGATATCTTTCAAATCTATGAACAATGGTGTCATCTGTATAATCTAACCATTCTATAATATCTATAAACTCGTGGCTAAGTTTTTTCTTTATTTCGTCAAAAATTCCCATGAATGAATTGGTTTTTAATTTGTGTTTTAAAACTACGAAAATAGAATGATCGAAGAAAAATTAATTTTTAATTTCTTCCTTTTTCGTTTGGATACAAGGTGTAAACATGATCGCTTTGCCAATATTCCTTAGAGTTTATATCCATTATGGTCAGGGGTCCTTTAAAAGCAGCCCCAGTATCCAGATTCCAAACACAGGCAGCTTGTACAGGTATAGTTTTGTTTATTCTGGTAACTGGTGTGTGCCCTATATAGATTTCATGAAATAACAATAATCTTTTAGGATAGGTTAGGTCGGTTTTTTTAAGGCTAGGGTCTAAGGATAGTGCCGTTTCCCATAAGGTTCTATCCCAGTATAATAATTTACTAAAATATTCTTGATCAGGACCATGAAGGTTGGTAAACCCTGCATGCAGAAATAAACGATTGTCTTTGTCTATATAATAATTAAGTAAATTTTTGTAGAACTGTAGATGGGTATCTATTTCTTCTTCTGATAATTTTGTATAGGATTCTATGGTGGCTTGCCCCCCATGTTTTATCCAATCTGGATTATATGTCTTTTCGGTTAGCCATGTATAGGATAACTGATCGTGATTACCTCTAATAAAAATACATTTGTGCGTTTTTTTTAATTCGATTAAAAAAGAAACTAAAGCGGCACTATCACTCCATCCATCTACATAATCTCCTAAAAATATAAGATCGTCTTGTGTTGTTATTTCTGCTTTTTTAAGTACTTGTTTTAATGCTTGTAATGCACCGTGAATATCTCCAATTACTAAAACTCTACTCATTGTATTATTTAATTGTGGTTAGTGGATAACTATCTGTTGGTTTGGATTTTTTAGAGCGTATGGTATTATTGTATATATTTTATAAGTACTGAAGTTGTTTTTAGTTGTATCTCACTTTTCGTAAAACCCTAATACTTTCTTTATATATAGAATATAAGTTTTCATTATACATTTTTATATAAGGTTTTGCTTCTTCTAATTTTTCTTTTGCTTCATTAAAATCATTAAAATAGCAAATCAAATAAGTAGCAGGAAGATTGATAATGTCTTTTTCTTCATTTTTAGATAAAGGAATTTTTTGTTTCAATTTTTCAAGTAATGCATTATTGCTATTATATAAATGATATAATATTTTACGATCAAATTTAGGGGGGGTAAAAAGAAGCTTACTTTCTATATCATAACTGGCATTATCTTTAAAAGTAATTACAACTTCTTCTAAGGGATAATATCTAAAAGTATCTTGAAATCCTAGCTGTACATATTCTATGATTTTAAATTGATCATCAGTTAAGGATATACTTACTTCGTCTAGCTCTGAGTAGAATAGTTTTACATGCTCATTAATTAGTTCGATATCTACACGAGAGTAGTATACTTCACCGTTTTGTCGTTTTTCTTTTGCTGCCCAACAAACCACAAAATACTCTTTAAATACTTTATATGTAGGGTTATAATCTGTTCTTGAGTTCATAAAATGAAAAACTCCATCTAGCGTAAGTTCTATATTGTTTTGCGCATGACTTTCGATAGCGTTTACAATTTCTGAATTAACATCTTTGATTTCGATATCAAAAACTTTGGGCATACTTATACTGCCATCTCTAAAAAATACACTGCCGCCATAATATTTCCAGATATTTTTACGAAGAGAGCAGAGTTTGCCATCTTTTGGTCGAATAGTAACCAAGCCGATTACTTTATCTGACGGAAGATGAGGAAAAGGGATATTTTCATAGGAAACGATAGGAGGATTAGATAAATACGCATTAACCAAATTCTGGATTTTACTATCATCAAAAAAGTCTACTCCAACAATCTGGTTGTCTTCATCTTCTACACCAATAACTATGTAAGAGTTGTTTTTTGGATTAGAGTTTGCTAGGGCGCAGATATGCTTTAAAAATTTAGCTTTTCCTTCTTTTTCGCCAATATTAAGTTTACGCTTCTTATCATAAAAACTGTTTTCGTCATTATGTGCCAGTAGGTTTTTGATAAGTAGGCGTTTGTTGATCATTCCTTGTTACAAATAACAATTAATTCTTTTTTTCCCAAGATAAACTTAACTATTTTTATTGGGTAAGCAATGTAATAGAGAATAAAGAAATTATAAACTTTTATTAATCATTGTGCTACTAGCTTGTGCAGTAGGAAATACTACCAGATCTGCTATGTTAACATGATATGGGCGAGTAACCACAAAGGCAATAATATCGGCAATATCTTCTGGAGTTAAAGGGGCGTAACCTTTATATACATTATCTGCTTTTTGATCATCTCCTTTAAATCGTACATTACTAAACTCTGTTTGTACTAAACCAGGATGAATACCGCCAACACGTATTCCATATTGGTTAAGATCCATTCGCATTCCTTTATTGATTGCATCTACAGCGTGTTTACTGGCGCAATATACATTTCCATTTGGGTATACTTCTTTTGCAGCGGTAGAACCGATATTAATAATATGCCCTGATTTTTGTGCTATCATTTTTGGGATAACAGCTTTAGATACATATAATAAACCTTTTACGTTAATATCTATCATAGCATCCCAATCTTCCAGATTTCCGGTTTGGATAGGATCAAGACCATGGGCGTTCCCTGCATTGTTTATAAGAATATCGATTGTTTTAAAAGCTTCAGGAAGATTTTCGATAACAGAAGAAACCATTTTTTTA
Organism: uncultured Flavobacteriaceae bacterium; assembly: GCA_964353005.1. Lineage (GTDB taxonomy): Bacteria > Bacteroidota > Bacteroidia > Flavobacteriales > Flavobacteriaceae > Aquimarina. The sequence continues at coordinate 237,201 of CAYGUC010000001.1, read as the reverse complement.
TCTCTAACATCAAAGCATAGCGTATGGACTTGCACTTTTTTGCTTAGCTCGTTTTTTAATAGGTCTAATCGATCTTGTCTTCTACCGCAAAGGATAAGATTTATATTAAGTTTAGCAAACTCTATTGCAGTAGATTTACCTATTCCGCTAGTTGCTCCTGTTATTAATGCTGTTTTCATTTTATGTTTTTAAGATTGTTTTGTTTTATTTAGAATGCAGTAAAAAGAAGTATAATTATATAAAGAAAAAGAAATATTTTTTTTGTTTACTAGTTTTTAAAAAATGCAACGCGAGTATAAAATCATCGTCTTTTGATAAACTCATCATGAAAATGATGAGAATTTGTGCGTCTATTTTTTTGTAAAAGAAGGTTAAATATAGTTTAAAAATTGTGTTTTTTATATGTTTTTAAGAGTACATTTAACCAAGAATTAACAAGAAAGAGAAAATTATTTCGACAATTTGCAATGTTGGATTAGTAATATTAAATTCACGACTTTAAAAAAATAAAATAAATGGAAGAGAACAGTTCTATTGATATTGCTTCAATTAACCAAAAGATAGAGAGAGAATCTGCCTTTGTAGATTTGCTAACCCTAGAAATGAATAAGGTGATTGTGGGTCAAAAACACATGGTTGAACGTTTACTTATTGGGTTATTAGGGCAAGGCCATATTTTGTTGGAAGGAGTTCCTGGATTAGCAAAGACATTAGCGATAAACACCCTGTCTAAAGCCGTTCATGGTAGTTTTAGCCGCATTCAGTTTACTCCTGATTTACTACCTGCAGATGTAGTAGGAACCCTTATTTTTAATATGAAAGAGAATGATTTTTCTATTAAAAAAGGACCCATTTTTGCTAATTTCGTTTTAGCAGATGAGATTAACCGTGCGCCGGCAAAAGTACAAAGTGCTCTGTTGGAAGCAATGCAGGAAAAACAAGTAACCATAGGGGATGAAACCTTTATATTAGATAAGCCATTTTTGGTAATGGCGACTCAAAACCCTGTAGAGCAAGAAGGAACTTATCCTTTGCCAGAAGCCCAAGTCGATCGTTTTATGTTAAAAACGGTTATTGATTATCCAAAATTAGAAGAAGAACAACTAATTATTAGAGCAAACCTTAGGGGGTCTTTTGAGAAAGTAAACCCAGTAGTTTCTATAGAGCAAATTCTAAGCGCGCAGAAAGCCATTAGAGAGGTGTATATGGATGAAAAAATCGAAAAATATATTCTGGATATTGTTTTTGCAACTCGTTATCCAGAAAAATATGGATTGGAAGAATTAAAACCATTAATCAATTTTGGAGCATCACCACGTGGTAGTATTAATTTGGCAACTGCTGCAAAATGTTATGCTTTTATTAAGAGGAGAGGATATGTAATTCCAGAAGATGTTCGAGCAATAATTCATGATGTCCTGCGTCATCGTATTGGGATCACTTATGAAGCAGAAGCAGAAAATATAACCTCTGAAGATATTATCAACAAGATCGTAAACGAAATCGAAGTGCCTTAGTAGATGTTTTGCATCAGTACAAATTCCTAACTAATAAGTACAAAGCACTAAATATTTTGGGTTTTGTACTCTTTACTTAATATTAACGAGCCAAAAGGCGAGTACATGGATACAAAAGAGTTATTAAAAAAAGTTCGAAAAATAGAAATTAAAACACGCCGCTTAAGCGACCATATCTTTGGAGGAGAATACCATTCTACATTCAAAGGACGTGGGATGACTTTTAGTGAAGTGAGACAATATCAATTTGGAGATGATGTTCGTAATATCGATTGGAATGTAACCGCTAGATATAATGAGCCTTACATAAAAGTTTTTGAAGAAGAAAGAGAACTCACTATGATGTTAATGGTAGATGTCTCTGGATCACAACTTTTTGGTACACAAGAGCAGTTTAAAAAAGGAATTATAACTGAAATTGCAGCAACATTAGCTTTTTCTGCCACGCAAAATAACGATAAAATAGGATTGATCTTGTTTACAGATCAAATAGAACTTTTTATCCCTCCCAAAAAGGGGAGATCTCATGTACTTCGAATTATAAGAGAATTACTGGAATTTGAACCAAAAAGTAAAAAAACAGATATAACTGGGGCATTAAAATTTTTGTCTAATGTTATGAAAAAGAAAGCAATCGTATTTATGCTTTCTGATTTTATTGCAGACGATTACCAGCAAACCTTAAAAATAATAGGAGGAAAACACGATGTTACCGGTATTAGAGTCTATGATAGGAGAGAAGAAGAAATACCAAATCTTGGGATGGTACAGATGGAAGATGAAGAGACGGGAGAACTTATGTTGGTAAATACTGGTTCAAAGAAAACACGTATAAGCTATAGTAAATATTATCAAGAAAGAGTAGATTATTTTAAGGATAGCTTTACTCGTAGTGGTGCAGGTTCTTTGAGTAGTAGGGTAGATGAAAGTTATGTGAAAAAATTATTAGGTTATTTTAAAAGAAGAGGATAGTAGAAGAATTACGGATGAAGAATTACGAATCACGAAATAATAGTATAAATTCAGTAACAAAAATCATAAGATTTTTGGCTTGGATCATATTTCCGCTTTGGGTATTAGGAGGATTTTCCCAAGTTACCGCAACTATAGACTCAACAACAGTAGAAATCGGACAAGAAATCCGTTATAAAATGCAAGTCGAAGCCGATTCTACGCAAATAGTTGTCTTTCCTGAAGGGAATACTTTTATTCCTCTCGAAGTAATTGAATCACGAAAAATAGATACTTCCAGAAATGGAAAGCGTTTCAGTTTAATTAAAGAGTACGCATTAACTCAATTTGATTCTGGTCATTATACCATTCCGATACAAAAAGTTTTGGTAGGGGATAAGGTGTTTTTTACAGATTCGCTTAAGGTCGAAATCAGAGATGTCTTAGTAGATACTACCAAACAAAAGATGTATGAAATCAAACCTTTGGTAGAAGTAGAAGCTTCAAACAATTGGTGGAGTTCTTTAAAAGATTTTTTAAAGTCTTGGATATTTATTTTTAGTTTCATTGCCTTCATTCTAATTACACTTATAATTTTAGTTTATTTTTTCTTTTTGAAGAAAAAAATAAGAAATAAGAAAAATGACTTGCCTCCTTATGAGAGAGCAATATTAGCACTTCGTAAAATAGATGAATCTCATTTGTTAGAACAAGATTCTCATAAAGAATACTATTCGCAATTAAGTGACACAGCTCGTAAATATATAGATGAAGAGGTATATGACCATGCTATGGAGAGTACCACGGATGAATTAATAACAAGATTAGACGAAGAAATAAAATCTGGTCACCTTAATCTGGATAAAACAACGATTGAAGAACTTAAGAAAGTTTTAAAAACTGCCGATATGGCAAAGTTTGCAAAGTCTAAACCAGATGTTATAACAGCAAAAGCAGATCGTAATGTAATAGAACAAGTAATTCATAAAACAAAAAGTGCTATCCCTGAGCCAACAGAAGAAGAATTGTTGGCAGATGAAGAATACCGAAAAGCAGTAGCAGAAAAAAAACGCAGAAAGAAAATAGGTATTGGGAGTGCCGTTGTTGTTGTTTTGATTTTAGGAACTTGGATAGGTTTTGGTTGGGCATACGGATTTGATGTTGTAAAAGATACATTATTAGGGCATCCTACAAAAGAATTGGCAGAATCTGATTGGATTACGAGTGCCTATGGATCCCCACCAGTAACTATTTCGACACCAAAGGTTCTTATTCGTAACGCGTATCAAATGACTGAAGAACAACAACAAATCCTCAAAGGAAATGAAACTTTCTTGTATGGTAGTTTGATTGGTAATTTTTATGTTGTTGTTTCTACTATTCAATATAACAAACCTACTACAGTAGATTTGGAAAAAGCAGTCGAAGGTACTGTAGGAGCTTTTGAAGCACAAGGAGCCAAGAACATCTCTTTGAAAAATGAAGAGTATGAAACACTAGGAGGTGCGAAAGGAATTAAAGTATTTGGAAGTTTGGAAGTAGTAAATCCAGTTACCAAAAAAGAACAAAAAAATGATTATCTGATCTTAAATTTTGCAGAAGGTGGAGGGTTTCAGCAAATAACAGTAGTTTACAATATAGAAGATCGATATGCAAAAGATGTGGCAGAACGAATTATTAATTCTGTAGAACTTAAAAACGACAAATAACGATGTTTGAAAATTTTACATTCGAAAATCCACAGTTTTTTTGGTTGTTTTTACTACTACCATTTGCTATAGCATGGTACATATGGAAACGAAATAAACAACAGGCAGCACTTAAGATCTCCAGTATAAAAGGATTTAAAGTTTCTGCCAGCTGGATAACCAAACTAAAACCATTATTATTTGTAATTCGACTAATTGCTTTATCGCTAATCATTACCGCTTTAGCCAGACCAAGAACCGTAGATGTGTCTACAAAAACTAAAACAACCAAAGGTATTGATATAGTAATGTCTATAGATGTATCGGCAAGTATGCTGGCAAAAGATTTGCGTCCCAATCGATTAGAGGCATTAAAAGAAGTGGCAGCAGAATTTATTAAGGACAGACCCAATGATCGTATTGGATTAGTGGTATATGCAGGAGAGAGCTTTACTAAAACACCAATTACAAGCGATAAATCCATAATTTTAGGTAGCCTAAAGGATGTTAAATACGATAATGTATTAGAAAACGGTACTGCTATAGGAATGGGATTAGCAACTTCGGTGAATAGACTTAAAGATAGTAAAGCGAAGAGTAAAGTAATTATTTTACTTACCGATGGTTCCAATAACGCTGGGTTTATAGATCCTAAAATTGCTTCAGAATTAGCGGTAGAATATGGAATTAAAACATATACTATTGGTATAGGAACTAATGGAATGGCATTGGCTCCTGTTGCTATAATGCCCGACGGATCTTTTCAATATGGTAGAGTACAGGTAGAAATCGATGAAGAATTACTAAAAGAAATAGCTAAAGTAACGGGTGGTAAATACTTTAGGGCAACCAATAATAAAAAATTACAGCAAATTTATCAGGAAATTGACAAATTAGAAAGAACAGATATCGAAGAATTTAAGTTTTATAATTATGAAGAAAAATTTAGATCACTGGCTTTACTTGCCTTGTTTTTAATTTTTGTTGAGTTTTTATTACGATATACAGTATTTAGAAGTTTTATATAAATAGATTATAAACCGTTAAGGTTTAGTGAATAGAGTAGAGAATATGTACTTATTAGAAGAAAAAATATATTTCTGGTTATTATTGGGTATTCCAGTACTTATTTTGTTATTCCTAGGAGTTTTAGTTTGGCAAAAAACCACACAGAAAAAATTTGCAGATGCAGTGCTTCTTAAAAAATTAAGCCCAGATCGCTCGTTTTTTAAATCAATCCTAAAGATTATAGTTGTTAGCTTGGCTATAGCCTGTATCGTGATTGCATTGGTGAACCCAAAAATAGGAACAAAACTAGAAACAGTAAAACGAGAAGGGGTAGACGTTGTTTTTGCTATGGATGTCTCCAAGAGTATGTTAGCAGAAGATATAGCACCCAATAGATTAGAAAAATCTAAACAATTGGTTACTCAGATTGTCAATAATCTGGCTAGTGATCGGATAGGTATTATCGCATATGCAGCAAGTGCTTATCCTCAATTACCGATCACCACGGATTATGCAGCAGGAAAAATGTTTTTACAAGCTTTAAATACCGACATGCTTTCGTCACAAGGTACTGCTATTAATGAAGCTATTGAGTTGGCAAAAACATATTATAACGATGAAGAGCAAACCAATAGGGTTTTATTTATTGTAAGTGATGGAGAGGATCATGAAGGTAATGTAAACGCCATTGCAGAAGAAGCTTCAAAAGAAGGGATTAAAATTTTTACTATTGGAGTAGGATCTGAAAAAGGAGCACCAATACCATTAAAACAAAATGGTATTATACAAAGTTATAAGAAAAATAGTCAAGGTGGCACAGTTATTACCAAGCTGAACACGACAACTTTGCAGGAAATTGCGAAAGAAGCAAATGGCATATACATTGATGGTAAAAACACGAAAGAGGTTGTAGAAGAAGTTTCAACAATTCTTCAAAATATGGATAAGAAAGAGTTTGAAGCTAAACAATTTGCAGATTTTAAAGATCAGTTTCAATGGTTTCTTGTGGCAGGATTCTTATTGCTCTTTTTAGATGTTTTTTTATTGGAAAGAAAAACATCCTGGGTTAAAAAATTAAATTTATTTAACGAGCAATAAATAGTTTAAAAAGTGATGTACGTTTTTAGAAATAAACAAGCATTAGAAAATTTATTATAAAATGAAAAAGTTATTTGTTGTCATAATCTGTTTTCAATTTGGACTTTTGTTTTCGCAAGAAGAAAACAAAGAACAAATAATTAATCAAGCAAATCAGTTTATAGCTACTGGTAATGATGTTTTGGTTAAAGACGGTAATTTTCCAAAAGCTGAAGGAGAATATAGAAAAGCAATCGCTAAAAATCCTGTTAATTCTATCGCTAAATATAATTTGGCAAATGCATATTATAATTCTGAAAAATATGACGAAGCTACTTTGCGTTATACTGAAGCAGCAAAAGTAGCTACCTCAAAACTAGAAAAGCATATAGCGTTTCATAATCAAGGTAATACTTATATGGAACAAAAAAAATATAAAGAAGCTGTAGAGGCATACAAAAATGCACTTAGAAATAATCCTAAAGATGATCAAACCAGATATAACCTTGCTTTAGCCAAAAAAATGCTGGAAAAACAACAACAAGAGAACGATAAAAATAAGGACAAAGATCAAAATAAAGATAAGAACCAAGACGATAAAGATAAGAAAGAAGGAGACGATAAAGAAGATAAAAAAGAAGACGAAGGAGATAAAGAAAAGGACAAGGATAAAGGAGACGACCAAAAAGATAAAGGAGATGAAGGAGAGGATAAAAAGGATAAAGGAGATAAAGAAAAAGAGGATAAAGGAGATCCTAAGGACGAAGAAAAGGATAAAGAAGGAGATCCAAAAGATAAAGAAGAAGGACAACCAAAAGAACAACAGCCACAGCAAGTACAAGGTCAATTATCTCCAGAACGGGTAAAAAGTTTATTAGAAGCCATGAATAATCAAGAAAAGAAGGTTCAGGATAAAATAAATGCTAAGAAAGCACAAGGATCAAAAACAAAATCAGATAAAGACTGGTAAATTAAGATTTTCAGGACTATAAAAAATCTTGAAGATCTTACAAAACCAAAATAGAATAAAAATGAAGTTAAAATTAATTTTTCTAACACTATTATTGACCACAATGCAGTTTGCATTGGCTCAAGTAAAATTTGAAGCCAAAGTAAGCAAAAAAAAATTGGGTGTAAATGAAAGATTACGAGTAGATTTTGAAATGAATAAAGATGGCGATAATTTTACCCCACCATCTTTTTCTGGATTTACGGTGGTAGGAGGTCCAAACCAATCTATTAGTAATTCATGGATTAATGGAAAAAGATCCTATGCCAAAACGTTTAGTTATTTTTTAGAACCTACTCGTAGAGGTAAATTTACCATAAGACAAGCAGTTATTGAGATTGATGGTCAAACATATAAAACTTTACCAGTAGATGTTGAGGTTACTGGTGCGGTGGATAAACCAAAAGATGGAGATGATACGGATTTATTAGCAAGTGAAAACTTACATCTTGTAGCAGAGGTTTCTAAATCGGATCCTTATTTAAACGAGGCAATAACCGTGGTTTATAAGTTATATGTTAGCCCTAGAATTAGTGTAAGTAATTGGAGAGAATTAGACAGCCCAAAATATAGTGATTTCTGGAGTCAGGCTATTGATATGAAGCAGCTTAAAATTGAAAATGGAGAATATGAAGGAGAGCCATATCGATATGTAATACTTCGTAAAACTGTTTTATATCCTCAAAAAACAGGTAAATTAGATATCGAACCCCTAACGTTGTCTGTTTCTGTAGATGTACCTACAAAGAGAAGAGATATTTTTGGAGGTAGATTATATTCAACAGTAAACAAAACGGTAGCTGCAGGTAATAGAGTTATCAATGTAAAATCATTGCCTTTGGAAGGAAAACCAGAAGATTTTTCTGGAGCAGTAGGTAAGTTTGAATTTAAAGTAACTACCAATAAAATAGAGTTGGATGCTACAGAATCCTTGGATGCAAAAGTATTGGTTTCTGGTAATGGTAATTTAAAACTTTTTGATCTTCCAAAACTTAATGTACCTAGTGGTTTAGAGCAATATGAACCACAACATAATGAAAGAGTAAGAACTAATCTTACTGGTATGGGGGGAAATATATCAGACACCTACACTTTGGTTCCGCAATATAAAGGCAAATATCCAATACCACCGATTTCATTTTCGTATTTTGATTTAAAGACTGAAACATATAAAACAATTTCTTCAGAAGAGATTATAATTAATGTAAATAATGGGCCAGATGGTTCAAATATAGTTAGTACATCAAAAACAGAAGGAACTAATAAAAGGGCCGTAACACAAGTTGGAAATCAATTTAGGTTTTTAAAATTAAATGCAAATCTTCAGTTAATACAAAAGCAACACTTTTTTAAATCTACAGGATATTGGCTGTCTTTAACCGCTCCTTTATTAGCTATTCCTTTATTTCTTTTCTTCGGAAAAAAGAGACAAGATAGATTAAGCGATGTTAGTGGTAATAGAGTTCGTAAAGCAGATAAATTAGCTCGTAAATACTTGTCAGAAGCTAAAAAGAATTTAGGAAGCCAAAAAGAGTTCTATATTGCTATGGAGCGAGCATTGCATAACTATTTAAAAGCAAAATTACATATCCAGACTAGTGATATGAGTAAAGAACGAATAAAACGATTATTAAAAGAGCAAGATGTAGATAATACGGTGTCTATAGAATTTATAGCTTTATTAGAAAGTTGTGAGTTTGCAAGATACACCCCATCTTCTACGTCTGCAATGCAGCAAGATTATGATAAAGCTTCTAGAATAATCGCAACTATAGATAAACAACTATAAAACAAATGAAAAGAATAGTTGAAATACTTATTTTTTTAGTAATTACTACAAGTTTTTCTCAAGAAGAAGAAACATTTCAGAGAGGTAATTCCTTATACAATCAAGAAAACTATCAAGAAGCTATTGATAAGTATACCTCTATTTTAAGTACAGGTCAAGAGTCTGCTTCATTATATTATAATTTAGGAAATGCACATTATAAATTAAGTAATATAGGTGCTAGTGTTTATTATTTTGAAAAAGCTTTACAACTAGCACCTAATGATGAGGATATAAAAAATAATTTAGCATTTGCTCAAAAAGCTACTATTGATGCAATAGATGTAATACCAGAAGGGTTTGTTTCAAGAACAATCAAGAAATTTACTAATACATTTAGCATTGATGGGTGGGCGTGGTTTTCAGTAGTTTGTATTGTGCTATTTGTGATCTTATTTATGTTGTATTACACAGCATATAGTTCTTCAAAAAAAAGAATTTTCTTTGCTGTTTCTTGGGTGGTATTGACTTTCGGAATTTTCGGAATTTTCTTTGCTTTTAAACAGTATAACTTTTTGAAAAACAATCAGTTTGCAATTATTTTTTCTCAGGAAACCATTATTAAAAGTGAACCAAACCTTAGAAGTGAAGAAGTTTTTCAACTTCATGAAGGAACAAAGGTACGAGTAACAGAAACCGTAAATGATTGGAAAAAAATTAAACTCACTGATGGTAAGATAGGATGGATTCCTGCAAGTGATTTAAAAGAGCTATAATCGGTGATTTAAATTTACAATGGATTTAACTAAATTTGAAAGTAATACTTTTATTTTAGCCAAAAAACTTCTTAGTGATAACCAAAACTAAAATAGCAAAATTCTTCAGTGTTTTTAGAACATACGACACTACCCCCACAGTTTATTTAATTTTCTGTTTTTTTTACAATATCAGATACTTTTCAAATAATTTAAAAGAAAATATAATAAATGAAGCAGTTTTTCAGCAATTTTAAAGGAGATGCATTTGGAGGGTTAACAGCGGGTATTGTTGCATTACCATTAGCACTAGCATTTGGGGTATCCTCTGGGTTAGGACCTAGTGCAGGGTTATATGGAGCAATTTTTATTAGTTTTTTTGCAGCGCTATTTGGAGGTACAAGTACACAAATTTCTGGACCTACAGCACCTATGACAGCTGTTAGTATGTTGGTAATTGCTGGATTGATTGGTGCTAATGATGGAGATGTAGAAAAAGCTTTACCAGCTATTTTAACCGTATTTCTTTTGGCTGGTTTAATGCAGATAGGATTAGGAGCAATAGGAATAGGAAAATACATTAGATATATCCCATATCCTGTAGTATCTGGTTTTATGACAGCAATTGGAGTAATGATCCTTATTACTCAGTTTTTACCCGCTTTAGGATATTATCCTAAAGAAGATCAAAGTTTTGTAGATAAATTTATACCGCAGGCAGAAGAAGTTATTTTAGATAAAATACTTAAAGAAGAAGCAGGAGAAGGAATTTTGGTGCTCGAAAATTTTAAAGAAACCATAAAAAGAGCAGAAAACATTTCTGTAGAAGAAGTTAGGTTAGAAGCTGTTACTCTAGCAGGCAATGAAGCATCTGGAGTGATTGGGGCTATTAAAAGTTTGCCAAAAGCACTAATGAATATTAATTACTTAGAACTCATACTATGCTTAATAACTATAGTTGTTATTTATGGTTTTAAACGAATTACAACCACAATACCAAGTACATTGGTCGCATTAGCTCTTGTGTCTGGAGTAGCTTATGGTTTTAATTTAAGTTATAGACCAATTGAAGAAATACCAAGCGGTTTTCCTGTGCCAAATTTAGCTATATTTTCAAGTTTTAATCTAGGGTCTGTAACCCCATATATTTTCACAGCACTTTCCTTAGCTTTTTTAGGAGCTATTGATTCTTTATTAACTTCGGTTGTAGCCGATAATATGACCAAAACAAGACACAACCCTAATAAGGAGTTGGTTGGACAAGGAATAGGAAACAGTATTGCTGCTATCTTTGGAGGAATTCCAGGAGCAGGCGCTACAATAAGAACTGTTGTAAATATAAACGCTGGAGGAAAAACAAAATTATCAGGAATGATAGCTGGGATTATGTTATTGATTGTTTTATTAGCATTAGGACCTATTGCTTCACAGATTCCTGCAGCTGTTTTAGCTGGTATTTTAATTACGGTAGGTATTGGCGTAATGGATTATAAAGGATTAAAAGCAATACCATATATGCCAAAAATAGAAGTTGTTATAATGATTATCGTTTTAGTACTATCTGTGTTTTGGAATTTGGTATATGCAGTGGGAATAGGTCTGATAATTGCCTCTTTGATTTTTATGAAAAAAATGGGGGATGTTACAGCTAAAGAGTCGAAAGTAGAATCATTGGGTGGTTTACAGAATAATAAAGAAAATCTATGGAATGATGAAATAAACATACCTAATAAGCTTAAAGAAGAAATATTTATAAAGCACCTTAATGGGCCAGTATTTTTTGGATCTACAAGCGAGTTACAACAGATGTCAAACCAAATACCCCAATCTGCTACGCACGTAGTCATTAGAATGGATAAGGTCCCATATATGGATCAGTCTGGAGTTTATACTCTTGAAGAAATTATATTGAGTTTGGAACAAAAAGGAATCAAGACCCATATAGTTGGTATGCAAAAACAACCTTTATATTTAGCAAAAAACATCGATATCATACCAGATTTAATACCAGAAGATAAGGTGTTCGAAGATTTTGATTCGTGTATAAGATATTTAAGTACTGTTGTAGAAGATGTAGTTAAATAATACAATTTGATAAACATCTGGGGATATAATTCAAGTACTTATTGTACTTTTTTTCAGCATTAAACTTGATTTTCTTTAGTTCTTTTAGGATCTTTTTTCTCTTCTTTTTGCCATATATTTGGTAAAACCATTGGGGCAAGTTTACGAACAGGGTTGTATAATAATGAAGAATCTAAAGTTTCTTTTTTTAGTATTGTAATATTATTGTTTAATGCATCTATAAAAATAATGATAACACTGGCAATAAAAGCCATTTTTAGTACACCAAAAGCGCCTCCCAAAAGCTTATTTAAAACTCCGAGAGCAGCATAATCTGCAATTTTAGTTAAAATCTTACCAGCAAGAGAAACAAGGATTACAACAACAATAAAAGTTATTGCAAAAGCAACTAATTTCATGGCTCCTTCTTCCCAATTTACATATTTTTGTAGATACTCTCCAGCAATATGAGAAAAATGTACTGCAATATAAATACCAACAACAAGCGCAATAAGAGAGGCTAATGACGAAAACAGCCCTTTACTAAACCCTTTTATTAATCCCCAAAGTAAAAATATTCCTAAAATAATATCGATGTAGCTCATTAATAATTTTGAATTAGATTCAAATATAATGCATTTTTTAATGTTTAATTCTGGATAAAAGTATCGTTATGATTTGTGTAAGTGATAAGTTACAGTTATAAAATTTAAAAGGATATTCTAAAAAATGCATTGGGTGTAATTCCCATAGATCTTTGTTGTAATTTATTTAATTCTATTTCTCCATTATTAGAATTATCATCCAGCCGGTAACTTACTGAAAGAGGTATTTTACGATTGTATATGTTTTGTATAGATGCTCCTAAACTACCTCTCCAACCTTTGATATTAAAACGATAAATAGTAGAAATATCTAATCTATGATATGTTGGTAATCTTTCTGCATTGGTACTTTTATATAAAATCTCTTCATCTACGATCTCTGCATCGGTAAAAGGTGCTCCTGATCGCCATAGCCAACCAATCGATAATTCCCAGTTTTTAAAGGTATAAGAATTAGAAATTCTAAAATTATGTGTGATATCATTATTTCCTGGAAATGAGGTTTCTTGTATTTCTGAAAAAGTATATTCAACATCATTAAAGGTATATCCTAACCAAGTTCTAAAGTAATTAAATTTCTTTTTAAGTAAAATATCTACGCCATAAATCATACTCTTACCAATAGATAGATCGCTATTAATTACATTAAAGCCATTGGTGATCGAAGTAAGGCCATTTATGTTTTTATAATACCCATCTATTTCAAAATTCCACTTATTTTTTGAAAATAATAAACCTCCAGAAAATTGAGTGCTTTCTAATATCGGAATTCTATTATTTGTATATACCCACAAATTATTCTCTAAACGAAGTTGTGTTTCTTCAAATTCTACCAACTGACTTATAGGTTGGTATCTTATTTCGCCTGAAGCTTTTGCTCTTAAAGAGCTTGTTAAAGGGTATTCTATATTTACTCTGGGTTCTAAATATAATTTATTGATTATTGAATAATGCGAAGTTCTTAATCCAATATTAATAAAACTTTTATTTTCTGGAATGATTTTATAATTTGTATAAATAGAATTTGTTTTATTATTTGTTGTATTCGATTCGTTTATAGGTGTTTCAAACTCACCTTCTTTTGTGATAGTATAAAAAACATCACTATCAGAGTATTGGTAACCAAAAGTCAAAAAGTTTTTAGAATTAAGATCATAGGTAATATTAGAATCTACTCCAATATCTTGTACTGTATTTTTTCTAACAGATTGATTTTCTATTATTAATTCTTGTCTTTCGGTAAATAAATAATCAGAATTATATTTTGAATAATAAGCTTTTAGACTGTGATGAAAATGATTTTTTTTAGTTCCTTTCCACGAAAAACTAATACCTTCATTCTTAATTTCTAGATCATCTGTAATAACATCTTCGTCGTCGTTTATTTCAAATGCTAAATCATTATTAGTGTATATGCTACTAACCATTACTTTATCATTTTTAGTAACATCAAGAATAAGTTTTGCACTGGCATCATAAAAGAAAAAGTTATTTTTTCCTATTTTTTCTAAGATTTCATCATCATCATCATCCATTTCTAAAGGCAAAGGATTTAAAGCTTCAATTATTTTTGTGTTTTGAAATACTTTTTCAGAAAGCGTAGTATAGGTTGGTGTTTCTAAAACATCAGTATAGGATCTTCTTCCAGAAAGAACTATTCCAATTGCATTTGTTACAGGAATTTTTAAAAACATATCGGCATGTGTTCCATTAATACCAACACCGCCATTAAGTTTTTCAGGAACTTCTCTGTCACTCGAAATATCAATTATACCAGATACCCGGTCCCCATATTTTGGATCCGCTCCTCCTTTAAAAATTTTAGCATCTTTAATTATATTTGGATTAAAGACAGAAATCATTCCAAAAAAATGTCCAGTATTATACATTTTTATGTCGTCCCAAAGAATAAGGTTTTGATCTGGTGACCCTCCTCGAATTTGTATCCCCGAAGCACTTTCATCGGGACTATGTATTCCAGGAACAAGTTGAATACTTTGCAAAACATCTGGCTCACTTTGACCAGGAAGAATACCTAATTCTTCATTTGAAATTGTAAATGATCCATCAATATTTTTATCAATACCTTTAGTGATATATTCTACGATAAGTATTTCGTCTAATGCAGTAGCTTCTGCAATAAGAGGTATTCTAGGGCATATGGATGCTTTAAAATAAGAAGCACTTAACGTTGTATGGGTATATCCTACATATTGTATAGATATTTTTTCATCTAATTCTATATCCCCTAATTGGAAATAGCCATTTTCATCGGTAATAACACCTACATTTTTGTTTTCCAGTAAAATAGATGCGAAAGGAAGAGGCTCATTGGTTGTATTATCAAAAAGATATCCGCAAACTTCAACTTTATTATTTGGATAATTTATTATTACTTGTCTTTCAGATATTTTTTTGAATTCGAGATTTGTTAATGCTTTTAAATTAATTAAAATTTCATCTAAAGAAGTGTTATGAACATCTAGAGTAACCTTTTTATTTTTTACAATTTCATTGCTAAAAGAAAAAAGGAGATTGTACGTTTTGGATAACTCATTAAGGACTTCTTGTAATGGAGCTTCTTTAAAGTTTTTAGGGGTTTGTGCTTGCATGTAGTAAGTGCACAAAAAGAAGGCTAGTAATACAATTTTTTTCATAGAACATTTTAGGTTTTAGGAAATCTCTAAAACGCAGATATTTTTAGATAAGTATTTTATTTGTTATTGGTTTGAAAGAGAAATTATAGTTCCGTTTACAATATAATCGATCCCCATAGGTGTTAATACAGATTCTAGCGCAATATTTAAATCATTATAATTAAAACCACCAGTAAATAATTTATTTTGATCAATAGCCCCTCTTTTAAAGGTTATATTGTATTGTCTTTCTATTTCATCTAATACAAATTGTAAAGGAGTACTATTAAAAACGCTTTCTCCTTTTTTCCATGCAGGTTCTGTATGGGTAATGGTATGTTCTATAAGTTTTTTATCTTTTAGAGAAACACCTTCTCCTTTTCCTAATATTTTTTGTAGATTATTATTTGTGGATACTTTAACTCTTCCTTCATAACAATTTACTTCAAACAGCTTTTCTCGTTCTTTTATGTTAAACTGGGTTCCTAGTACTTCTATCTTTCCTAATGAAGTGTTTACAGTAAAATTAGTACCAGATGTTACTTTAAAATAACCTTCTCCTTGTAAGGTGATTTCGCGATTTTGTGACCAAAAAAAGCGTTGATGAGTTAGCTCAGATCCTGCATTAAGATCTACAAAACTTCCATCAGGTAATACTATAGAAAGTTGTTGGCCTGAATTTGCATAGTAGGTTACTTGATTAAAAAAAACTCCAATAATTAACAGGATAGAGGCAGCGGCAGAAACAGAGATCATTATTGACTTTAAATTAATTACCTTTGTTTTTTTCGAGGCATTAACTTTATTTAAAGTAGTTGTCAATGATTCTTGGGTATCAAAAGAGGGAGGCTTGAAATACTTAAAACCTTCAACAATTTTATTATAATCATCGTATTCAGGAAGCTTTTTTAATTCTTTTAATTCTTCTGCATTTAGATCATTGTTTAACCATTTTGCTAAATATGTATTTTTTTTGTCACTAAACATAGCTTACATTATATCCATTAAAACAGGTAAAACTCAAACTACCCTACCTTAGTACTATATGTTTTTTACCAATTTTCTTAATTCTTTTAAGGCTTTATGCATCCTTTTTTCTATTGCTTTTACAGATATACCAAGCATATCTGCAATTTCTGCATATGTTTTTTTATCGATTCGGTTTAATAAAAAAACCTCTCTTTGCCCTTCAGAAAGATCTGCAATTGCATTTTGTAGCTTATCCATAAACTCTTTTTCTTCCATCAAAAAATCTGGAGATTCTATGTTTTTATTATTTTGAGGTATTTTGGCATATTCCAACCGTACTTTATTGTGAGCCACCTGATTAAGAAACATATTATTAGCAACGGTGCATAAAAACCCTTTTGCTTTTTCAAAAATAACTTTCTTGCAATTATGCCAAAGCTTTATAAAAGCTTCTTGCATAATATCGTTAGCTTGTTCTTTATCCCCGCATTTGTAATAGATATAATTTCTGACAGATTCTGCATGTGTTTCAAATAGCTTTGTAAATACAGGCTGTTTACAAACAGATTTTGAAGGTGGAGTCATATATAAGTTTTTTCAATTTAAGGTAGGGTGAAATTACTTCTGCCTGTTATAAAACCAAAAATAACTGATTATGAAATCCAAAACAAATTTTAGAATCGTATTAATCTTGATTGTTATTACTACAATTGTTTCTATTGTTTTTAAAATAAAGCCAATATTTGATAATTATGATGATTTTAATCCTGAAGCCGTTTATAAAATAAAATATTCTTTCTTTTTTAAATCAGATAAACCCAACACTACAATAAAAACGTATATTCCTAAAAATAATTTTAGACAAAGAATTTCTGATGAGAAAATTAGAAATGATACCACTATATTTTTTCTAAAAAAAGAAGAGCAAAAAGAAAACATAAGGGCTATTTGGGACACTAAAGAGAATACGGTATCCCACTCTATTGAGTATGAGTTTATTTTTTCAGGGAAAAATAAAAGTTTTAAAATCCCGAAAAATTTTATAAAAACAAATAATGGGTATAAAGAATATCTTACTTCTTCAGAAAACATACAATCTGATAATCCAAGGATTGCCAATCTGGCAATACAACTTCGTAAAACCACTAAAAACGATAGAGAAGTAATCAAAAATATTTTTGATTATGTTTATAAAATCCCTTCGGCACCTATTATTACGTTAACAGATGCTATAACGACACTCGAGCAAAATATGGCTTCTTGTAATGGGAAAAGTAGATTATTTGTAGCTTTATTAAGGCATTTAGGATATCCTTCGAGAATAAAAGGAGGAATTATTTTGGAAAATACTGATAAAAGAACATCTCATGCGTGGGCAGAAGTGCTAATTAATGAGGTTTGGGTTCCTTTTGATACACTAAATAATCATTTTGCCTATCTACCTGCAAAATATTTAGAGCTTTATAATGGAGACAAATCTTTAATTACATACACCAAAGGTATTCAGTTTGATTATATCTATCAAATCAATCAAGAAAACCACATATCATTTTTAAAAATGAATTCTAAAGAACTTAGTGCTTTATCTGGGTTTTCACTCTGGAATTTGGTAGAGAAAAAAATTATACCAACCAAGTCTCTTCATTTATTATTGTTATTGCCTATTGGTGGATTACTGATTGCTTTTTTAAGAAATATAGTGGGACTTAAGACTTTTGGAGTGTTTTTACCCGTTTTGATAGCTTTATCTTTATTGCATACAGGTTTTATATCAGGAATTATAGTTTTTATTGGGCTTATTATGTTTATGGGTTTAATATCGTATCCTTTTGATAAATTAGGATTGCTTTACACACCAAAATTAGTAATATCATTAACAATAATGGTGGCTATAATTTTGATAGCAACTAGTTATGGGCTGAAATATAATATTGAGTGGCTTACAAAACTTACGTTTTTTCCTATTATTATACTTACCATAGCAGCAGAACGTTTTTCTAGTTCTACGGTAGAAGATGGTTACTTGATAGCTTTACAAAAGCTTTTTCAAACAATTACAGCAACTACAATTTCTTACTTTTTATTATCTCTTTCATGGCTGCCATCAATCTTAATATTGTTTCCTGAAATTATTGTATTAATCATTATTATCGCTATTTTTTTAGGAAGGTATATAGGAATTCGATGGGTAGAAATCTTCAGGTTTAGTCCTATTTTAAAATTAGAAAGATAAAAAGAATAATTTTTTAAGGTAGGGAGTTTTAAAACTTACCTGTTTATTAAATATACACAAACAATAGTATAAATAAATTCTTATGTTCTCGATAATTTTTAATAAAAAATCAAAAAATTCTTCTAATGTCGTAGGGCTTAATGAAAGAAATATAAAACTTATATATCCTAATAATCCTAAAAAGCACTATCCGCTTGCAGATGATAAAGTTCTAACCAAGGAAATATTACATAAAAATAACATTCCATGCGCAAAAACTTATGCAATAATTGAGTTTAATAGCGAGATTAAAAAAAAATGGGAGTATTGCAAACGATATTCTTCAGTAGCTATTAAACCTGCGAATGGTTGTGGAGGCGGAGGCATTAAAATACTTAAAAAAGATGAAAAAGATAATTGGTTAAGTGGTGGGGAGATTATTACAGATTGCGAGATTTTTCAACACATTGCATCTATTATAACAGGCCTCTTTTCTTTAGGGGCTCATGATAGAGTTCTTATAGAAGAATGTATAGAACCACATGCTTTTTTTTATAAAATTTATCCAGAAGGCGTACCTGATTTTAGAATTATCACTCTTAATAAAACGCCGTTAATGGCAATGCTAAGAATGCCAACAGATAGATCTGCAGGAAAAGCAAACCTTCATCAAAATGGAGTAGGCATTGGTATTGATATGAAAGAAGGTAGATTGTTAGAAGTATATGATGGTAAAAAATACACAAATCATCACCCAGATAGTAATTTCCTAGTAAATGGTATCCCCATACCATATTGGAAAGAAATTTTGGAAATATCTATTGTAACTGCCAAAGCATTTCCACTTAACTATCTGGGAATTGATATTGTAATCGATAAAAATAAAGGACCACAAATTATGGAGATCAATGTTCGTCCTGGACTGGGTATTCAATTGGTAAATAAAATGGGACTAAAACAAGTAATTAAAAAGGTTATTTAACCCATACAAGTAAATTTTTCTAGATAAATAACAGAATAGAATATAACGATTTTGACTAAAAAATCATTTGTTTTTAACAAGTGCTGAATAACTATTGGAAAAATATAAAATAAATTAAAATGAACAAAAGAATCACAATATCCCTTCTAACTACATTTTTTATACCCTATTTAGGGTTTTCACAAAGTGAAAATAAATTAAGTTTTGAAACTCTTGGAGGATATGAATATAATTATTTTAAAAGTCCTGAAGAAGTTAGAGTTAATGACACTATTATAACTAAAGAAAATTTGATAGAAAGTAGTATTCTTCAAGATGTTTCAGCGAAGTATATATTTACTAATAAGTGGAATAGAAAGAACAGGTTTAGGTTTTTTGCAATGCCATCGGCAAGGATATTTTATGAAAATATTAAGGATAGCTATTGGAGTGTGAACCTTAAAACAAAGTACGATCATAAAATAAATAGAAACACAAAAATATTGGCAGAAGCTAAAATTATACGAATGAATAGAGAAGGTTTAGGAGGAGACCAAGATGTTTTAATTAATCCACTAGGTTATACTTTGTATGGGGGGAGTTTAGGTGTTGATTTTGAAGTTTTTAGAAAAAATGAATTTGAAGCAGCTTTGTTCTATAATTTTAAGAATTTTGATCCTTATGGAATACGAGATTTGCAATTTGATGAGTTTGGTATAGAGGTTTCTAACACTCAAAAATTTAGAGTAAGAGAGTTACAGCATAAGATAGGTATCGATGTATATATTAAAAAAAGACTGTATGATACTTTTAATGCGAGTGATTTGATAACAGATGGAGAAAGAAACTGGGATTATGCTAAAGCTATGATGTTTTATGAATTGCCGTTTAGTAAACAATTTACAGTAGAACCTAACTTTGTATATTACCTTAGAAAAGACAACACCGCAGATCGTTCAGGGTTTAATCAGTTTGGTCCAGGAGTAGATATTAAATATGATAACGATAAAACCAAAATAAGTAGCTCCTTTTCATTTATTACTAGAAATTATAAAAGCATAGAGGCTAGAAACACAGAGGCTAAAATAGGAGAAACACTTAAATATGAATATATAAATTTTGGTATAGATGCATCTTATAAAATATGGAATAATTTTTTGATAACTGCAACCATAAACTCAAAAATAAGAAATACAAATTATACAGATATAGATGCTCGTTCTTTTAGAAATTATAGAAATCAATATGCTGGGTTAGGCATTCTATGGGAATTATAAGATTTCCTTATTTTTATATCCGTTTTTTTTGGTTAAGCGTTACTTTTGTAACGCTTAATTTTTTTGATTTCCTTTAAAGAAAGATATAAGCATACAAAAACTTAACTAGATTATATAATTTGGATTTATACTCCTATGGCTAGAGACGAAAAATTAAAAGAAAGATGGGAGATTTTGGTAGAAAAACTTTCTGATCAATTTGCAAATGGAGAAAATTTAGATCTGGATGGTATTATATATCTAATAGGAGTACAAGAATTAGGACAATTACATCGAGAATTTAAAAAAGACGAAAAATTAGATTTAATGCATATAGCAATATGTAGGTTGTTAGAGCCTTATGGGTATTATGAGTTTGATTTTTATGATGATGATGGGTGGCCTCATTATAAAGTGCAAGAACAATTACCTAGCCTTAAAGCAGGAGAACAATCTGTATTGATGAAAGAAGCTATTGTAAGTTATTTCTTAGCGAGTGAATATATAGATTAAACAATATTTTATTTAAGATATTAAGAGTTTTAAAGTTAAATAGGTATAACCTTGGTTTACCTAAATTGCTTAAATTTGCTGTTCTATTAAGAAAATAGTAATGATTGATAAGATTAAAGAATACATAGCCGAAGTTGATACTTTTAAAGCAAAAACTAAAGAAGACATAGAAGCCTTTAGAATAAAGTTTTCAGGCAAAAAAGGATTGATAAACGAGTTTTTTTCAGAATTTAGAAATGTAGCTAATGATCAAAAAAAAGAATTTGGTCAGGCAATTAATGCCCTTAAAATAGCAGCAGAAGGAAAAGTTAAAGATTTAAAAGATGAGTTAGAATCTAAAGACGAAGAAAACGGAATCTATGGAGATCTTACTAGGCCTTCAGAACCTATTGCTTTAGGATCTAGACATCCTATTTCTTTAGTTAAAAACCAGATAATTGATATTTTTTCACGTATAGGATTTAATGTAAGTGAAGGTCCAGAAATTGAAGATGACTGGCATAATTTTACAGCGTTAAACTTGCCAGAATATCATCCTGCCAGAGATATGCAGGATACTTTTTTTATTCAAACCGATCCTGATATTTTATTACGTACACATACATCATCTGTACAAGTAAGGTATATGGAAAATAATACTCCTCCAATTAGAACTATTTCTCCAGGAAGAGTGTATCGAAACGAAGCTATTTCAGGAAGATCTCATTGCTTTTTTCATCAAGTAGAAGGATTATATATAGACAAAGATGTTTCCTTTGCCGACCTTAAGCAAACATTACAATATTTTACTACCGAAATGTTCGGTAAGTCTAAAATTAGGCTAAGACCATCTTATTTTCCATTTACCGAACCAAGTGCAGAAGTAGACGTGTATTGGGGATTAGAAACAGAAACCGATTACAAAATGACCAAAGGTACAGGTTGGTTAGAGATTATGGGGTGTGGAATGGTAGATCCTAACGTACTAAAAAATTGTAATATAGATCCACAAGAATATAGTGGTTTTGCTTTCGGAATGGGTATTGATCGTATTGCGCTTTTGCTTTATGGGATCTCAGATATAAGAATGCTTAGTGAAAATGATATACGATTTTTACAACAGTTTAAAGCTGCATTATAATTAGTATTTCATCATAAAAAAAGAAACTCTGGGTATAATCAAATCTAATCAGTAAACTGTATGCTAATGCTTGAATTCTTGGGTGTTAACAAAAAAAAGTAAAGTATAAGTATTACAATTAAAAAACAATAAGAAAGTACCAGATGAGGAAAGACATCGAAATACCTGTTGTAGAAAGCGTCTATATTGCGGTTGTTAAAGAGTGGGACGATGAGTTTTTGGCTCAGAATTGGAATGCATATATCATTAATGATCGAGATACAGCAATAGAAATGGTTCTTGTGGTGACGAAAGGATATGATAAAGACCGAAAAACTTCTCTCTTAAGGCATGGCATAGGAGCAATAGAGCCTAAATCCTTTGCCAAAATCGAAATGATACAAGAAGAATTGTTAAGTATGAACAACGAGTTTTCTGTAACTTTTTTTGCTGCTAGTAAGTTATATGATAAAAAATATGTATTCGAAAAAAATACTATAAATGAAAATGCTTTTCAGGATTTGCCAGTAATGGAGCAACGTGGAGTTTTGATAAAATAGCTTTCATTTTTTAATAGGTTATACATAATAACATCTCTCTTAACAATAGTATAATTATAATTCCATCTATTTTTGTTATAAGTTTGTTCATATATTTATGTCGAATTTGTTGTTCAATTTTGATCATAAAAAATATTTTTATTCTTTCAACACCTCGTTGAGCATTTGTTTCCTTGAGATTTGTCTCGAAAACAAAATATATTTTCGAAAGCATGCTTTATGAGTTTGCTAGACCTATTGATTAAATTACCCCTTTTTATTTTATAGTATAATTATTTATGATGCTGATAATTTTTTATCGATAAAATGCATTTATGCTCGATAAAATGTATTTTTTTACGTTAAATATTTGTTAATTGCAGGTATTTTTATGATTTTTGTTCACATAATTGGAAACAGATTATATGAAGAGACTTTTACTTATTTATATAGTGCTCTCGATCTTAATATTATTTGGAACGTATTCGTGTAAAAATAACGACTCTAATACTTCTAAAACCACAATTGTAGGTATATGGCAACTAGAACAAGAGTTTAGTAATGATGGAAATAGCGATCAGCTTAAGGAATTTCCACTTTCTTTATGCGATAAGATGACTACCTTAAATATCTTTAAGAGCGGTAAGTTTATTGAGAAAAGTTATTATGATGATTTTGGTACAGGCGGAGAATGTATAAAGGATACAGAAGAAACTCAAGGAATATGGGAAAAAGGATCTATAGGAGTATTTCATTTTATGTATGATAAAAATAATATCCTTTCATTTACGAAATCGGACGTAGTTTTAAAAAATGGAAAATTAGAAATTACTATAGATTACGAAGATCCAGATTTAGAATATAAAACTATGCTTAAATTTATCTATAGTAAAAAGATATACAATGCTGAGTATATACAGAATTAAAAAATAAGGTTATTTTATACTACTCTTTTGTAATGTTTTTATAATCTGTAGATAACCCTGTTTTTATTTTCCTTTTATATGTATATTATCAAATATTAATTGTCTTTATAATTTTTTGAAGGTGTAGTAGTTACATTATGTGTTTTTAGCGTCTCCATTACTGTAATGAAATTGCTTTGGTCTTTAATACCAAATTCATGCTCTTTTAGATAAGCTAGCATATATTGGTATAGCTCTTCCTGTTTCATCTCTAATTGGTTATGTATATAACAAATATAATAAAAAATTACCATACGGTAATTGAAATTGTATTTTATTAAACTGAATTTTCCATTGTGGAAGAAAAAGATAAAAAAGAGCTACTTAATATATTAGCTAAGCGAATAAAAGAGTTACGATCAAAAAAAGGAGTAACCCAAGAAGAAGCACTTAATGATACAGGAATTCATTTTGGGAGAATTGAACAGGGTAAAAGAGATATTTCTTTTACTACACTTTTTAAAATTTGTCAATACTTTGAAATTTCTCCCAAAGATTTATTCAATAAAGATTTTGATAGAATAGCTCCTTAAAAGAGTTATGATTTTTTATAGTTGTGTTGCAAGACTCTTTAAAACCTAGTTGTTTGTTGGATTTTAGTAATGTTTTTTGAGTAGTAACATACGAATTCATAACTTCATTTATAGATTTGTATTTTTACTTCCCATAATTTTATTTTTCAAACTGTAGAAACATATACCTTAAACGAGCTAACAATATCAATTTCAGTAGTAAGAATTTTAAAAGTTTAAAATCCAAAGACAAAGTTTTAAAAGTTTAAACGAGTTTAAGAAACAAGTATAAAGTCATATTTTTCAAACTCATTTCCGTTAATGATTATAGATACTTGGTGTAATCCTGTATAAAATTTTCTAGTAGTTATTATTTTAAATGATTGCTTTCTAGAAATGCTAGTTATTGATTTTTTGGGATATACCTTTTCACTTATTTTAAAAACTTTTTTAGATAAACTCCCGTTAGCTTTTTGATAATATAATCCATATTCTAGACGTAATTTTGATGATAATTCACTAGTATTATTTAGTTGAAAAGAGAACTCTAATCCATAACCTATCTTAACCTTTGGTGTAAGAACTTGAAAATTCATTATCTTTATTTGAGATACGGAATCAAAACCAAATAGTTTCATTATCTGTTTGTTTCCTTGTTTTAAAAGTGTTCTACATGCATGTTTAACTATCCAATCGATTTCATTGGATTCTCCAAACCATTTTTTAGCAATTGAGATAACAATTTCTGGATTATCTTTTGAAATGTCATTTAAGTTATTAGCTACGCTTCTTCTAACGGATTCTGATTCATCTTTTTTTAGATATTCAAGAATAGGAATAATTGGTAAAGGGTCTTTTTTTAAGAATGTAATTGCTATAGCCCAAGGTAAACGAGGCCTGCAACCCTCGGTTGATAACCTTCTTACCATTGCATGTTTATGTGTTGCCCATTTTATCATTTGGTTTATCCCTTTTTCTGGAGATTTTATAATAAAAGGGCGAATTGCGAATTCACAACTAGTAAATTGAGTAATTTTTTCTATAGCTTCAATAGATTTTTCATAATGCTGTATACCATATACTTCAATATAATCAGGAAAGAACATATATTCTAGACTATTTTCTTTTTTACCTTCTTTCTTAAGCTGTTCAATTATTTTTAATAAGATATCTATGTCTCTACAGTAATCAGATGACAAATGTTGCTGTAAGACATTTGTAATGTGTCTCATGCGTTGTTTTAGTTCTTTATATTGCCATTGATCATCAAAAATTTTAATAGAAAAAGAAGAAGCATTAAAACTAGGAGCTACTTTTTGAACAGTATTTGTAAATTCTTCGAAAAATTTATAGGTATAAATATTCTTAAATAGTTCGGCCATGATAAATAGTAATTTTTATATAGTAATTTATACCATTTGTAGATTGAATTTTTTTTTCCAGTAAATTCAAATTGTAAATGGTATTAGCTGCCTATTGATTTTTTATATGAACAAAAATAATATGCGGGAGTGACAAGGGTATGTCAACTGTGTTTATTTTATATTGTTAAAAACAAATTAGTGAAGCCATAATTAGATTAGAGATCTTTAGAAAATATCAACCTCCAAATATTGGGAATAGAAGTAATGCTTATGCTTAAAATTAAAATTAAGGCATAATTAATTTCATTACGATTTATCATTTTAATTTCGTTTTGGCAAGTAGCGCATTCCATAACTTTAAGGTTTGCATCGATGGTAGAGATCAAAATTAGTACAATTACAAACAGTAAGATATAGACTATTATATTAGTGAAAATATTAAAGGTTAATTGATATAAGTTTGCAAGCCCTAAAATTAAAGAAGAAATACCAAAGCTTATATAATAAAAAGGATCTCCAAATAAATAAAAGTTTTTTCCAGAAAATTGGATCTTATTATTAGTTGTCCATTGAAATAAGTGTTGAATTTGATTTCTGAAAAAAGATTCTGCAAAAAATGCAATTCCAAATCCTATTACAAAAAATCCAATACTCCATACTACCCTTTTCATTAATTTTTTTATTTTGAGTTTCTATCAAAAAAAGCGACTTAAAATGTAATTTTTAGTGGTATGATGTATCATATATAGGGGTATTCAAGAACATTTTTAAACACTTTTTTGTTGATTATTTGCTTTGGCGGCTAATTGTTGTCGAATTACCTCTATGGCCCAATGATAGTGTTGTAGCATTTCTTGGGTTACTCCATGTTTTTTTTATAATCCATTAATCTCTCGTACAATTTTTTCTCGGTCATCATAAAAATGAAAATTAAGTTTATAACATTTCTTTTACTTCTTTTTATCCAGTTTTAGAGTTTTATAGATCTATTAAATTGGTCGGATATTAAGTTAAATAGAAAATTTAAAACTTTTTTATGGTAAACCGTAGAATCTGTATTATTTTAAAATTATTAGCTATATCTGCTCTTCTTTTCTATGATCTTTAATTTGTTGCTGCTTTTTAACAGTTTCTATTGCCCATTTATAGTGTTGATAGATTTCTTGGGTTACTCCATGTTTTTTTTTGTAAGCCATTAATCTTTCATATAATTTTTCTTCGGTCATCATCTTGTTTATTCTTTTTTATGCTCTTTTCTCTTCAGTATAATTATCAGGTTTTAGCGTTTCTAATAACCTAATAAAATTGCTTTGCTCTTCCTTATTAAAGAGGTTTTCATTTTTGTATGCTAGCATATAACGATATAGTTCTTCTTTGTTCATCATATAAGAATAGGATTGTTTATATACCTCTTAATCTTTATTTTATATTATTATCTAAACTATTTTGATACATGATCATTGTATAAACCTAAATAGGCGTATGCAAACATTTATCATATAATAAAAGAGGGGTAATTTGAAACTCTATCTAGAGAATTTTCTAAGTATTAATTTAGAAATAAAATGACAAACACGGTTACGGGAAAGAATCAAGACTATAATAGGTTTTTCCTTATTATCATCTGTTAGGCACTGTAAATACTTAGGTTGACGAATATTTGAATAGTTATTAACATTTTTGTTTTTATAAATGGAAATAAATAAAAAAACTAGTTAACTATCTGATTTTTAATTAGAAAGTGTGTTGAAAAAAAATGACATGCAAAATGGGTTTATCAACAAAAAACACTCTAATTATAGATGTAAAGATTATAATTAGAGTGTTTGTTAGTTAACGAATTATAGTTTTCTCTGTAAATATGTATTAATTCGATAGGGAATCTTACTATTGAACAAACTCTGTAAGTGCTTCTTCATGGATTAAAATAATCAAGACACACACAAATATTATATTTAGTTCGACAACAAAATTAATTAATACCCGATTTTTTCCCTAACTCTTTCTAATACGTTATTTGCAATTGTAGTAGCTTTTTGAGCACCGATAGCTAATGCCTCATCTATTTCATTAAGGTTGTTCATGTAATAAGCATAGCGTTCTCGCTCTACAGAGAATTTTTCAACAATTAGTTCATATAAGGCTTGTTTAGCATGCCCGTATCCATAATTGCCAGCAAGATAATTATTACGCATTTGTTCTTGTTGTTCTGGAGAAGCGATTAGTTTATATAGTGCAAATACATTACAAGTATCTGGATCTTTTGGTTCCTCAAGGGGTCTGCTATCTGTAGCAATAGTCATTATCTGTTTACGTAATTGTTTGTCTGGCAAAAACAAATTAATGATATTCCCTTTTGATTTGCTCATTTTACTGCCATCTGTTCCTGGCACATACATAGTTTCTTCTCTGACTTGACCTTCAGGCAGCACAAATATTTCCCCTACTTGATTATGAATACGAGAGGCTACATCTCTCGTTATTTCAATATGTTGTAACTGATCTTTTCCAACAGGAATAATTTCTGCATCATATAATAATATATCAGCAGCCATTAGCATAGGGTACGTAAATAACCCAGCATTTACATCTTCTAACCGATCTGCTTTATCTTTAAAAGAATGTGCTAAAGTTAATCGTTGGTACGGAAAAAAACAGCTTAAATACCAAGATAATTCTGTTACCTGTGGGATATCACTTTGGCGATAAAAAACAGTCTTCTCAATATTTAGTCCAAAAGCTAACCAGGCAGCAGCAGTAGAGTAGGTATTCTCTTTTAATGCTTTAGCATCTTTAATTTGTGTAAGAGAGTGCATATTGGCAATAAACAAAAAGGATTCGTTTTGCGGCTCATTAGCCATCTGGATTGCCGGAACAATTGCTCCTAATAAGTTTCCTAAATGCGGAGTGCCTGTGCTTTGTATTCCTGTTAGAATTCTAGACATGATAATTTTTATGATTTGTTAGCAAAGGTAATTTTTTTGTTCACATACCTCAAACCAATTGTGTATTTTTGAAGATATGCACGTACTTAAAAATATATTAATCTTGTTATGGCGTATTTGGTTCTATATAGTTATGGGGCTTCCTATAATTATAATGTTTCCTGTACTATTAGTGTTTTCTTCTAGAGAAAATTGGTATCCTCAGTTTTTTGTAGTGGCTAGATTTTGGGCTACAATTGTTTTGTATGGATCTGGTTTTTTTCCAAGTGTTGCCAAAGATGCCAGGCCAGACCGATCCAAAAGCTATATGTTTGTAGCTAATCATACCTCTATGGCCGATATAATGTTGATGTTGTATTGTATTAAAAATCCTTTTGTATTTGTTGGTAAAAAAGAGCTGGCAAAAATTCCAATCTTTGGTTTTTTCTATAAACGAACTTGTATTTTAGTGGATCGCAGTAACCAACGTAGTAGAAAAGAAGTTTTTGATCGTGCACAAGCTAGATTAAGTACTGGAACCAGTATTTGTATTTTTCCAGAAGGCGGGGTTCCTGATGATGAGTCTATAATTTTGGATGTTTTTAAAGACGGTGCTTTTAGGCTGGCAATAGATCATCAAATACCAGTAGTGCCTCTGGTGTTTTTAGATAATAAAAAGAGATTTTCATATACTTTTTTTAGTGGTAGTCCCGGGATTATGAGAGCTCGTATTCTTAAAGAGATTTCAACAAAAGGGTTAACGCAAGAAAATAAAAAAGAATTAAAAGAAAATACATGGAGTGTTATTTTTAAAATCCTGAAAAAAGATCTTGATAAATAAAAGAATTAAAGCCGTTTCTCCCCAGAAACGGCTTTGCTCATCATTGCTTACTAAGTAAAGTAGCAATAACTACCTAACCAACTAAAAAAGTTTATATTTTTAAAATTTAATGTTTAAACCTGTATAAATTCCAAAATAATAAGGTTTAAAATTATTTGCAGTTTCATTAAATGCATTGAACTGGTACTTAAAAATAGGTTCTAAATTAATTTCTAAATGCTCTGATAGCTTATAATCTACCCCCAAGCCAATGTTCCCGCTAAAACTTACTTCATTAAGATTGTTTGCTTCTCCTATGGGGGTTTCAAAATCTCCTGCCTCTATAGATATTTCATTATTTTGTAAAAACAATGTACTAATACCTCCAATCATATTGATTCCAAATTTTTTATCTACCAAGGCATATTTCATTTCCATTGGGATTTCTATATATTCAATATTCTGATTAAGTAATCCAACGTTTTGTGTTTGATCTACTGCGTTTCTGTTAATGTCTAAAGATTCAGAAATGTTTCTTGGTCTATTTCCTATATCTGCAATAAAAATTGCAGTAGCAGTAGAATTGTACTCTACATTTTGTAGATTTTGACCAGTTGCTGAAGGAACAAAGCCAATATCTTTGGTAGTATAGCTTAGATCTACTTTATTAACGCCAGAACGCACACTAAATTTTTTATTAATTGTATAAGAAACCTGCACGCCATAACTCATATTTACTTCTCCGTTTTTATCGTTATCTGCAAATTGTGAATCAATTGAGGATCCATTACCAATAGAGTTGTAATATACAGGGGCTATATTAGGAGCAATATTCCATTTTTTGACAGAAGAAGTTTCGGTAACAATTTCCTCTTCTTGTTCTTTATTTATTACATCAAATATGGATTTTTTATTATCAGTATCTTTAGTGTACAAATTTTCTTCGGTTGTAATATTTTCTCCTAATCCTAAAAGATTTTTATTATTTGTAATATTTTCTGTGGAAATTATATCACTTTCTTCATTAGGATTAATAAAACCA
Organism: uncultured Flavobacteriaceae bacterium; assembly: GCA_964353005.1. GTDB lineage: Bacteria > Bacteroidota > Bacteroidia > Flavobacteriales > Flavobacteriaceae > Aquimarina. Next base: position 206,947 of record CAYGUC010000001.1, on the reverse strand, counting down.
GGAACATCTTCTTTTTTAGATACTGTTCCTTGATTTGGATAATCTACTGCGATAGCATTTTTTGTTATTGTTTTTTGTTTTAATAGAGTAGTATCTATTTTTGTTGTAGTTGTATATTCTGCAACTTTATTTTTTTTGGTAGAATTTACCTTGGTTTTTATTATAGAGTTGTTATTTTTTATTAAATCGGTAGGACTAGAGATAGTAGTTATCGTATTTTCTTTTATAAAAGAAGAATCAGAGGGGTTTTGAATTGGGGTTTTATAATCAGGATTACTTCTCCCATGTTTTTTATTAAATTTTTTGATTTCTTTTTCTTCAGAAACTACTGTGACATGAGGAGTGTTTTTTTCAGTAGAAGTTTTAAAATCTCTATTTTGGTTATGTTGCTCGGTTTTATTTTTAATATTTGTATTAGTTATAATAATATTTTGTTCTGGAGTATTGTTTAACGAGTAGCCCAAGCCAAGTATGATTGCTGTTAAAGCTGCAACGCTAGCAATTCTATACCAAAAGGGCAATAAAAACAATCTTTTTTCCTCTTTATTTTGTCGAGCTCTTATTTTTTCCCAAACTATTTCATTAGGATGTACATCAAAATCCTTGAATTTTTCTTGAAATAACCTGTCTATATTCTTTTTATCATTCATCTCTGTCCTTCAATTGACCGAACATATGGTTCTTGGCTGTGTTTGTGTTCTATTTTTTCTTTTAAAATATTTCTGGCTCTCGCCAAATTTGATTTGGAGGTTCCGATAGATATATCGAGCATCTTAGCAACTTCTTTGTGTGAGTAGCCATCTAATACATAAAGATTGAAAACCAATCGATACCGATCGGGTAGTTGTTGAATAATTTTCAAAAGATAATCTAATGAAATTTCTTCTTCGTTAACTTCTATTTCTATTTCTTCAACCTGTTCTTCATTAATAATATCAAAAACCTTTTGTTTTCTATATTTTTGTAATGCAGTATTAATGGTTACTCGTTTTATCCAACCCTCAAAAGAACCTTGGTTTTTATATTGGTTTATTTTATCAAAAATGGTAATAAATGCATCCTGTAAAGTATCTTCAGCACTCGAATAATCATTAGAATATTTTAAACAAATAGAGAATAGTTTGCTACTAAATAATCTGTATAATTGTTCTTGTGCCTGAGGGTTTTTTTTCTTACATTTTTTTATGAGTTGGTCTAAGCCCACTAATTATTTTTTTAGGATGATTACATAAATTTATAACACCGGTACTTCTATAATTAAAAATTGATTATCACCATTTTCATCTCGTCCTTGCCAAAACCTAAAAACATAAGAGTCTTCCTCACCTACAAAAAAATCGAAAGAGGATTCAATCAAATCTTTTTTTTCTAGCTCTTTACAGTTACCTTCATTTACTACAAGATTTACAACAGATACTGTTCGCTCATTTCCTAATTTATTATAATCAAAACCAGAAAAAGAATGACAGTTTGTTGGCCTAAAGTAAGATACGTTTATGGTGTATGTTTCTCCTCTGTTAAACTGATCTGGCAATGTGACTTCTTGAACGGTAACTAATTCGTAAAAAAACCTAGTTTCATCATCATTAGAGCATCCGATAAATATAGTAAACAAAAAAAACGCAAAAATTATTTTTATCCTTCTCATGTTGTTGGGGTTTTGAGAAATCATCTAACTCATCTAATTATATAGATGTTATAATTTGGATAAGGTTGCTTTTAAGGTATAAAAAAATCCCGAAGCTTCGGGATTTTTTTGTTTTTCTTGTATAAAGAAATTTATTCTTTAGCAATTTTTATAGCTTCCTTAATTTTTCCTTCAAGTTCTTCCATAAGCTCTGGATTATCATTAAGCAATGTTTTTACGGCATCACGACCTTGCCCCAGTTTAGTGTCTTGATAACTAAACCAAGAACCGCTTTTCTTTATGATTTCATAGTCTACACCAATATCAATTATTTCTCCATTTTTAGAAATACCTTCGCCATACATAATATCAAATTCTGCAGTCCTAAACGGTGGCGCTACTTTGTTTTTAACCACTTTTACTCTGGTTTTATTTCCTTGTACTTCACTGTTACTATCTTTAATTTGTGTAGAACGACGAATGTCTAATCGTACTGAAGCATAAAATTTTAATGCATTACCACCAGTAGTAGTTTCTGGATTGCCAAACATTACACCAATTTTTTCACGAAGTTGGTTGATAAAAATCACAGTACAATTAGTTTTACTAATAGAACTAGTCAGTTTTCGAAGTGCTTGAGACATTAATCTTGCATGTAGTCCCATTTTAGAATCTCCCATTTCTCCTTCGATCTCACTTTTAGGAGTTAGCGCAGCAACAGAGTCAATAACAATAATATCAATAGCACCAGATCTTATTAGATTATCAGCAATTTCTAAAGCCTGCTCGCCATTATCTGGTTGAGAAATAATTAAATCATCAATATCTACACCTAATTTTTCTGCATAAAAACGATCAAAGGCGTGTTCTGCATCAATAAACGCTGCAATACCACCTGCTTTTTGGGCTTGTGCAATCGCATGTAAAGTTAGTGTTGTTTTACCAGAGGATTCTGGTCCATATATTTCAATTACTCTACCTCTTGGGTATCCGCCAACACCTAGTGCTAGATCTAAACCTAGGGATCCAGTAGAAATAACCTCTACTTCTTGGACAGCACTATCTCCCATTTTCATTACTGTTCCTTTTCCGTAAGCTTTATCTAATTTATCTAAGGTAAGTTTTAATGCTTTTAACTTTGCGTCTTTCTCTGTACTCATTTGTTGTTCAAATATATCGGGATTTGACATTGATATTAACTTTTGGCTAAAATACTATTTCTTTTTGTAGTTGGTATAGGGATTCTAAAATCATTATTAACAACAAAAAAGCATTGTTTTTGCTAGGATTATATTTTATACTAAATGAAGTGGTTTAAACTTTTTTGATTATGGCGAAAAATAGTTATTTTTCACTCCATTGAAGTGTTTTTTGCACTTCATAGCAGCGCTACGAAGTGCAAAAAACACTTCAATGGAGTGAAAAAGAGCATTTTTATAGCGAATTGAAAAAAGTTTAAACCACTTCAATATATCATATTTTAGTTTTTACTTGCAGAATGCGTTGCTTTTATATCTGTATAATCTAAACAATAGTATCTCACGCAACCTTATTTGATTTTTATCATCTACTGTATAAAAGCAATATGAATCAAAAGTTGGAGGAAGACGAAAGATGAAATTTCTTAAAAGAGTCATTCGACATAACCTTGATGGTTGTACAATTACTAAAATTAGTAATTGTATGGTAGAGGGAGGTTAGCTTCGTTATTATATTTTTACTTGTTAAATAAAAATAATAACGAATTAGCCCAAAAAATGCCTTGAAAAATTTTTCAAGGCATTTTTTATTTTGATTACAATTTTTGAATATATGTGTGCTATTCGTACTTTTGCTGCGACTAAACAATTTTCTTTTAACTTAAAATATTAAGTATAGCATGCAACTGTACAATAAATTAAGTGCAAAGGAAAGAGCAGCTCTTATTGATGAGGCCGGCACCGATCGACTTACGCTATCTTTCTATAAATATGCACATATCGGTAATACACAGATTTTTAGAAACCATCTTTTTATACATTGGGATGAACTTGAAGTTCTTGGGCGAATCTATGTTGCTAAAGAAGGAATAAATGCGCAACTATCTGTTCCTGCACCAAATTTTGAAGCATTTAAAAAGCATTTAGATAGTATTTCTTTTTTAGAAAATGTTCGCCTTAATATTGCTAGAGAACAAGATGCAAAATCATTTTTAAAACTAAAGGTAAAAATTCGCCACAAAATTGTTGCCGATGGTTTAAACGATACTACTTTTGATGTTACTAACAAAGGAGTACATGTAGATGCTCAAAAATTTAATGAGCTTATAGAAGATCCAAATACTGTACTGGTAGATATGCGTAACCATTATGAAAGCGAGATAGGGCATTTTAAGGGAGCAGTTACTCCAGATGTAGATACTTTTAGAGATTCTTTAGATATTATAGAAGAAGATCTTAAAAATCATAAAGAAGATAAAAAATTGGTGATGTATTGTACTGGCGGAATACGATGTGAGAAAGCAAGTGCATACTATAAGCATAAAGGATTTAAAAATGTATTTCAGTTAGAAGGTGGTATTATAGAGTACGCAAGGCAGGTTGAAACACAAGGTTTAGAAAATAAATTTTTAGGTAAAAATTTTGTTTTTGATCACAGACGAGCCGAACGAATAACAGAGGATGTGATTTCTAGTTGTCACCAATGTGGTAAACCTTGCGATACCCATGTTAACTGCGAAAATGAAGCTTGCCATTTGTTGTTTATTCAATGCGAAGAATGTGCCAAAGCCCTAGAAAACTGTTGTTCGACAGAATGTATGGAAATAAACAGGCTGCCTGATGAAAAACAAAAAGCATTACGTAAAGGAAAGGGAAATAGCAATAAAATATTTAAAAAAGGGCGCTCTGAAGCGTTGAAATATAAGAAGTAAAACGAGAAACCTAAAGATACTATAGTAGATAATTTTTTTTATCCTCATTTCATAGTATCTTTAACGATTAAGATATTAGATAGCAAAACTTGTTACTAATTATAGTAAGAATCCAATTTGTTGTGATTTAAAAATTTCGCAAACAAATTTCAATATAGATAAAAAATATGGGGTGTAACAGTTGTTCCTCCGCAAAAGACGGGCAACCGAAAGGCTGTAAAAACAATGGTACCTGTGGTACCGATGGGTGTAATAAATTAACAGTTTTTGATTGGTTGTCCAATATGTCTCTTCCAAGTGGGGCAGAACCTTTTTCTTGTGTCGAAATACGATTCAAGAATGGAAGGAAGCATTTCTTTAAAAACACAGAAAATCTTTCTTTATCAATAGGAGATGTAGTGGCTACAGAATGTTCTCCAGGTCATGATGTTGGTATTGTTACGCTTACCGGTGAGCTCGTTCGAATTCAAATGAAAAAAAAGAAAGTAGAAGTCGATAGCGAAGAAGTAAAGAAAATTTATAGAAAAGCAACTCAAAAAGATATTGATATATGGCAGAATTCTCGTAATCAAGAAGATAGTATGAAGGTTCGAGCACGAGAAATAGCTATACGATTAAATCTGCAAATGAAAATTTCTGATATAGAGTTTCAAGGTGATGGATCCAAAGCTACTTTTTATTATACTGCAGAAGAACGAGTAGATTTTAGGCAATTAATAAAAGAATTTGCTCACGAGTTTAGTACAAGGATAGAGATGAGACAAGTAGGTTTTAGGCAAGAAGCTGCCAGGCTAGGAGGTATTGGTTCTTGTGGAAGAGAGTTGTGCTGCTCTACATGGCTTACCGATTTTAGATCCGTAAATACAAGTGCAGCAAGATACCAACAACTGTCTTTAAACCCACAAAAATTAGCAGGTCAATGTGGGAAATTAAAGTGTTGCCTTAATTATGAATTAGATGCGTACATAGATGCACTTAATAGTTTTCCTAAAACAGACATAAAACTCAAGACAGAAAAAGGAACAGCAGTATTTCAAAAAATTGATATTTTTAAAGGATTGTTGTGGTATGCGTATGAAGGAGAATGGATGAATTGGCATAAAATAGCTGTAGAAGATGTTAATGAAATAATAGCTATAAATACTAATAATGAAAAAGTGCCTAGTTTAGAAGAATTTGCTTTAGAACTTATAGAAGATACTAAAACAGAATTTGAAAACGTTGTAGGGCAAGATAGTTTAACACGATTTGATCAGCCAAAACATAACAAAAGAAGGAGTCGTAACAGGAAAAAAAGTAGAAACGGTAGAACCTTAGAAAAGGAAACCGTTGTATCAAACAAACCAAAGAATCGAACTTCAGAAAAAAAAGCTGTAGTAAATAAACCAAAAAGCAAGGCTTCAGAAAAGAGAGTGGCAGTTTCAAACAAACCAAAAAGTGGGGATTCTGAAAACAAAAAATCAAATAATCAGCGTAATAAAAAACGTAGGTCTCGTAATAGGAATAATGACAAAGCTTAAGTTTTTTTTAGTACTCTTTATTGTAACAACTTTAACTTCATGTGATGATAAACAGGTTTTTGATAATTATCAAAACGTATCTGATGCGTGGGAAATGAACGAGAAAATAAGTTTTACACTTCCAGAATTAGATACAACAAAGGTCTATAATTTATTTATCAATATACGCAATACTAATGATTATAAATATAGTAACTTGTTTTTAATCAGCGAAATGCAATTTCCTAATGGAAAAGTAGTTACAGATACTTTAGAGTATCGTTTTGCTGCTCCCGATGGGCAATGGTTGGGGACAGGTTTTTCTGATCTTAAAGAAAATAAATTGTGGTATAAAGAAAAAGTAAAATTCAAAGAAAAAGGAAATTATACGATAACTTTGCAGCACGCCATGCGAAAGAACGGAGAAGTAGATGGTGTATCGTCATTAGAGGGAATTACAGATGTTGGATTCAGAATAGAAAATGTAGAAAACCCTTAAATATTATATGTTCTTTAGTGGGTTAAAGAACAACAAAATAGGATTAATAAATTTCTGTAAACCATAAACCATTAGATTTAAACAGCTAAAATATGGCAAAAGCAAAACCTAAAGCAACCAAAAATAGAGCAAAGGCTCCTGCTAATACTACTTTAAAATTTATAAAAGGATTCTGGATACTATTTGCTACAGGGATTTTTTTAATAGCAATGTTATTTCTTTTGGCAAGTTGGGGAGTTTTTGGCGAAATGCCAAAATTTGAAGAGTTAGAGAATCCACAAAACGACCTTGCTACTCAAATTATCTCTTCAGATGGGGTACAAATAGGAACTTTTTTCAAAGAAAACCGTACCCCTGTTAGTTATGAGGAGCTGCCAGAACATTTGGTAAATGCATTAGTTGCGACAGAAGATGCCAGATTTTATGAGCATTCAGGTATTGATGCAAGAGGAACTTTAAGAGCATTTGTTTTTTTAGGAACGAAAGGAGGAGCAAGTACTATATCACAACAGTTAGCAAAGCAGTTATTTACAGGAGGTTCGAAAAATAAAATAGAAAGATATCTACAAAAAATCCAAGAATGGGTCATTGCTACACGTCTCGAAAGACAGTATACTAAAAAAGAAATCTTAACAATGTATCTTAATAAATATGATTTCTTAAATCAAGCAATTGGTATAAGTTCTGCGTCTAGAATTTATTTTGGAAAAAATCCTAAAGATCTTAATAAGGAAGAAGCAGCAGTACTAGTGGGGATGCTAAAAAATTCATCCCTGTTTAATCCATTACGAAGACCAGAGATGGTAAAGACCAGAAGAGATGTTGTTCTTAACCAAATGGAAAAATACAAGTACATTACAGAAAAGGAGAGAGATAGTTTAAAAGAATTACCTCTTAAATTAGATTACTCTCCAGAAGGTCACAATGATGGAACAGCTACATATTTTAGAGAATATGTTAGAAGCTGGATGTCCAATTGGGTAAAAAACAATCCTAAGCAAAAAAATGAAGAAGGTGAGTTAGAATATTTTGATATCTATAGAGATGGTTTAAGAATTAATGTAACTATAGATTCAAGAATGCAAAAATATGCAGAAGAGGCAGTCGAAGAGCATATGGCAAATCTTCAAAAAGAATTTGATAAACAAGAAGAGAAAAATAAAACCACGCCTTTTAGGGATTTAACAAACGCAGAGGTAGAAAAAATATTAGATCGAAGTATTCAATCTTCTGCAAGAAGAAAAATAATGCTTAGTCAAGGTAAAAGTGAGAAAGAGATACGCAAATCTTTTGATGTAAAAACCGAAATGAGCATCTTTAGTTGGAAAGGAGAAATAGATACAATTATGACTCCTAAAGATTCTATATTATATTATAAAAAGTTTTTGCGTTCAGGGTTAATGTCTGTTGAACCTCAAACTGGCCATGTAAAAGCTTGGGTAGGAGGGATTAATTACAAGCATTTTCAATACGATCACGTATACCAAGGAGCTCGCCAGGTAGGATCAACCTTTAAACCTTTTGTGTATGCAACCGCAATAGATCAACTTAAATTGTCCCCTTGCGATACATTGCCAATGTCGCAAATAACTATTTCTGCAGGATCTCATGGTGTAATTGATAACGATTGGACACCAAAAAACAGCGATGGTAATTATACGGGATATATGAGCCTTAAAGAGGCCTTGGCAAAATCTGTAAATACAATCTCTGCAAGATTAATGGATAGAATAGGACCAGAGCCGATCGTTCGTTTAGCAAAAAAAATGGGAGTAGAATCAGATGTTCTTGAAGTTGCATCTATAGCGTTGGGATCTGTAGATTTAAAACTATCAGAAATGGTAGGTGCTTACAGTACTTTTGCTAATCAAGGTATTTACACCAAACCCGTAACAATTACAAGTATTGAAGATAAAAATGGTGCCATTTTATATCAATTCGTACCAGAAACCAAAGACGTTATTAGCAAAGAAGCGGCTTATGTAACTATTAATTTGATGGAAGGGGTTACTCAAATGGGCTCAGGAGCACGGTTACGTTCAGGGGCTTCTTCACGATATGATTATAAAAATGTGATTACAGGGCATCCATATCAGTTTACAAACCCTATAGCTGGTAAAACAGGAACAACGCAAAATCAAAGTGATGGTTGGTTTATGGGTATTGTCCCTAACCTTTGTACAGGTGTATGGGTAGGAGGAGATGATAGGGCAACACACTTTAAAGAAGTTAGATTTGGTCAGGGAGCTACAATGGCATTACCTGTTTGGGCGTTATTTATGAAAAAGTGCTATACAGATAAAACATTAGATATTTCTAAAGATGCATTTTCCAAACCAGAAAATTTAACTATTGAGGTAGATTGTAGAGCTTTTAAACAAAGTAACATTCAAGACGAAAATATAGATGAATTTAGCCTTTAGATAAAAGTGGAGTATCCATTAAATTATTCATAAAACTATTCTATTTCAAAGCATATAGTGCTATTTTTTATTACTTTTAGTGTACAAAAAATAGTATAATATGATTCGTAAAACGGTACCTAACGTCGCCGAAGCTTTAGTTGGTATTAAAGATAACATGACCTTTATGCTTGGGGGGTTTGGGTTATGTGGTATTCCTGAAAATGCTATCACAGAACTTGTAAAATCTAACATCAAAGGGCTTACTTGTATTTCTAATAATGCAGGAGTTGATGATTTTGGATTGGGTCTTCTTCTTCAAAAAAAACAAATCAAAAAAATGGTTTCTTCTTATGTTGGAGAAAACGATGAGTTCGAAAGGCAAATGCTTAGTGAAGAGCTAGATGTTGAGTTAATTCCGCAAGGTACTCTTGCAGAAAGGTGCAGAGCAGCGCAAGGAGGCTTTCCTGCATTTTATACACCAGCAGGGTATGGTACCGAAGTTGCAGAAGGAAAAGAAACCAGAGAGTTCAACGGTAAAATGTATGTATTAGAACATGCATTTAAGGCAGATTTTGCCTTTGTAAAAGCTTGGAAAGGAGATGAAGCTGGTAATTTAATTTTTAAAGGAACAGCAAGAAACTTTAATCCGTGTATGTGCGGAGCAGCAAAAATAACGGTAGCTGAAGTTGAAGAGTTAGTTCCTGCAGGTACATTAAACCCCGATCATATACATATACCAGGAATATTTGTACAAAGAATTTTTCAAGGAAATAACTACGAAAAAAGAATCGAGCAAAGAACGGTTCGCAAAAAGCAATAATATTTTTTAAAACATAAAAAACACATAAATCATGGCAGTATTACGATTAGGAGATGAAGCTCCAAACTTTATAGCAAAAACCACAGAAGGAGAAATAAATTTTCATAACTGGTTAGGAGATAGTTGGGGGATCTTGTTTTCACATCCAGCAGATTATACACCTGTATGTACTACAGAATTAGGAACAGTAGCAAAATACACAAACGAATTTAATAAGCGTAATGTTAAAGTAGCTGCCTTAAGTGTAGATGGTTTAGAGTCTCATCATGGTTGGATTAAGGATATTAATGAAACGCAAAATACAACAGTTAATTTTCCTATAATAGCAGATGACGATAAGAAAGTATCTGAATTATATGACATGATTCACCCTAATGCAGATAGTAAATTAACAGTGCGCTCTGTTTTTATAATTGGACCAGATAAAAAAATAAAACTTACCATAACATATCCTGCATCTACTGGAAGAAATTTTGATGAATTACTACGAGTTATTGATTCTCTTCAGTTAACGGCATATCATAAAGTAGCCACCCCTGCAAACTGGAACCAAGGAGAAGACTGTGTTATTTCTCCATCGGTAACTAATGAGGAGATCCCCAAGCTATTTCCTAAAGGACATAAAGAAATTAAACCTTATTTAAGAATGACACCGCAGCCTAACTAAAAGTAGTAGGGATTTATGAGGTTGTAGCATATATGTTCTGGGGTAAAAATCAAAACAATTTTAAACCCATAAAAACTACTAGAGGAGAATTGCAAATGAAATTAGAGAGTTGAAGTACTTGTGGATTGCATAACTGTTTTAAAATAGATATCAAGTATATTAATAGGATTGATGCGGTTATCTATACTAAAAAAATGTTAATTGTATTTATAATAAGTGCTTTAGTAACCCTAATATTGTACATGCTTTTCGGTTTAATAGGAACCATAATATTTTCTATATCATTATTAGTATGGGTTCAGGAAAGCAAATCAACCAATCATTTTAACGTATATAAGATTAGAAGGAGATAATTATGTTAGATAAAAATGGAATAGCAAAACGTATTGCTAAAGAACTACAAAATGGATATTTTGTTAATCTTGGGATTGGAATACCTACTCTCGTAGCAAATTACATCCCACAAGGGATCGAAGTAGATTTTCAAAGTGAAAATGGAGTTTTAGGTATGGGGCCATTTCCTTTTGAAGGGGAAGAAGATGCAGATATTATAAATGCAGGTAAGCAAACCATTACTACAATGCCAGGTGCATCATTTTTTGATTCGGCGATGAGTTTTAGTATGATTCGGGGACAACATGTTGATTTAACAATTTTAGGAGCAATGGAAGTATCTGAAGAAGGAGATATTGCCAATTGGAAAATCCCTGGAAAAATGGTTAAAGGAATGGGGGGAGCAATGGATCTTGTTGCTAGTGCCGAAAATATTATTGTAGCAATGATGCATACTAATAAAGCAGGAGAATCTAAGTTACTAAAAAAATGTTCGCTTCCACTTACAGGAGTAGGGTGCGTAAAAAAGATAGTTACTAATTTAGCGTTTTTAGAAGTGACCAATGTAGGTTTTAAACTTATGGAAAGAGCCCCAGGAGTAAGTGTAGAAGATATTGTAAATGCTACTGAAGGAAACCTCATAATTGAAGGGAGTATACCTGAAATGATATTGGATTAATTTGTAACTAATTCTATTAATATATTAACGGATAATAATTAATACTCTACGGATAATAAATAAACAAAAATTACGTTTATTAAAAATCAGGATAAGAATATTTTATTTTGAAAGAAAAAGACTACCTTTTATAGGGTTGTTAATAGACTTAAACCTTTACTTTAATGCTAAAAAGCTAATATTTGTTATTAGAATGTTAAAATTCTGTGTATTTAGTCTATTTTATATGTATTTAAACGTTTTTATTAAAAAATAATTCGCATATTAGTAACTCGTTAAAAAATAATACCCTATAAAATTGTTTTTTATAAATTAGAAAAAAATTATTAACCCACACAGTTCCCCCTATTATGAAAAAGCGTATAAATAACTTACAGAGATCAATAAAACCTACAATCGAGTTGATTTCTAATTGTGCTTATATAGCGAAGAAAGTATTTTTGTTAATGTAATTTTTTGTTGTTAATTAATTACAATTTCCCTAATTTGAGATGAATAAAACCTGTTAACTGATAAGATTAACAGGTTTTATTGTTTTTTTATCCTCCTTTTGGAATAGCTTCAATTAGTTTTTTGGTATACTCTTTTTCTGGATTTTCGTAGATCCTGTCCGCATCTCCATGTTCTTCTATCTTTCCTTTATTCATTACCAGTAACTGGTCAGACATATATTTCACTACGGCTAAATCATGAGATATAAAGATATAAGTAAATCCAAAATTATCCTTTAACTCGTTAAGAAGATTTAATACCTGTGCCTGTACAGATATATCCAAAGCACTTACAGATTCATCACAAATGATTAATTTTGGCTGTATAGCAATGGTTCGGGCAATACCTACACGTTGCCTTTGTCCACCACTAAACTCATGCGGATAACGATTAAAGTGTTCTGGAGTAAGACTCACACGTTCTAGTAACTCTATTACCTTTTGTTTTCTCTGTTTATCATTGTCATATAATTTATGAGCTTGCATGGGTTCCATAATTGCTTTTCCGATGGTTAATCTTGGATTTAAAGAAGCAAATGGATCCTGAAATATTAACTGAATTTCTTTTCTTAAATTTCGTATTTCAGACGAAGATAATTGTGTAATATTTTGACCCTTATATATGATTTTTCCACTACTAGCTTTGTCTAATTGTAAAATACTGTTACCTAATGTCGATTTACCACATCCAGATTCTCCTACTAGTCCAAGTGTTTCTCCTTCATAAAGCTTAAAACTTACATCATCAACAGCTTTAAATTCAGATTTTTTAAACAACCCTATTTTAGAAAAATAACTTTTCTTAACATTAATAACCTCTAATATAGGAGGTTTACTATATAAAATTTTGTGATTTCGCTCTCGATCTTCTTTAGTAACAATTTCTTTATTCAGATTTTTTCCTTTTAAGAAATCTGCAATAATTGGTAGTTTTTTATATCTAATATGTATTGGTGGTCTTGCACTAATTAATGCTTTAGTATATTCTTTTTTGGGAGTATTAAATATTTTTTGTGAGCTACCATATTCTATCATTCTCCCTTTATACATAACTAAAACCTGATCTGCAATTTCTGATACTAAGGACAGATCATGGGATATAAAAAGAATACTCATTTCGTATTCCTTTTGTAATCCTTTAAGCAATTCTATAATTTCTTTTTGTACAGTAACATCTAGTGCAGTTGTTGGTTCATCGGCAATTAATAATTTTGGTTTACAAGCAATTGCCATAGCAATCATTACTCGTTGTTTTTGCCCACCACTTAATTGGTGTGGATAAGATTTGTATACTCGATCAGGATCAGGAAGCTTTACTTTTTTGAATAAAGAAAGCACTTCCTTTTTTACTTCGGTTTTAGACATGCTTGTATGTCTAAAAAGAATTTCAGAAACCTGTATACCACATTTCATAGATGGATTTAAAGAACTCATAGGTTCTTGAAAAATCATCGCAATCTCATTACCACGAATCGATCGGTATTTTTTTTCATCAAGCTCTACTAAAGAAAAATTAGTATATATAATATTTCCTTTTGTAATTTTAGCTATTTTATTAGGAAGCAGACCCAAAATAGCCAAAGAAGCGACAGATTTCCCGCTTCCTGATTCCCCAACCACACCTAATATTTCATTTTTATGAATATCAAAAGATATGTCTTTAAGAACTTGATTTTCTTTTCCTTCAGATAAAAAAGAAATACAAAGATTTTTTACAGAAAGCAATGTCAAATTATCCATAACTTAAAAGTTAGGTAAATTTAATAAATTCACGGGTTTCACAGATTTCTTTTCATAACTATTTTGGTGCGATATTTGTTATCTTTAGGATTCAAAAATAATTATGAGGCTATTAAAACTTTCTCTTCGTACTCGTATCTTTATCTCTATGACAGCATTGGTGCTATTAGCTTCTATATTGATTGCTGCGGTTACTATTTACCAATATAAAGAAGAAGCAGAAGAGTATCACAGAGAACGATTAGAACGAAAAGAAGAAAGAATTCAAATTGCAATTAATAACGCTTTAAAAAGTACTACTTATCCTGTAAATCAAGAAAACTTACCTTTAATATTCAGAGAAAAGCACCGTATTTATCAAATATCGGAAGAACATTCTATGCCTATAAATATATACGGTCTTTCAGGAGAATTATTAGTTAAGTCCGAAGGTACACTTTCTAAAGGCAATACTGATGTGCAACTTAATCCTATTATTTTAGATACATTAGAATCTCTTTATGATAAAAAATATTTAGTAAAGTCTGAAAAAAACGGAGAAAGATTTTTAACTTCTTATACCTATATCACAGATATAAGATCTAAGCCTTTGGGGATTTTACATTTACCATATTTAGAAGATGATGATTTGATTACAAGAGAGCTATTAGAGTTTTTAAGACGCTTGGGAGAGGTATACTTGTTAATGCTTCTTGTTGCTATTATACTGGCATATTTTTTATCAAAATATATAACCAGATCCTTAAAGACAATTTCTGAAACTATAGATCAAACAAGGTTAGATAAAAGAAATAAACGAATTGATATTGGAGATGCAAGTGAAGAAATTTACTCTTTGGTTAATGCATATAATAGTATGATTGATGAGCTTGAAGAAAGTGCTGCAATGCTAGCTAAAAGTGAGCGAGAGGCTGCATGGAGAGAAATGGCAAAACAGGTAGCTCATGAGATTAAAAACCCGTTAACGCCAATGCGATTAACCGTTCAAAGTTTTCAAAGAAAATTTGATGCGGATGATCCTAATATCTTGCAAAAAGTTCAAGAATATAGTGATACTTTAATACAACAAATCGATACGATGAGTTCGATTGCCTCTGCATTCTCAAATTTTGCGCAAATGCCTGCACAAAAAAGTGAAACCTTAGATGTAACAAAAATAGTTGGGCTTGCGTTAGATATTTTTAATGAGGATTACATTATTTTTCCATCAGAGAAAGAAGAAATTATTGCTAAATTTGATAGAACACAACTTATAAGGGTAGTTACCAATTTGGTTAAAAATGCTATACAAGCAATTCCTGAAAATCGTACTCCAAAAATTATTGTTGATGTATTTTCTGAAAATAAAGAAGTGGTGATTACAGTAGCAGATAATGGAATTGGAATATCTGAGGATAATAAAAAGAAAGTTTTTGAACCAAAATTTACTACTAAAACTAGTGGGATGGGGCTTGGATTGGGAATGGTAAAAAATATTGTGGAAACCTATAAAGGAAGTATTACTTTTACATCACAAAAAGAAAAAGGAACCGTTTTTAAGGTTAAATTTCCAAAAGAGTAATTTTTAATAAAGTCTTACTTAGTTATAAAAACATAAATACAGATCATAATAATGTATACAAACATCTTAACATCCCAGAACAACGGAATAACTACGATCACAATTAATCGCCCGTTAAAATTAAATGCACTTAATAAAGAAACTATACAAGAATTACATGCTGCTTTTAGAGTAGCAGACGTAGATCCTGAAACCAAAGTCATTATTATTACCGGAAGTGGAGAAAAAGCATTTGTAGCAGGAGCAGATATAAGTGAGTTTGCTGACTTTTCTGTATCTGATGGTGGTAAACTGGCAGCAAAAGGACAAGAATTACTTTTTGATTTTGTAGCAAACCTTTCTACTCCCGTTATTGCAGTTATAAATGGTTTCGCTTTAGGCGGTGGTTTAGAATTGGCAATGGCAGCACATTTTAGAATTGCTAGTAGTAATGCTAAAATGGGATTGCCAGAAGTTTCTTTAGGAGTTATTCCTGGGTATGGAGGAACACAGCGTCTGCCACAATTAGTTGGTAAGGGTAGAGCAATGGAAATGATTATGACAGCAGGCATGATTGATGCTAACCAAGCATTACAATATGGTTTGGTAAATCATATAACTGCTCAAGAAGAGCTAATATCATTTGCCGAAAAATTAGCTATTAAAATAATGAAAAATTCTTCTGTAGCAATTGGAGCAGCTATTAAAGCAGTAAATGCTGGTTATGAAGATGGTATAAACGGTTTTAAAGCAGAAATAGAGCAATTTGGTAACTGCTTTGGAACAGAAGATTTTAAAGAAGGAACTACTGCATTCTTAGAAAAAAGAAAAGCAGATTTTCCAGGAAAATAATAGCTGCATAAAATAAAAATTCATAGATCTTATAGGTTTACAAAACTTATAAGATCTATGAATCAAATATTTATAAGTAAAATTAGTAAATAAGATATATCAATGTAATAGATTTCTTAAAGTTAAAAGTCATTGATCCATGCGAATTTTTCTTCTATAATACCCTTTTTTTTCAAATTCAAAAAATCAAGATAAGCTATTGCAGCAGGCGATAATTTTTTCGATTTTAACCATATCAAATTCCAAGTTGTTGTAATCGGAAACCCTTTGATAGGTATAATTTGTAAATCCTTGTTTTTTAGTTCATTTTTTATCCCGATTAAAGGCATGATCGAATATCCTAAACCAGAAACAACAGCCTGTTTAACTGCTTCGTTTGATGTTAATTCCATCTTTTTTCGTACAGAAAATTTATTTTTTGATATAAAAGCTTCCATGGCATTTCTAGTCGCAGATCCTTGCTCTCTATAAATTAAAGGAAAAGCTTCGAATAATTTCTTTTTGGTGGTATTACTTTTAAACTTCAAATCATTGTTGCTAACATAAAAAAGTTTATTTGGCATAAGCTCTATATTTTTGATTTTTAATTTTTTAGGTAATACAGAAACCAGTGCAAAATCTACTTCATTTAATTCTAAACTTTCAATTACCCTTGCCCTGTTAGTTACATCCATAATAAGATCTACACCAGTATTATTTTTCATAAAGTCGGATAAAAAATAAGGCATTACATATTTTCCTGTAGAGACTACAGATATTTTTAATCTACCCGAAAGCTCACCTTGGTAAGCCAATGTCTTGTAATTAATGGCATATACTTCGTTAAGTATTTTCTCGGCAGCCAAAGCTATTTCCTTTCCAAAATCAGTAATATAAAGCTTTCTGCCTACGACTTCGGTAAGCGGAATGGGAAACTGATCCTGAAAATTTTTAAGTTGAATGGAAACTGCAGGTTGAGTTAAATGAAGTTCTTCAGAAGCCTTTGTAATGCTTTGTATCTGAGATATTTTTAGAAAAATTTGGAGTTGATGCAAAGTATAATTCATAAATATTATTTATATATAAGATAACTAATATAAATAAAAATAAATAAATAAAATATATAACCTTTGTCCTCGGATCCATTATCCAACTCATAAAAATCTTTAAAAACAAATAAAATGGAAACAAAAGAATTAGTAAAAATCGAAAAACAAAATCAAAAAATTCAATTGGTAAAAGGAGAGTTTACTCCTTCTGAGACCTCAGATATTATAATAGCATTGATCAATCAAAAAATTAATTTTCACAAATTACAAAGACTTCAACTTTGGGAAGGAAATCATGAATGCGAAACAGACCAACTAGATGATCGTATCAAGGAGCTTCAAAAAGAAAAACAAATTGCAAGAGAGTTTATAGATAAGACCAGAAATCTTGGGCAAAATTTAAAAATTAACGGAATACTGGAAATTACGGTTGCCGACTAAAAAGGCTTTTCATGAAATTGTATAAAAATTATCTTTTTATATCCATTAATCCACAATAAGCAACTCAAACAAAACCTAATAATTAAAAATAATAGTATGCATCAATTATCAAAATCTATTGTTCTACCGATTTTGGGCATGATTATCCTTACAGTTTTTATCATAATGTCTTATGTCCTAGATTCTATTTTTCTGGATAGAATATTAGTTTGTAGTCTTATTTTGAGTGTTGTCTTTATAGGTAAAATTCGAGATAACTTACACCAATCAAGTTCAAATCCTAAAAATTGAATACATCGAAGTTTATCTAAATGGAAAAAAATATCAGATTTATAAGAGGGCATTATAGTCCTGCAGAAGCTGCCGATGTACTTCTATCACTCGTAAACGAAAAGATTAAATTTCATACGGTAAAATTACTTAATCTACGTCATGAGGTAGTTGACTCCGATCAAAGTTCTGAAGAACGTATTAATAATTTGAAGGAGGTTAAGAAAACTATTGAACAATTAGTGTTAACTGCACATAAAAATGGTTTGGAATTAGAAATTAACAGCTCTATAGCAATCAAACTTGTGGATAAATCCAATTTCTAAGCTTGTTTGGTAGGTTACAATTGTTGTGCAGACCTAATACAATTATACACACACAACATTACATGAAAAGTAAAAAACCGTTAAAAAATTAAAAATGATTCTTGAAGATAAATTACAAGAAAGCACTTTTAAAAGTGCTATTGAAAAAAATGATAGTTCTTTTTCACTAACTTTTCCAAAAATTGTTACTTCTATTTTATGGTTTCTATTTGCAGGTAACTTAGGTTATCTAATATTATATTTTCCCAATATACCAGAATGGCATCAAGAAGGTATTTTTAAAATTAGTGGCTTTACAAATTTAATCTGGACCACTGTTACATTCTTTAGTGCACTTGTAAGTACTTATGCAAGAACCTATCTAAATGGGTTTAGATATCATTCTAGATTTATGGTTTTATGTCTTGGCTTTACTTTATCCGTTATGCTTTTTGTAATGTCTGATCATATAATCTTATTATTATTTAGTTGGTTAATAATGGGAGTTTTTATATCTCGATTGATTGGCGTAGATTCTAATTGGGGAGAAGCACGTGAAGCTTCAAAATTTACACAACGTTATTTTCTTACAGGGACTTTTTTTTTAAGTGTGGGAGTGCTATTGTTGGCTTTCAAAAGCGAGAAATTTACGGTTAGCGGTCTGGTTTCTTCATTAGAGTTTTTGCCAACATATATCGTTTTTATAGCTGCGATATGTATTATTATTGCTGCTATTGTTCAATCTGCAATTTATCCGTTCCATCGCTGGCTGCTCTCAGCAATGACAGCACCTACTCCTGCATCAGCTCTTATGCATGCTGGCTTTGTAAATGGTGCAGGGATTTTACTGGCTATGTTTTCCACTCTATTATTTGCTTCAAATACATTGAACATTCTTTTGATTGTAGGAGGTTTAACTGCTATAATAGCGCAATTTACCAAGCTTCTTCAGGTTAATGTAAAACAAAAACTGGCATGTTCTACTATTGCTCAAATGAGTTTTATGATCATGCAATGTGGTTTAGGCTTTTTCAATGCTGCCGTTGTACATCTAATACTTCATGGGTTTTATAAAGCTTATTTGTTCCTTGCTTCTGGAGAGGAAATAACTCATTCACAACCACAAAAACCACAACAGATCAAGATAAAACCACTTCAAGCTCTTGTTGTACTTTTATTTGGTTCTCTTGGGGCTATTTTATTTGCACTATTAACAGGTAAAGGAATGAAAGTAGACAGCAGTATTTTTCTAACTCTTATTGTAGCGATTACCGTGGGTCAGGTTACATATAATATTGTTAAGCAGAAAAGTCTATCAATTATCCAGAAAGTTATTTTCCCACCAGTGCTATTTATATCAGGTATAGGTGTTTACGCACTAATGTATAATGCGGTAACAATACTAATGGCAGATATGCCTATGGTTGCTGTACCGTTGCCTCTTTCAATGGTACAAATAGTATTTGGTATTGTATTTTTAATAGGTTTTTTCATAATGAAATTAGGTATTTATCGTAAAGTTCCCTGGCTCTATGTTAAATTATTGAACCTGTCCCAGCCATATAAGAAGTCGATATTAATGTATAAATCAAATTCATAATGAACCAGCAATATATTCTAGAAAGTATCATTAAAGCATCTAATGTTATAGGAAAAACCTGGCCCTTATACTCTTTTGTAACCTCAAATCCGTTATCTGGTTATGAAAAAATGCCTTTCAAAGATGCTGCAAATAGTGCAAAAGAACTTTTAAACACCAAGGTATTCCCAGAAGCTTCATTATATCGTCAAGCCTGGAGCCAAGGAGAAATCGAGGAAAGAGAATTGGTACTACTGTTAAAAGAAAACGGGTTGTCTAAATCGCCAAGTTTCTATCTAGAACAAATAGAATCTCAAAAAAGAACCGAAGAAAAAAATTTGAACCACAATTTGGATCGAATTATGGTAAAGTGGTTAGCTGCTTTTATGGACGAAGGTTTAGCAGAATGGCAAATGCCAGACAAAAAAGATGGCTTCTATAAGGCTTGGCGAAAATTGGTGAAATATGACAATGAGATTGGAATAAAGGATATTCGAAAAATTCCCAAAACTAGTTTAGAGGCATTAACGCATGTTTTAAAAGATTGTCAAAAAGGGGATTATACTAAAATATTTACACACCATCTGGCTGCTTTACCAGGATGGACAGGATATATTAACTATCGTAGTCAATCGAACTCTCTTTGGCAGGAAGAATATCCTGTTAGTTTAGAAGATTACTTAGCGGTACGTCTATGGATAAGCCAAGAATTGAAGATCCAGATTCTACCAGAAACAAATAATACAGATTCAGACCATAAGATAGCAAAACTGCAATATATATGGTTGAAAGCTTGGGAAAAGAGTTGGCAAAATCAACTTGTTAAAACTTTGGCGAAAAAATCTATAACAACACTTTCTGAAAACGATAAGCTTTCTCTTGATGCACAGATGGTTTTCTGTATAGATACCCGATCAGAGCTCATACGAAGACATGTAGAATCTAAGGGGAATTATGAAACTTTTGGATATGCTGGGTTTTTTGGTTTAGCAATGGATTATAAAAATTTAAACGATGGTTTGACTCGTAAATCTTGTCCGCCAATAGTATCCTCTGCTTATACAGTTACCGAAACCTCCCAAGTAAATAAGGAAAAAAAGAAGATCGCTTACGAAAGGAAAAACGAAATTTTTAAATTTGGAAAATATTTTCAAAAGCGAATGAAGAATATGCTTCCTTCTGCTTTTGGTTATGTAGAGGGATCGGGGTTTTATTATGGTCTATCTTTGTTGGGCCGAACAATACTTCCAGGATATTTTTATCGACTTAAGAGAAAAAATACAACAACCTACGAGACTATTTGTGAGCCAAAAATCGATAGAGTTGATATGGAAGATGACAATAGTTTTGGAATTTCTTTGGAAGAAAAAGTTGCGATAGTAAAATCAGCCTTCGACCTAACAGGTTGGAAACACTTTGCTCCCTTAGTGTTCTTTGTAGGTCACGGTAGCCATTCTGCGAACAATCCGTTTGGTTCTAGTCTTGATTGTGGAGCTTGTGCAGCCAGTCCTGGGAGACATAATGCTAGAATGCTTGCAAAGCTAGCTAATCTGTCTAAAGTTAGAAAAGCTTTAGCACAAGATTATCAGATTAATATTCCAGAAAACACCATTTTCATAGGTGCAGAACACAATACAACCACAGATGACATTGTAATTTTTGATTCTGAAGTTCCTAATTCGCATCAAGAACGATTATTTCGTGTAAAGTCAGATTTGCTAAGTGCTCAGCTAACCGCAACCCAAGATAGGCTTGGTATTAATAAAAATAGTATTGCATTGGCGCAACACAAAGCAAATAATTGGGGAGAAACAAGACCTGAGTGGGGTTTGGCAAAAAATGCAGGTTTTATAGTTGGGCCCAGAGAGCTTACTAAAAATGAAAATCTCGATAGCCGTTGCTTTCTTCATTCTTACGACTGGCAGCAAGACACAACAGGTAAGTCATTAGAAGGAATCATGCAAGGGCCTATGGTGGTGACCCAGTGGATTAATAATCACTATTATTTTTCAACTATAGACAATAATACATTTGGAGGAGGCTCTAAGATCACTCATAACATTACTGGTAAATTTGGGGTAGTTCAAGGAAATGGAGGAGATCTAAAAATGGGGTTACCGTTACAATCTCTATGTCAATCCGATCATGAAATGTATCATCAACCATTACGTCTCTCAGTATTTATACAAGCACCTGTAGATAGGGTGACCGATATTCTTTTACGAAATGAAAACCTAAAAACATTATTAGATAATGAATGGATCTATTTATTAGTGATGGATCCTTTACAACAAAATGATATAGTGCAATACAAAAAAGATATAGAATGGGTTAGAATGACTGGAAAAAACATAAATCAAGAACATTATACTAAAAAAGTAGATGTTATCGCTATGGATGTAATCCCAACATAGGGAGGATGTAAGTTATCAAAACGATACTCGTATTTTTTTTAATAAAAACCTAGTTAGACGTAAGGAATTGATTAAAAAAGTTCAGAAAAACTATTGAATATCTGAGTGAAGTAAATTTTCTTATATTGAATCTAGGTTAAAAATAATGAACTCTTTTAGTTATAGGATTACCTATATCTAAAAGAGTTCATGTAAATAGTATTTGAGTTTAGTAGAATAGTTTTATTCTTATATATTTAGTACAATTCATTAAATACTAAAAAATCGTTTTGAAAAATAATAATATAGCTATAGTTGGTGTTGGTCCAAGAGGACTTTCAGCTCTCGAAAATTTGTGTGTAGAATCGTCCAAATCAACGTTAACAAAGGTACATATATTTTTGTTTGAAACTGCAGAAGACTTGGGAGCAGGCTGCGTCTGGAATTTGAGTCAACCAGAAACGAATTGGTCAAATATTTCTGAAAGAGCTTTAAAAGATCTGAGCGGTAGAAAAGAAATAGAGTGGAATGGTATTGTGATTCCTTCTTTTAAAGGATACGAAGATTGGAATAATGATAAAAATATAAGAAAAGAAAACAAAATAGATTCTTTTCCACCACGTTCAAAAATGGGAAGGTATTTAAAAGAACGTTTTGATTCTATTTCTAATGTACTGGTAGATAAAAACCTAGTCACAATCATAAAAAGAAGAATACAGAAGGTTGAGTATAAAGGAAATTCCTTTGTGTTAACAGATAATAAATTAAAAGAATATATTTTTAGTGAAGTTGTACTAACTATTGGACATCAGGACACATGTGATTCAGATCAGATAAAAAAATGGGAATTTCATGCTAAAGATAAAAATAAGATTATCTTATTTAAAGATCCATACCCTGTTTATCAATTTATGGATAAAATTAGCGCTCAAAAAGAATGTGTAATTGCATTAAGAGGGTTTGGCCTTGCTATGATTGATGTATGTAGGGCTCTTACTATAGGTAATGGTGGGAATTTTGAAATTGTTGATTCTGAATCCAGAAAATTAAAATACATTCCAGGTACGCATTCACCCAAAATGATACTACCATTTTCATTAGATGGTCTTCCTCCCGTCCCAAAGCCATTACATGCTCAAATTGATAATTGGTTTTTACCATCAAAAGATGTAATGAATAATTTTTGTTTAGAGATTCGAAAAGTAGCATCAGGAGAAGTAAAAGTAAAAGATGATTCATTTTTGATTTCATCAATAGCGAAAATAGCTTCAAAAGTATATTTTGATTTAGGCTCGAAATCTTATGCACATACTTTAAGTATTGAAGAAATATCAAAAATTGTTACAAATTGGCTAAAAGATTCAAGGTATACCCATCCATTATTGGTTAGCCACGAAATGGATACTAAAAAGAGCATCGAAACCTATGTTAATATGGCGACAGGAGTCGGATTAATAAGTTTAGACTATTGTATAGGGCAGGTATGGAGACACTGCCAGCCTAATTTGTATAAAGAATTATCTCATTCATCTTTATCCGATGAGATAATGTCCTCTATCATAAAATTAGATGAAGAATCCAAACGATACTCTTATGGGCCTCCTGTAGAGAGTATGCAGCAACTGCTAGCATTGATTTCTGAAGGAATAATAAATTTAGATTATGTAAAAGATCCAGATATCACGATGACTAATGAAGGTTGGGAATTTATTTCTAATACTAAGAAAATAAAAGCAAATGTTATAATAAACACGGTTTTGGATCCTCCAAAAATTTTGGATGTCACTTCTAGTCTTATTAAAGAATTATTAAAAAATTCAGTTATTCGACCTATTCATTCCCAGCTTGGAGTAGAAACAAGTATAGATGGTAGAGTTAAATTAAAAACTTCGAATACCATAATTTCACTTGCTATGTTGGGGAGACTATGTAAAGGAAGCGTAATAGGGGTAGATGCAATATTAGAATGTTTTGGACCAAGAATTAAAGATTGGGCAAAAGGGGTTGTTGAAAGGTGTATTATTAAAGAAAATTTTTGAATACTATAAATTTACTTAGTTAAAGGTATTTATTTCTAGTTAGTTAAGTTTTTTTAGTTGTTTTTAAAAGATATTAGTTTCTTCCTTTTAAACACCAGTGTCTTATATATTTTTGTATTTTTATGTATCATACTCTTAAACCATGAAAGCGCTCTATAAAAATCCAATAGCAATTATATTTGCTGTTTTTGCAGTAGCAGGTTTTATTTATTTTCAAGATCAATTACCAGCTATTGATTTATCTCATTTAACTCCTGGAAATGTAATAGCGATGCTTGGGTATTTATCTATAATTATGCTAGTGGTAGAACAATTTATAGAGATTTTTGTAAGTGATCCTGAAGAAAAAATTAAAATCCAAAGTAAAAATAGAATTGCAGTTATAAATAAGTTTTTAGAAAGCTTAAATCCTCCTATAAATCCTATAATGATCCATCCAGAATCTTCTATAGATAACCCCCAGCTTGATCAAATTACTAAAGTAATAAAAGAAAAAAAAGAACTAGAGGAACTCTTAATAAGTATGGGTCTAAAAAGACAAAAGAAAATGACTATTATTGCTTTTGTGATAGGTCTAATTCTTTCATTTTCAGGATTACGATTTATGTCTGGAATATTATTTAGTGGATTAGAAGTAGAACCTTCATCCATACAAACTATAATAATCCAAACGATAGATATTATTCTTACAGCAGGCATTATTGCAGGAGGTAGTGGTAGAGTGCATCGTCTTATTAAAAGAATAAAGCAGACTTTACAGCCAGAATAAATATTATTTATAAAAATTCATTTCATCTACATATTGCCAAACGGTAGCAGGAAGTAGTGGTTTTACGTTTTTACCATCAGCAATACATTTACGAATAAAAGTGGAAGAAATCTCCATAATGGGGGCATCAATTCGCTGTATTTTAGAGTGATTAGTAAATTGGGTTTCTACTATTCCTTCTGCAATTCGAGGATATACATAGATATTATGCTTTTCAAGAATTACCTCATAGTTTTTCCATTTATGAAAACTTTTTAAATTGTCTTCCCCCATAATAAGATGAAATTCTTTATCTGAATGTTTTTCCTGAAGATGTATAAGGGTATGTACCGTATAATTAGGTTGAGGTAATCTAAATTCTACATCACTTGGTTTTAATTTAGGATAGGATTCTATTGCTCTATACACCATTTCAAGACGGTGATGATTATCCAGTAGTGTTTTTTTCTTTTTATGAGGGTTATGTGGGGTGACAACTAGCCATATTTCATCCAAATCCGAAAATTCGGCCATGTGATTAGCG
The DNA here is from genome assembly GCA_964353005.1 of uncultured Flavobacteriaceae bacterium. Lineage (GTDB taxonomy): Bacteria > Bacteroidota > Bacteroidia > Flavobacteriales > Flavobacteriaceae > Aquimarina. The sequence continues at coordinate 181,537 of CAYGUC010000001.1, read as the reverse complement.
ATTGCTAAATGACCAATATGAATAGGGTTGAAGGTTCCAAAATACAAACCGATTTTTTTCATAGAAAAAGAAGGCTATAGCCTAACTTAAAGGCTAGTTTTTGATTAACGAGTACTTATTTTAAAAGAAACTTACTTACTAATTGATATACTTCATTTTTAGCTTTTTCTAAATCGTCATTAGTTATAATAGCATCAAATTGAGGTGCTGTAGCCATTTCTGTAGAAGCTTTTGCTACTCGCATATTAATTTTGTCTTCCGATTCAGTTTTGCGTTTTTTTAATCTAATCTTTAATTCTTCAATACTTGGTGGTTTTACAAAAATAGCCAGAGTTCGATCTGGATATATTTTTTTAATATCTAAACCGCCTACAACATCAATATCAAAAATAACATGTTTTCCTTTATCCCAAAGACGCTTTACTTCGGTTTTTAAAGTGCCATAAAAATTATCTCTGTATACTTCTTCCCATTCCAAAAATTCATCGCCCTTAATTTTGTTTTTAAATTCTTTTAAGGATAAAAAATAGTAATCTTTCCCATGAATTTCTCCTCCTCTTGGTTCTCTGGATGCTGCAGAAATAGAAAATCCAAGATTAAGCTCCTCTTTGTGGAGCAAATATTTAACTAAAGTAGTTTTTCCACTTCCAGATGGGGCTGAAAGTACAATAAGTTTACCTTGGTTCATTACAATACATTTAGCAATTGTTCTTTAATTTTTTCTAGTTCATCCTTCATCTGCACTACCAATTGTTGCATAGGAGCATGATTAGATTTACTTCCTATAGTATTGATTTCTCTACCTATTTCTTGTGTAATGAAACCAAGTTTTTTTCCGTTAGAATCGGCAGAATTCAATGTAGTGTCAAAATATTCTAAATGATTAGATAGTCTTACTTTTTCTTCAGTAATATCAAATTTTTCGAGATAGTAAATTAGTTCTTGCTCGAACCGATTTTGGTCAACGTCTTCTTTTAAATCAGAAACTGCTTTATGTAATCGCTCTCTTACGCTTTCCATACGGTCAGGATCCATTAGGATGACTTGTTCTAATAGTTCACTTATATTTTTAATACGTATAGCAAAATCTTTTTCTAAAGCTTTTCCTTCGTCAATTCTATATTGTTCAATTTTTACTAATGCATCTGCAAGAGCTACTTCGATTGCTTTAAATTCTTCTTCATCGATTTCTTCACGTTCCGTTTTTAGGGCATCAGGCATACGTACTGCCATTTTCATTAACTCTAAAGTATCTCCGTTATGTATTGCAGATAATTGTTGTATATATTCTTTTACAATTGCTTCATTAACTTTGGTGGAAGTGTCTTCTCCAGTTGCTTCTACATATAACCCAAAATCAACTTTACCCCTTTCTAAAGCTTTTGCAATAGTATTCCTCATTTGTAACTCCTTTTCCCGATATTGAGAAGGAGTTCTTGCATTAAGATCTAAGTTTTTGCTATTAAGGGATTTAACCTCTATAGTTATTTTTTTTGTAGGTAGCTGAAGGATAGATTTCCCAAAGCCAGTCATAGATTTAATCATATAATTAAGCTAAAAGTTGCACGAAGATAATGAAAACAACTGAGGTTAGCTCACTGTGCTTTAATGACATCTTGTTTTTATATAGAAGAAGATTAAAATAATTTATGTATTAAATTATAAAACTTCTTTTTGCATTATGATTTTATCTATATATGTTCCTTTTTCCAAAAAGAAATTCTGTAGTATTCCAGATGAATTAAACCCAACTTTTTTATATAGGGCAATACCTGCTATGTTAGTTGCATACACTTCTAACCAAAGGTTTTTTAATAGAAGATTCTCTTTTGACCATTGTATACTGTTTTGAATTAATAAAGTGCCAACACCTTGATTTTGCCAATTTGTATGGATACCCATACCAATCATAGCAGTATGTTGCATTTTTTTACGCCAACTACCTGTAACATCGATATTCCCTATAAGATTTCCATTATTTTCTGCTACTAATAATAAACTGTTAGGCTGGTTTTGTAATTTTTCAATTAATTCTGCTTCTTGCTCTATAGTATTGTTGTATTCATAATCAAATAAAGGAATGGTATCTGTTTCTTTAAGATATTCCATTTTAAGAGCTAGTAATTTTTCTGCATCTTTTGCAATAGCTTCCCTGATAACTAAAGGGATTCCAGATTTGATAGTATATGATTTTTGTAGAAGACTCAAAACTGTTATGCATTAGGGTTTTTTTCCCGAATTCTTTTATAAAGTTTAATCCCCATCATAAGAGATATTGCTAAAAACAGAATACCAATTACCCCATAAATCCAATTTACTGCATCTCGTACAATTACTAGAAAAATAACAGAAAAAAGGATAATAGTAGACCCCTCGTTCCACATTCGCATTTTACCAGAAGACCATTTTATAATATCCTTTTGTAACTGTTTGTATATATGGTGACATTTTAAGTGATATACTATAAGCAATAGTACAAATCCTAGTTTTACATGCATCCAGGGTTGTTCTAGCCAACCAGGCATTAAAATAAGTAACCAAATGGCAAATAAAGTAGCCAAAACAGCAGAAGGCCAAGTAATAATAAACCAAAGACGTTTTGCCATTAATTTAAGTTGATTACCCAAGATTTCTTTGTCTGGTGAAGGTTTTTGAAATGCTTCAATCTGATAAATAAACAATCTTGGGATATAAAATAATCCTGCAAACCAAGTAATAACAAAGATTAGGTGCAAAGCTTTTATGTAGTTATAATATTCAAGCATTTTTTTGTTTTAGTTACCTAAAATTTCACTTATAATGATCAAAAGATTTTTATTTTTCTACAAAAAGATAATGAAGCTGCAAGGTATTGAACTCTGTATTAAAATTTTTAATTTCTGACGAAATTAATTTGTCAAAGAGAATTAATTGATCTTCTATCTTTTTGGTTAATTCATTTTTTACCGCAATATCTTGTTCTGTAGGACCAAAGTCTCCCATACCAACCAAAGAGTTTAGATGCCCTAGCTTGTTGGTTAATTTAATAGGAAAATTTAGCGGATCCTGATTACTTTTATTTTTAGTTTGATACAAAGCTTTTTCTATTTCCCCAAATTGTTTCTGTAGCTCTGAGGCTTTTTTTACCAGATCTTTTGTTGTTGAATTGTCTTTATATTGTTTTTCAAAAGCTTGTAGCTGTGTGTTAATTTTTCGTATCTTTTTTATAGATTGATGCGCTTTATCTACTGTTTTATTAATACTGGTGATAAAATCAAATTGGGATTGCATTTGTGCTAATGTTGCCTCTGCTCTTGGATCAGGTAAAATGGTAAAAGGTTGGTTAGAAACTTCTTTTCCGTTTACAGCAAGACTTACTTTGTAATTGCCGGGCACTGCTTTTGGGCCATCTAAATTTGCCCACCAAAGTATCATGCCGTCTAATTTTTCTGCCCCTGTTCCTCGCATATTCCAAGCAAACATATTAGCTCCTTTTTTTAATTCTAATTTGTCTTTTTCTTCTTTTGATTTTGTACTAAATGATTTTATAGTATCCTTTTTGGTATTAAAATAGGTTAAAGAAACTGTATCCTTTTCTTTATCAAAATTTTTAAGATAGAAATATGTCATTATTCCTGCTGGGTGGTTAGTGCCTTTTGTTTTAGAATCTTTACTACTTCTTCCACCCATACGATAGGAATCCTTTGGTTGGTATAAAATTTCGTTTTTTGTTTTTACGGTATTATTTAATTGGTGAAGTAGAGTAAGATCATCTATTATCCAAAGACTTCTACCTTGTGTAGCAACAATTAGATTATTGTCCTTTATGGTTAAGTCTGTAATAGGAACAATAGGTAAGTTTAATTGAAAAGATTGCCATGTTGCTCCATCATTAAAAGAAATATACATTCCGGTTTCTGTACCTGCGTATAGTAGTCCTTTTTGTTTAGGATCTTCACGAAGTACGCGGGTAAAGTGTTCTTCCTGAATTCCTGTAGTAATTTTTGTCCAAGAAGCTCCGTAATCTGTTGTTTTATATAAATATGGAGCAAAATCACCAGATTTATATTTTGTGCCTGCGATGTAGCAGGTACCTTCGGCAAAAACACTGGGTTCAATACTGTTAATCATCATCCATTCTGGCATTCCTTTTGGGGTTACATTATTCCAGGATTTTCCACCATCTTTACTAACATGTACTAGACCATCATCACTGCCAACCCAAAGTAATCCTTCTTTAAGAGGGCTTTCTGCAGCAGCAAAAATGGTACAATAATATTCTACAGAAGTGTTGTCTTGAGTTATAGGTCCACCAGAAGATTTTTGCTTGTCGGGGTCGTTTCTTGTTAGATCAGGACTAATAACCTCCCAATTTTGCCCTTCATTTTCGGTAACATGTACATGATTAGAAAACGTATATAATCGATTTGGGTTATGTTTCGAGAAAAGAACAGGGAAATTCCATTGAAAACGATATTTCATATCCTCTGCCCCATGCCCCATAGGATTGTCTGGCCAAACGCTGATAGAACGTATAGTTTCTGTTTTATGATTTACTCTGGTTAAAAAACCATCATAACTACCCCCATAAACAATATCATTATTTTTAGGATCTACAGCGATATGGGCAGATTCCCCACCAGCAGTTTCTTCCCAATCTTTTTCAGAAATAGAAGAGCCAGTACTTCTATGACGAATACGTATGGTAGAATTATCCTGTTGCGCTACATAAATTCTATAAGGAAAGCTATTATCTGTAGTTACCCTATAGAATTGTGAGGTGGGTTGGTTATGGTATGTGCTCCAGGTTTCTCCACCATCATAAGTAGTCTGTGCTCCGCCATCATCGCCAATAATCATTCGTTTTGGGTTTTCTGGAGCTATCCATAGGTCATGGTGATCTCCATGAGGAGCGTTGTAACTGCTAAAGTTTTTACCTCCGTCTTTACTTTTATGATAGGATACGTTAACTACATAAACAACATCCATGTCTTGTGGATCGGCATAAATTCTACTATAATACCATGCCCGTTGGCGTAAACTTCGACTACTATTTAATTGGTTCCATGTTTCTCCACCATCATCACTGCGATATACTCCGCCTTTTTCTTTATTTTCTACAATTGCCCACACTCGCTCGCTGTTTGCAGGAGAAACAGTGATTCCCATAATTCCTAAAGTATCTTTTGCAAACCCTTTGTTTTTTGAAATTTCACTCCATGTTTTTCCACTATCTGCACTTTTCCAAAGAGCAGAACCATCTCCTCCAGAGCTAAGACTATACGGCGTTCTTCTTGCATTCCAGGTCGAAGCATATAAAATTCTAGGGTTATTAGGGTCTAAAATTAAATCTACTGCTCCAGCATCTTTATTAGCAAATAAGATTTTATTCCATGTTTTTCCACCATCTGTACTTTTATAAACCCCACGATCTTGGGTAGATTTATATATGTTTCCTAATGCTGCGGCATATACGATATCTGGATTAGTAGGATGAATTGCTATTCTGGGAATATGTCTGGTTTTAGAAAGCCCTGCTTGTACCCACGTTTTTCCAGCATCGACACTTTTCCACAACCCATATCCTGAAGATACGTTACCACGTAAAGTTTTTTCTCCACCACCTACATAAATTACATTGGGATCGCTTTTAGATATTGCAATAGAACCTATAGACCCTCCAAAAAAACCATCTGAAATATTCTGCCAGGTACGCCCGCCATCTGTAGTTTTCCAAACACCGCCACCAGTTGCTCCAAAATAAAACAAATTAGGTTTTCCTGGAACACCAGTTACTGCTGCGCTGCGACCACCACGAAACGGACCTATCAATCTGTATTCAAGAGCATCATAAAGCTCCTGTGGATATTGGGATTGCGAATAAATTGTAAAAATGCTTCCGAAAGCAAAACATAAAATACAAATTGCTTTAGTAAAATGTGAGTACATGTGAGTCGATATTTAGTTTAAAAAGCCTTACTATTTTTATAAAAATTACAAAAAGTAGATTCTGAAGGCACTCTAAAAGTCAGGAATTAAAAGTTATTCCAAAAAAAATTCACGTAATTTTAACCTTACTTTTATAAATTATAGTTTTTCATACTCCACATTTTATTTACAAAACAATTTAAGAATACATGCTAATACGAGGAGAAAACATAATGATATGTCTATGTTTTTCTTGCCATCTAGTCTATCTATCAAAACTATTCTCTTCTATCTTTTTTAGACTTCAAAATTTTTTTCAGAAATAGAAAGGTAACATTTTATCCTTATAGTACTCCTTACTACAAAAAAGAAAACGAGTATAGGATAAGTCGGGTTATCTGAATGAAAAAACAAGATTTTTTTACACTACTAATGTATACTAATTTATGAGTAGCATTCGAAAAGCAACGCATATAAAGGAGGGTAACTAACAGAAAACCTATAACGAGATATAAAATAAGAACAGGGATGCCGAAAACTGTTAAATAGAGTAGGCTAAAAATTAATTAATACTTATGAAAATCACAACTCTTTTAACCATTGGGATAGGAATAGCAATGGTAACAACAGCCACAGCACAATTAAAAGTCTTGCAAAATGGGAACACTACAATCGGTGGTGGAAATTCTTCTTTTCCATATTCACAAACAAAACTTTCTGTAAATGGATCTACTAGCCTAAAAAGCTCTTTAGAGATTATGAATTTAAATAATAGCAATGTTGGGTGGGGAGGACAAATTAGATTTACACCCAATGACCTTAGTGGAATTAACCATATTATAGCAGATAACGGAGCTCATGAAATGATTTTATTTCCAGGGTATTCTCAAAGTAATTCGGGATTAAGAAGGGTTACACTTTATGGAGGATTAAGTGTATATGGATACTCGTATTTGGCTGGTGGAGCTTATTTTTCTGATAAAAACTTAAAAGAAAACGTAACTAAATTAGAAGGCAGTCTAGAAAAGGTAATGAAACTACAAGGGGTTTATTTTAATTGGAAAAGACAAATAATAAAAAAGACAGGAGATAAAGAAGTAAACATTGCAGAGGGTCTACCTAAAGGTAGACAATTAGGATTTATAGCCCAAGAGGTAGAGCAAGTAATTCCAGAGATTGTTCATAGCGCAAAAGATGGCTATAAATCTTTAGAATACCATACAATGACTGCTCTGTTAGTTGAAGCTATTAAAGAGCAGCAATCACAAATTAGACTTTTAGAAGAAAAAATAAGTGGTTTAAATAACAAAATGGAAGAAGGCCTTGATAATCCTAATAAAAACAGTGATGATACAATAAGTTTGTCTCAAAACATACCTAATCCTTTTGGAGTCCATACTCAAATCAAATATTCATTACCCAAGAGTTATGGTAGCGGGAATTTGTTAATAAGTGATTTAAGTGGAAAAGAAATTATAACATTGCTCTTAAAACCAGGAACGAACCAAATACTCGATATCTCTTCAGATCGATTACAAAACGGAATCTACTTATACAGCATGGTAGTAAACGGAAAAGTACGTGTCACCAAACGATTTGTCGTTTCTAAATAACTAATATCATGAAATTTTTTATTCAAAATATATTACTTTTTCTGTGTTTAGGGTGTAGTATGTTATATGCTCAAGAAGCAAGTTCTGATCTTGTTTCTTTTGAAACGGCACAGAAAGTAGCTAAGAAATGGATGAGCGGAAAAGGGTTTGACCGAAATATTAATAGGACATCATCCTTTACTAATATAGACGTTAAAATAGGTGAATCGCTAACGTTTTATGTGATAAACTTTAAAGAGGGAGGATTTGCAATAGTGCCAGCAACTAAAAAAGTAATTCCTGTACTAGCATATAATGATAAATACATGTTTAATGCAGATAAAAGGATTGATGGCGCACAATATTTTATGAATGCGTATGATAGAGCTATTAGTATACATCAAGACACCAAGATTCCTATGGAAACAGCTTTAGAAGAGTGGAATACAGTCTTAACTACGAATCAAACGGTTAACTGTACTGGTCAAAGTACACCATATCCTTCTTTACTAGAGCAGTACCATACTTCAAGATGGGCAGGTTGGACAGCGATTTATGATTGTGTAGACCCTTTTAACACATTAACTCCCAGTCCAGCTAATGCTGCTATTGGAGGTACTTGTGTTCCTACTGCGATGAGCCAAATATGCAGATTTTTTAGACATCCTTTTGTAGGAACAGGAAATGGGCAACATACGATGGCAAATATTAGTGCAGCAAAGGGACAAACTGTAAGTTCAGATTTTTCTACGCAAGCTTTTGATTATGATCTTATGCCGTATGCATTACAACGTCAGGGACCTGCAGATGGCTTTGGGAACACTTCATCTAATGATTGGTTGCATTATACGCCAACTTGCTCTGATGTTAGAAACGAAGTAGGATATTTAACCTTTAATCTGGGTGTAGCAGCGGAAATGAATTGGTATTCTCCAGGAACCTATGGAAACACAGCTAATTGGGCTCAAGATTTGGTAGATCATTTTGGATATGTATGGAACTCCAGCACAGATTTTGTCACTACAGCAAATGCGACGTTATTTAAGAGCCGTTTAAGAAATTCTCTTATGAACGAAAGACCTGTTCTGGCTGCAGGGCGTAATAATGGAGGTGGTCATTGCTTTTTGTATACAGGTTTTGAATGTGATAATTATTTTTATGCCAGCGTTGGTTTTGGTGGAAATTCTGATGGATTTTATTACATATTTACTACAGATGCAAATGGTAATTATCTAAATACCGCATATCCTAATGGACAAGACTGCGCTACTAATATTCGTCCTGATTGTGGATTACCTAATTACTATCAGGTGCCAGCAACTACATATGCTATAAGTACTGTTAGTGTAGAGCAAGCTTTAATAGATTTAAGTGTGGCAGGGGCAGGGATACCCGTACAATTAGATAATGGTTCAGAAGCTTTTTTTATAGGAGGTAATAGTGTGACATTAAATGCGGGTACTAATGTAGAACTGGGAGCGCAATTACATGTAAATATCGAAGATTGTAACGGTCCTAATTAATATAAATTAAGGGTATATTTTATAGCCTGAGTTTTTGTCATATAAAACTCAGGCTTATTTTGTCGTACCAATCAAAATTAGTGGTATTTTCAATTATAGAAAAAAAGAAGTTTATAGAGGTATCTTTTTGTATAGTTTAGATTTAAGAAACGTCCGAAGTTATTAATTTTGTTCGTATTTCTTTATTTAAGAAATACCCGGTAACAATTGTTGCTAAAATATCTGCAATTGGAAAAGAAATCCATACACCCAACTCTCCATAAAATTGAGGAAGAATTAAAACCAAAGGAATAAAGAAAAATCCTTGTCTGGATAAGGTGAGTAATAAAGCAGGAATAGCTTTTCCTACTGCCTGAAAATAAGCAGCCCCAATAAGTTGAAGTGCTATAATTGGTGTAGCAGCAAATACCCATCGCATAGGCTCTGCAGTATGGGATAAAACATATTGGTTTAAAGCAAGCTCTTTAGGAGCTAAATTTGTACTATCACTAATAAATAAGGACGTAATTTCTGCAGGAAAAATCATTAATCCTACAAACACTAAAGTAGCTACCACAGCAGCATAGGTAATTGCAGTATTAATTGTTTCTCGAACACGTTGGTATTGATGCGCTCCGTAATTATAGCCTGCAATTGGAAGAAATCCTTGGGTAACTCCAAAAACAGGAAACAAGGCAAACATTAGCATTCTGCCAATAATGGCATAAACAGCTACAAGACCTTCTTGCCCGATATTATATAAAATATTATTCATTAATAAATAAGTAACGCTTACTACGGCTTGTCTGGCAAGAGTTACTCCTCCAAGAGATGCTATTTCAGAAACAATTTCTTTTTGTAGTTTAAAATGGCGAAAGTTTATTTTTAGCTCAGAATTTTTGGAATTAAAAAACCAAAAAACATATAGAAAACAAGCAAGATAAGACCCCGTTGTTGCCCAGGCAGCACCATGCATGCCCATATCCATTAAATTAATAAAAACATAATCCATCACCAGATTACTTACTGTTGGGATAATCATAGCGATCATAGCAAATTTAGGCTTGCCTTCTGCTCGTATTACCGTATTACCCATCATGGCAAAGCCAAGAATAGGTACGCCATATAAAATAATGGTATAATATATTTTTGCGGGTTCAAATATATCTCCTTTACCACCAAATTTTGGGATGATATCATCTGCAAAAGTTAGCCCTAGAATGACTAAAGAAATCATAAATACAAACCCCAATGAAATCTGATTTCCAAAAGTCTGTAATGCCTTTTCTTTGTTGTTAGAACCTAAGGCACGAGAAATGATACTGGATCCCCCTACACCAATAGCCATACCCAAAGAGCCAATAAAAAAAGATACTGGAAGCACTACATTTATAGAGGCAAATGCGATAGAACCGATCCAGTTACCTACAAAAATCGAATCAATTAGTACATTTAGTGACATTACTAATATGCCAATAGATGCAGGTACAGCTTGTTTTATTAATAATTTACCTATAGGTTCTGAGCCAAGTGCTTCAGACGATGCTTTTGCCATTATGCGGTTTGGGTTTTTACAGAAACCCATTCGTTTATCCAGTTTGCAAGAACATCTGCCCAATCATCCCGATCATTAAGACAAGGAATAGTGGTAAATTCTTTTCCGCCAACTTCGTGAAAAATCTCTTCTCCTTCCATTGCTATTTCCTCTAGAGTTTCTAAACAGTCCGATACAAAAGCTGGGGTTACAATTGCCATTTTTTTAATACCTTCTTTTCCCATTCTTTCGATGGTTCTGTCTGTATATGGTTGCAACCATGGATCAAAACCTAATCGAGATTGAAAAGAAGTTGAATAAGTTCCGTTTTTAAGCCCAAGTTTTTTTGCTACTTGTACAGTTGTCATTTCACATTGATGGCGATAACAAAACTTATGTTGTTCTGATCCTTTTTTAAAGCAACATTTGCCATCCATTTTACAATTTCCATTGCTAATGTCACTTTTTCTAATATGCCTTTCGGGTACTCCATGATAACTAAATAAAAGATGCTCATATTCAATGCCTTCTAATTTTTCGGCTATACTTTTTGAAAGGACATTAATATATTCGGGTTTATTATAAAAAGCCGGAAGATCAATAATTTTCATATTGGGAAAATGAGCAGCCCTTAATTCTTCGGCAAGAACCAAAATGGTTTCTGTAGTGGCCATCGCAAACTGAGGATATAAAGGCAGGATCATAACTTCATTTACACCTTTATCGTGTAACTCTTGAAGCCCTTTTTTGATGTTCATGGAACCATATCGCATAGCCAAACTTACCGCAATTGGGGTTCGGTCTGCTACTTTTTTCTGTAATCTTTTGGATAATACAATTAATGGAGACCCCTCGTCCCACCATATTTTTTTATATGCTGCTGCAGACTTTTTTGGACGAGTATTTAGTATAATTCCTTTAACTAAAAGAGTTCTTGCCCAAAAAGGTACGTCGATCACTCTGGGATCCATTAAAAATTCGCCAAGGTATTTTTTTACATCTTTTGGATCTGTACTATCTGGGGATCCAAGATTAACGAGGAGAACGCCTTTACTCATAATTTTTCTTTTTGCATCAACAAAAATACAAACTATACCTAGGATTAGAACTAAAAGCTATAAGACTTTTTGATAGAGGTATTATTAAAATTATACCTAGCTAATTATTCGTTAAAAATTAAAGATACCTTAAAATACGTTAAATTATAAGAAACTGAAAGTTGCGTAATTTTAATTTAGTATTTTTAAAGAGTTAAAAGCAAAGATGAACCCAGTACAATTAAAATACTATCTATTTAGATTTTAAAATTTTTAATTTAATTGTTAACTCTGTCTACAGACAGGGGTTCCATGTGACCATAACTATAAATAAAAACACATGAAACGTATAATTTTAGATGTTGAAAAAGATAAACTTTCTTTTGTTTTAGAATTACTAGAACAGTTTGATTTTGTTTCCGTTTTAGCAGATACCGCAGAGGATGATAGAGGGATGTATGATTCTATCGTATCTTTACAAAAAGGAGTTGGAATTCCAACGAAAGAATAGTAGTATAACTAAATGAGTTTTATTTTAAACTCGTTACATATTTTTTTGGTGTAGTTCCAAATTTCTTTTTAAATGCCGCTATAAAGTGGCTTGATGTGCTGTATCCTACTTTTAATCCTACTTCATTTACATTGTTGCTTCCTGATGCAAGTAATTGCCTTGCTACTTCCATTTTATAATCAAATAAAAACGTATATACTGGCTCTCCATATATTTGTTTAAAACCATCTTTTAGTTTTTTCAGAGACAAGCCAATCTCTTTTGATAATTCCTGAAGTGTAGGAGGTTCTGACATACGATGGATAATAATTTCCTTAGCCTTTTTAATTTTTAATACATTTTCTTCATCTACTAAAAAAGGACACTGTTCTATATCCGCATTTTCTGGTCTATTAAAATAAAGACTTAATAATTCGTATGCTTTTCCTTTAAAATATAAAAGCTTTACAGAGGTATGAAGGCTATAATTCATAATTTGATTTAGTACTACAGCCATAGAAGGAGAAATACTAGCGTCTGTGTAATATTTTTTATCCCGATTTCCTTCCCCAAGGAAAGGAATGTGATCTGCCTCTCTGGAAAATAAGGAGTGAAATTTTTTTATAGAAATAAGGATAGTGATCAGCCAAGAGTCCTTACTCATTTCTATATTCATTGGTAAATCACGTTGGGGGTTATAGAGTAACAAGGAGTTTTCTTCAGCTAGATTAATTGCATAACTTCCATTGTTAAAATTAAACTTTATTGCACCTTTAATACAAAAATGAAATTGGATGAAATTACTTTCAATATCTCTTATAATACATTGACTTTCATTGGTTTCATTTTGAAATTTCAAAATATGAAAACCATCTTCAATTGGAGTTTCTTCTAAAATCCCTGGAGCGTTATTTTTTAATTCAATTTCCATAATTATAAAGCTTAAGTTATTTAGAATTAATCTAAACTATCGGCAAAAGAATCTTTTGAACTGACACAAAAATAAGGGTTTTTTACAGTTTGTGTTTAAATAATGTTGTAAATAACGTTTTTCGATACTAAAAATTCTTCAAGCGTTATTTTTTCTGGTCTATCTCAAATACTTTTGTGATGGAATATATAGAATTGATTACATGGAGCCTTATTTAAGAGCGAAAGGAACAAATTTTTACACTATAGGGCTTAGCTACAAAAAGGCTGACGCAGAAATTAGAGGTCATTTTAGCGTAAATGAACAAGCTAAAGAAGGAATACTTAAACAAGCTAAAAAAGAAGGAATTGAAGCATTGCTGGTTACTTCAACTTGTAATCGAACCGAAATACATGGGTTTGCACAACATCCGTTTCAACTAATAAAATTACTATGTGAGCATACTCATGGCACTGTAGAAGAATTCGAAAAAGTAGCATACATACATAAAAATAATCAGGCAGTTACACACTTGTTTAGAGTAGGTACAGGTTTGGATAGTCAAATACTAGGAGATTTTGAGATTATAAGCCAGTTAAAACAAAGTTTTAAAGCCTCTAAAAAGGCGCAGGTTACGAATGATTTTTTAGAGAGATTGATTAATGCGGTAATACAAGCCAGTAAACGTATTAAAAATGAAACCGAAATATCTTCTGGAGCAACTTCGGTAAGCTTTGCTGCTGTACAGTATATCTTAGCTCGAGTTCCTCATGTATCCGATAAAAACCTTTTACTATTTGGTACTGGTAAAATAGGACGTAATACTTGCGAAAATTTAATAAAACATACTAAAAACGAGCATATTGTTCTCGTTAACAGAACAAAGATTAAGGCTGAAAAAATAGCAGGTAAATTTAATCTTGTTGTAAAAGATTATGCTAACATTCAAGCAGAAATCAAAAACTCTGATGTTTTAATTGTAGCAACTGGTGCTCAAAAACCAACCATTTCTAAACAATTAATACATTCTGATAAACCTTTGTTGATTTTGGATCTTTCCATTCCTCGTAATGTTGCATTAGATGTAAAAGAGTTACCAAACGTTACTTTGGTTCATTTAGATGACCTGTCTAAGATGACAGATAAAACATTACAACGCAGAAAAGAGCATATCCCACATGCAGAAGCTATTATAGAAGAAATAAAATCAGAATTTAAAGCTTGGCTGCAAACTCGAAAATTTGCACCTACCATTAAAGCTTTAAAAAATAAGCTAAATACATTAAAAGATGCAGAAATCAATTTACAACGAAAAAAGTATGCTGATTTTGATGAAGAACATGCAGATATTATAAGCAGTAGAATTATTCAGAAAATAACAAATCATTTTGCTAATCATCTTAAAGATGATAATACTTCGGCAGACGAGAGCATAGAGTGGATTCAAAAAGTTTTTCAATTACAAAATAAATAATCTTGACTAAAACGATTCGTATAGGAACCAGAGATAGTGAATTAGCCCTTTGGCAAGCTAACACGGTACAAAAACGTTTAGAAGATTTAGGGTATACCACCCATTTAGTTCCGGTTAAATCTACTGGGGATATTGTCTTGGATAAGCCATTATACGAATTAGGCATTACAGGTATTTTTACTAAAACTCTGGATATTGCCATGTTAAACGGAGATATTGATATTGCAGTACATTCTATGAAAGATGTACCAACAGCATTACCAAAAGGAATCGTGGAAGCAGCAATTTTGGAACGAGCTAATGTAAAAGATATTTTGGTTCATAAAGGGTTAGATTTTTTAGATACTAAAGGAACCATTGCTACTGGTAGCCTTCGAAGAAAAGCACAGTGGTTATATAAGTATCCAACGCATAGGGTAGTAGATCTGCGAGGAAACGTAAATACCAGAATGCAAAAACTAACCGATAGTGATTGGGATGGTGCTATCTTTGCGGCGGCAGGATTAGAACGTATTAATTTAAAACCAGGTCATTATATAGATTTAGACTGGATGGTTCCTGCACCAGCACAGGGAGCAATGCTTGTGGTAGCGAAAGAAAAAGATATATATTGTAGGGAAGCTTTATCTAATCTGAATGATAAAATATCCGAGATTTGTGTGCATATCGAACGAGAGTTTTTACGAGAACTAGAAGGTGGCTGTACAGCCCCAATAGGAGCATTAGCACAAATTAAAGAAAACACTGTTTTTTTTACAGGAACTCTGTTTAGTCTGGACGGAAAAGATAAAATAGAGGTGATCAAAGAGGTGAATGTTGAGCAAGCAAAAAATCTTGGTAAAATATGCGCTCAAGAAGTTTTAAATAATGGTGGAAGAGAAGTAATGAAGACGATAAAAGCAGAAATTAAATAGTTTGAACACTGTACCCACCATACTTTCTACTAAAAAACTTTCTGTATCACAAAAAGGACTAGTATTAAATGCGGGTCTTGGATTTGTAGAATATGATGCTATAAAAATTGAATTTTTAGAAGCGGATATAAAAACAGAAATTCAAAATGCAATTTTCACCAGTAAAAATGCAGTACAAGTAGTTTTAAACGCTAAGTGTAAAATCCAGAATTGCTTTTGTGTTGGAGAGAATACTAAAAAGCTTTTAGAAGAAAATGGGCAAAATGTAGTAGAAACAGCCGAAAATGCTTCAGATTTAGCTGAAATCATTACAAAAAAGTATAGAAATACTTCGTTTTTGTTTTTTTGCGGAAATTTAAGAAGAGATGAATTACCAGACATTCTTAAAAAAAACAACGTAAATCTAAAAGAACAGATAGTATATAAAACACATATAAGTATAAAGGAGTTTTCTCGTTTTTTTGAAGGAATATTATTTTTTAGTCCATCGGGCGTTCAAAGTTATATTTCAAGAAATAGTATATCCAAAGATACTGTAGCATTTTGTATAGGAAACACAACAGCTTCAGAAGCTAAAAAATATACCGATACTATTATTGTTGCAAACAAACCTACTGTAGAAAATGTAATCGTTCAGGCAGTAAAACATTTAATATAAATAAATTTGCTATTCTGGTATATGCCAGAGTCCATTTTTGAATAACAAAAAGACCTTTATGGTTTTTAAAATCATTAAAGGCTATACATAGTTTTTATTATGACACAACTAAAAAATGATCTGTTTCTTAAAGCTTTAAAAGGAGAAACCGTAGAAAGACCACCAGTTTGGATGATGCGCCAAGCAGGAAGATATTTGCCAGAGTTTCGTGCTTTGAAAGCAAAGTATGATTTTTTTACCCGATGTAGAACTCCAGAACTTGCTGCCGAGATAACAGTACAACCAATTGATATTATTGGTCCCGATGCTGCTATTTTGTTTAGTGATATTCTGGTAATTCCACAAGCCATGAATATAGAGGTCGAAATGAAAGACGGTATTGGTCCATGGTTGCCTAACCCAATTAGATCTTTAAAAGATGTAGAAAAAGTAGTTGTTCCAAATGTTCACGAAGAATTAGGCTACGTAATGGATGCTATAAAACTAACCAAAGAACGTTTAGATAACAGAGTTCCTTTAATAGGTTTTGCAGGATCTCCTTGGACGATCTTGTGTTATGCAGTACAAGGACAGGGATCTAAAAATTTTGATAAAGCAAAAGAATTGTGTTTTGCACATCCAGAAGCAGCACATCTGTTATTACAAAAAATCACAGATACTACCATTGCTTATTTAAAAGCAAAAGTAGCTGCAGGAGTTAATGCTGTTCAGGTTTTTGATAGTTGGGGAGGAATGCTATCACCAGTAGATTATCAGGAATTTTCATGGAAATATATCCAGCAAATTGTAGATGCATTAAAAGAAGAAACCGAAGTTATCGTTTTTGGAAAAGGATGCTGGTTTGCATTACAAGATATGGCAAAATCTGGTGCGGCAGCATTAGGAGTAGATTGGACCTGCTCTGCACGTAATGCAAGATATCTTACAGGAGGTAATATTACATTACAAGGTAATTTTGATCCTTCGCGATTGTTGTCCCCACCTGTACAAATCAAAAAAATGGTGAAGCAAATGATCGATGAATTTGGTAAAGATAGGTATATAGCAAATTTAGGACATGGTATTTTGCCTAATATCCCCGTAGATAATGCAAAAGCATTTGTAGATGCAGTAAAAGAGTATAGGGTATAAGAATGAATATCAGGGGCTTTGTAAAACAATTAAATTTTTGGCAACTCTTTCGATTAGCTGGAATATTAATACAAAATCCTTTATTTATTTATCCGACCCTACAGGCAACTAAAAAAACTCTGGCTATTTGCGATGCTTTATATAAAAAAGAACATCACAGAAATGGTAAGGCAAATGCTTTTAGACATGCATTATGGAATATGTTGATCTGCTTAACAATTTTTAAAAGAACTAATAACAAAGAGAAATCCATTAATTGGGCAAAGAAAATAACAGATTTACATGAAAAGTTAGCACCTAATTCTGCAATAGAAAAAGAAATGGATTTGCATAATAATAAAATTGGCAGGCAATATTTTTTAAACCTAAATACTACATCTGAAGAAGAAATAGTTGCTTTTTTAAAACAAAACACTCAAAAAGCCAAGAAAATTACAGATATCAAAGAAATTTCGAATCCTAAAAACAATCTGGTTTTTTTAGAAGAATAAATAAAATACAAACCACACAGATTTTTAAATCCCATAAGGTTTAAAAGTACATTAAAATTGAAACAAAACATATAAAATAGCTACTTATACAGAAACGAACTAATTAAAAAAACAAGGAGCCATGTTTAAAAACATCATTAGCGGGATCAAAGCTTATTTTGGCACATTCAAACTTATCTCAAAACTTGGATTGTGGAAATACTTTGCAATACCTATTTTAATAAGTTTAGTTACGGGATTATGTTTTGTGGCAATAGCATATTTCTTTTCAGATAATCTAGGGGCGTTAATTGCCCGAATCTGGGTTTGGAAATGGGGATCAGAAACCTTTGCAACTATTAGTACAGGCATAGGGTTTATATTCATTTTGGTTATAGGATTATTATTATATAAGCATATTGTAATGGCGTTGTCTGCACCTTTTATGAGTCCGGTTTCAGAAAAAGTAGAAAAGCATCTTTTAGGAAAAACTAAACATGTTCATCGCAATACCTCATTTAGCCAACAGTTATCCAGAGGGATTCGTATTAATGTTCGAAATCTATTTAAAGAACTATTGTTTATGATCCCATTAATTATCTTAAGTTTTATTCCTGTGGTTGGTATTATAGCTACCATATTAATCTTTTTAATACAGGCATATTATGTAGGTTTTGGAAATATGGATTATACCATGGAGCGTCATTTTGGTTATAAAGAAAGCATATCATTTGTACGAAAAAACAGAGGTATAGCAATAGGTAATGGGATCGTATTTGTATTAATGTTATTTGTACCAATTATAGGGTTTATTATTACGTTGCCAATATCTGTAGTTGCAGCCTCTACAGAAACTGTAAAGATTTTAAAAGAAAAAGGGTTCGTTAAATTACAAAATCCTTCTAAAGAGATTTCTAAAATAGAAGAGTAAAATTATTTTCAATAGAATAATGATGATGAAAGACAAATTTTATAGCTACATACAAAACCTGCAAGATACCATAACCTCAAAACTAGAAGAAATTGATGGTAAAGCCAAGTTTAAGGAAGACCTTTGGGAACGCCCAGAAGGCGGTGGAGGTCGAACCAGAGTGATAGAAAACGGTTCTATTTTTGAAAAAGGAGGAGTAAATATTTCTGGAGTTCATGGCGCCTTGCCAAAAGCTATGCAAAGCTATTTTAAGGTAGGAGATGTTGACTTTTTTGCCTGTGGTTTATCTTTGGTATTGCATCCTAAAAATCCGATGGTTCCAACAGTACATGCTAATTGGCGTTATTTTGAAATGTATGATGCGACAGGAAATATTGTAGATAGTTGGTTTGGAGGAGGTCAGGATTTAACACCATATTATTTATTTAAAGAAGACGCTCGACATTTTCATCAGATATGTAAAAATTCATGCGATAAACATAGTCCAAATTTTTATACTAACTATAAAGAGAAGTGTGATACGTATTTCTATAATACACATCGAGAAGAAGGACGAGGTATAGGGGGTTTGTTTTTTGATTATTGTAAAGCAAATGAAAATATGACTATGCAAAAGTGGTATGATTTTGTGACTGAAGTTGGCGATAGTTTTCTGGACGCTTATGTGCCAATAGTAGAAAAAAGAAAAGATCTGCAATATACCGATACACAAAAAGATTGGCAAGAAATAAGAAGAGGGCGTTACGTAGAATTTAATCTGGTACATGATAAAGGAACCTTATTTGGGCTAAAAACTAATGGAAGGATAGAAAGTATTTTGATGAGTTTACCACCTAACGTGCAATGGAGGTATGATCACCATCCCGAAACAGGTAGTGAAGAAGAAAAATTAATCAAAGTTCTTAAAAATCCAGTTGATTGGGTATAAAATAAAGTACAAAAGCATTTAGTTTTTTAATCATTTGATAAGTTGTTTTTCAGCTTTTAATAAAGGGATTCTGTTTTTCAATAGGGAACTATTTTAAAATACTGTTTATCAAAATTTAATCTAAACTCTTTTTTCCTGGAGGGATAGCGATCGTGAATCTTTACCAGAAACTAATGATTTTATATTATACAATTACTTATCAATTTCATTCTAATCCTTTAATAGATAAGAGAGATAAGTTCCCTCTTTATGGGGAAGTGATAAATATTTAGCAAAGATTCTTATTTAGTGACTTCAGGGCCTTTGAAATATTCTTATGAGCATAAAAAATACAAAGTAATTCCTACTTAAAATAATAAAAATTTAATAAAAACCAGACAAAAAGCTTAAAAAAACAGTTGAAAGGTTGTTAAATGGTTTTTTTTTATTACCTTGCAATACAAACACTTAGGGCTTATCTAAAAAAACGTTATAATTTTTAACACAAATACCCTATGAGAAAAATTCTACTATTGTTAATCGCAGTCCTGCTTGTGGGATGCGAATTTTTACCAAAGGAATCTAAATTTTCGAAGTATTCTAAAAACACAATCGAATTTAAAAATAATACTATTGTGCTTACAAGTGGTTACGAAAAAACCTCTCCAGAAGAATTTAAAATCAGATTAGATTCACTAAAAGACAAACCTAAATTTAAAAAAGTTGCTCTTCAAGAATTAAAAAAAGTTGAGGATAAAAAAGTAGACTTTGAAATTTTTGTAGACGAAAAAAGCGTAGAAAACTATGTTTTTATCTATGCTTGTGATTTTTATAAATTCGATGAGCATAGAGCCGCAAGAGTTGTACAAGCTCTAAATGATCAATTATTAGATGAATCTAATTCTCAGGAAGTAAAATACAAAAGGATTCATGGTCGATTTTTCTTTACTCCAACCTCAAAAGTTGTAAAGCTTAAATATTTAAAAGCATATAAAAAAGATAAAAAATTTCAGACAGAATATATCGTTGCATCAAAATCAGGAGGCGTAGGACTATTGATTAGTAATTTAGAAGATATTGATTTTGAGAGTTCTATCAAACGTTTGGCTGTAAAGTAAAAGAAATCCAATTATATTAGCTTAATTTTCTATTTATAATAAAAACCATTATTGTAATGAAAAAAATTAAGCTAATCTGTATAATGATTCTTATGACGAGTTGTGCTCATAAAGTAGAGCCTACTCCAGAGAATATAAATAAAATATTTGCTTCGAGAGATTTCACTTTTGAGTTTATTCCTTTTAACAGAGGTAAAAAATCTATAAGTTTTAGAAATGATTATTTGGTTTATAAAAGTGATAAACCTACGTATCGTCGAGAAATAAGTTATGAAGAAGTGTTATTAATCAATAATTTTATTCAGAATATTGTTAATTTTCATTCTGAACAATTAGATATAAATACTACATCTCATTATATTATAAAAAATACAGCATATAAAGTGGTGATTATACCCGATCAAGAAGATTTTTATTTTGATGCATTACTTAAGACGTTAAAATTGGATAAAATATAATACAGACTATTATTCAAAAACTAGTGAAAAAGAGGTTTCTTTATGAAGAACAGAATGTACGGTTAAATTGCCACCGTGTAGATGCATGATTTGTTTAGAAAGACTTAAACCGATACCTGTACCTTCTTTTTTGGTGGTATAAAAAGGAACAAATATTTGATCCACAATATCAGGAGAAACTCCTGGACCATTATCTTTAATAGTTATATATTTTTTACCCTCATTAGTATTCCCTAAGATACAAGTAAGAACAGGATTTTCAGTATCTTTTAATGCTTGAATAGCATTTTTACATAAATTTACCAGAATCTGGGTGATTTGTTTCTCATCGGCATAAATTTCAAGATTTTTATGATGTATTTCTATACCAAAAGAAATAGTATTCAAATCTATTTGTGGAAACATCAAAACCTTTACTTTCTCTAATAATTCTTCTACTTTAATTATTTTTTTATCAGGTACAGGCACATTCAAAAAACTTCGGTAGGATTGTACAAAACTCATTAAATCATTTCCTTGATTTTTAATTACCTCTAACCCCTTTACGGTAGTATGAATTTTGTTTTCATTAATATCAGTTGTGGATACCACTCCAGTATTATCTTTGTAATATTTTAAAATAGATTCTGATATAGAAGTAATTGGTGTAACAGAGTTCATGATTTCATGAGTTAAAACTCTAATAAGCTTTATCCATGAATCTGTTTCCTTTTTGTCTAATTCATTGTGTATATCTTGTATAGTAATTAATTTTAGGGCTTCTTTATTTAGTACTAATTCTGTAGATTTAATAGACAGTTCTATGGTTTCGCGCTCATTGGTAAGTTGAAAAAGTTTGCGTTCAAAAGGTTGAAGAGAAATAAATAACTCATACAGATTTTTATCTACTTGTTCTAATTGTTTTATATGATTTAAAGGAGTATAGTTTAACAATTTTTCAACCTTAGGATTTGCAAATAGAATATGTCCCTTGTTATTGTAGGTTAAAATACCTATTTCAGCATGTTTTAATATTTCTTGATAATACTGCTCTTGTGTTTGATTTTTTAGATGCACTTTCTGCATTACATCATTCAACATATTTAGACTTTGGTGTAAGGCATCAAAAGACTTTAAACCACTATTTTCTGGAAATCTAAGCGTAAAATCTTCATTTTTAATCGAATTAAAAAAATAGGCAATTTTTCTATTGGTATGGTTTAAGTTTTGGATTAATAATATAATTTGCAGCAAGAACACTAAAAAAACCAGAAAAGAAAAAGCATACAATTCTTTAACAAAAAGAAAGCTTAGAGCTAGTGCCGTGACCGAAAGTAAAATTATCCTAATAATTAATTGTATGTATAATCTTTGGCTTATCATTAGGCATCAAATTTTTTTATTTTGTTATATAAAGTTTGTCTGGATATGCCAAGTTGGTTAGCAGCAGCACTATAGTTTCCATTATTTTTATCTAAAGCATTTTGGATCATCATCTGTTCCATTTCATCTAAGGTTTCTGGGCTTTTATCTAAGCAAGGAACAGAGTTTTTGGATAATAAAAAATCGGTAGGTTTTAAAACATTTCCTTCGCATAAAATCACAGCTCTCTCGATGGTGTGTTGTAGTTCGCGAACATTCCCAGGCCAGGAATATGCCATCAATTTCTCTTCTGCAGTAGTATTTATTCTAAGAGATGGTTTGGCATATTTTGAAGTATATTTTTTTAAATAAAAACCTGCCAGAACCAAAATATCAGCATCTC
Organism: uncultured Flavobacteriaceae bacterium; assembly: GCA_964353005.1. Taxonomy (GTDB): domain Bacteria; phylum Bacteroidota; class Bacteroidia; order Flavobacteriales; family Flavobacteriaceae; genus Aquimarina. The sequence continues at coordinate 158,760 of CAYGUC010000001.1, read as the reverse complement.
TTTCTCGAAGAGGAGGAACTTCTATATGTATGGTGTTAATACGATATAATAGATCTTCTCTAAAAACACCATCGCTTACCATTTGATTAAGATTACAATTAGTAGCACATATTAAACGTATATTAACAGAGGTTTGTTTGTTGGATCCCACTCGTACTACGGTTCTGTTTTGTATGGCAGATAATAATTTTGCTTGTGTTTGTAGAGATAGATTTCCGATCTCATCCAAAAAAAGAGAGCCGTTATTTGCAGCCTCAAATTTTCCTGCGCGATCTTCTTTTGCATCAGTAAAAGCTCCTTTTGTATGCCCAAATAGTTCACTTTCAAAAAGAGTTTCAGAAATCGAGCCCATATCCACACCTATAAAAACTTCATTTTTACGGGTAGACATTCTGTGTAATTCACGAGCTATCAACTCTTTTCCTGTTCCATTTTCACCAGTAATCAAAACATTTACATCGGTTTTTGCCACTTTTCTAACCAAGTTAAGAACAGAGGTTAAAGCTTTAGAATTACCAATAATATAATTGCTATCCTGATTGATAACCTGCTTAAGATGACTTTCCTTCTGTTTTAATTCCTGTACTTCTTTTTTGGATTTACGTAGAGCATAAGCAGATTTTATAGTAGCCAATAGTTTTTCATTATTCCATGGTTTTAATATAAAATCGGTAGCACCCTCTTTTAATGCTTCTACAGCAAGATCTACCGCTCCGTATGCTGTCATCATAATTACAGAGGTCTGTGGCGCTTTTTTCTTTATTTCTCGTAACCAAAACAGCCCTTCGTTACCAGTATTTACACCAGCCGAAAAATTCATATCTAATAAAATGATATCTATATCCTGCAGATCCTGAAATGAAGATATTTGATTAGGGTTAGAAATAGTGATTACCTGTTCAAATTCAAACTGTAACAAAATTTCGAGAGCACTCAATAAACTCTTATTATCATCAATGACTAAAACTTTTCCATTTTGCATGATATGGTTTTTTAGTTAACAAAGTAAAGCTACAAATTTGTAATAGTATTTAAATAGCACTGTAAAATTATTGGACACTATTTGTATAATAATTTTACATTAAAAAAATACAATTATTATATTTTTAAGTGTAAGCACCTTGTTATTAGTGTTTTATGTTTTTGGCATGGGATTAGGATATGGGTTTGTGTACAAAAATTATATATCTAGTAATAAACAGATGAATTTTAAAACAAAAATCTTATGCATTTTATGGATTATAGTAACCAATACTATACATTCTCAAGAATCCTGGTCGTTAGAGGATTGTATAACCTATGCAATAGAACATAATTTACAACTAAAAGATTTTACATACAATCAACAAACCAATCAAGAAACCTATCGGCAATCTATACGAAACCTGCTGCCAGATATTAATGCATTTTCAGATTATAACATTCGATATGGGAGATCTGTAGATCCAAATAATAATAATATTGTAAATACAGATTTTTTCTCTAATAATTATAGATTAAATGCAGAGATCACCCTATTTCAAGGGTTTCAAAAACTAAATACAATTAAAGCTTCAAAAATTTTACATAAAGCATCTAACGAAGAAGCATTGCATCAAAAATATTTATTAGGATTTAGAGTCATGTCTGCTTTTTATGATCTTCAGTTTATAGAAGGTTTATTGGTAATTTCAAAAGAACAAGAACAAGTTTCGCAAAAAAATTATGCATTAGTAAAAAAACAAATTGAGATTGGTCAAAAAGCAAAGGCCGATTTGTATGAAGCAGAATCTGCTTTGTTAGCAGATAAATTACTGGTTACCCAAAACGAGAACAAAATAGTTGCAGCAAAACTAAAACTAATTCAGGAAATGAATTTAGAAGACGTTACCACTATCTCTATACAATCATTGAGTACAGAAACTTACCCAGAAAAAACAGTTTTACAAGCCGATAAAGACTCTATTTTTAATACAGCAAAAACTTTTGTGCCCATACTAAAAGCACAAGAGTTAAGAGTAGAAGCAGCAAAAAAACAATTAGCCATTGCCAGAGGGGGGCTGTATCCCTCTCTGTCTTTTTTTGCTGGATATCAAACTGGCTTTTATGAAACCAATGTAAATGAAAACACTCTAGAAGTCATACCGTTTAGTAATCAAATTAAAGATAATGTATCTAAGTATATTGGCGTATCTCTTAATATCCCTATTAGTAGCAGAGGTGCAAATCGTTCGCGAATAAAACAGCAAAAGATAGAAATGATGCGAGCAGATAATAATCTGGATCTTCAAAAACAAGAAGTATACCAACTCATACAACAACTTGTTCAGGAAGGAGAAGCCTTAAAGACAGAATATTTGCAGAGCTCACAAAAAATGAAAGCACAAAGCTTAACTTTTGATATAGCACAAAAAAAATATGAAAAAGGATTGATAAACGCTATAGAGCTTAACCAATCTAAAAACTTGCTGGCAAACTCCCAAAATGAAAACTTGCAAGTACAATTGCGATTAAAAGTAAACGAAAGTACATTAGACTTTTATAAAGGATCTCCTGTTTTTAATATAAATAGAACACAATAAAATGGACGTAAAAATTGAAAAGAAAAAAGGATTAAGACCAAAACATTACGGATACATTGCTATTGGTATAGTACTGTTATTTGTAGGATGGAAGATGGTGTTTGGTAAATCTGCATCTACTTTTAGAACAGAAAAAGAAAAGCTATCGATAGCAGAAGTTTCTTTCGGAAAATTTGATGATTATATAACCATTAATGGGGCAGTGGCACCAATAAGTACTATTTATATGGATGCCTATGAAGGAGGAAGAGTTACAGAAAAGCTTATAGAAGAAGGGGCTATGGTAAAGAAAGGAGAAATTATACTAAAATTAGAAAATAGAGGGCTTTATGAGCAGATTCTTGCCAGTGAAAACAATCTGGCATTAAAGCAAAATGATTTGCGATCTACCAAATTAACTTTTGATTCAAGACAGGTAGAAGGTAAAAAAGATTTGGTAAGCTCTAAATACGAATTACAAAAGCTTAAAAGAAATTATGAGCAAAATAAAGCTTTGTATGAAGAAGAATTAATATCCAAAGAAGAATATCTGACTTCTAAAGAAAATTACGAACTTTCACAAAAGCAGTTTGAGATTATCGAATTACAAACAGAACAAGATAATGTATTACGAAGTACTTCTTTGCATGAATTAGATGAAGATTTGGCAAGAATGAAAAAAACTCTATCTATGGTTTATGAGCGTATAGATCATTTAAATGTTCGTGCTCCTGCAGATGGGCAACTAGGGTTTTTAGATGCAGAGATAGGGCAGAATATTCAACAAGGGCAAAGAATAGGACAAATAAACGTATTAACAGACTATAAAATAGAAGCAACTATCGATGAGCATTATATTGATAGAATAAAAAGAGATCTCACTGCCGTTTTGGATCGTAATGGTAAAGAATACCAATTGCGTCTTCGTAAAGTGTATCCCGAAGTACGTAACGGGAAATTTAAAGTAGATCTGGTTTTTGTAGACCAAAAACCAGAAACAATTAGATCCGGACAGAGCTATAATATCAAGCTACAATTAGGAGAGTCTAATGAAGCTGTTTTATTGCCCAGAGGAAGCTTTTTTCAAAGTACTGGAGGACAATGGATTTTTGTAGTAGATGCCTCTGGCGAAGTCGCCTGGAAAAGAAACATTAGGATAGGAAAGCAAAACTCAAGATACTATGAGTTACTAGAAGGATTAGAAGCAGGAGAAAAAGTAATAACTTCAAACTATGATAGCTTTGGAGATGCAGAAAAAATAGTTTTAAAATAGCATTTGTAAAAATCAATCAAAAAATGATACAGATAGAAAAGGTAAAGAAGAGCTTTAGAACCGAAGAGGTAGAAACTTTGGCGCTAAATAATGTAAATCTAAAAGTAGAAACAGGAGAGTTTGTAGCGATAATGGGACCATCGGGATGTGGTAAATCTACATTGCTTAATATTATTGGGATGCTGGATAATCCAAACGAAGGATATTATCATTTTGATGGGCAAGAAGTTGGTGGGCTAAAAGAAAACCAACGCACCAAAATTAGAAAAGGAAACCTAGGATTTGTATTTCAGAGCTTTAACCTTATTGATGAGCTTACTGTCTTTGAAAACGTAGAACTGCCACTTATCTATCTAAACGTTAAAAAAAGCGAACGAGAACAAAAAGTTAGACAGGTGTTAGAGAGAATGAAAATAGCACACCGCGAAAAACACTTTCCGCAGCAATTATCTGGGGGGCAACAACAACGAGTAGCCATTGCCAGAGCAGTAGTAACCAATCCCAAGTTGATTTTAGCAGATGAACCTACCGGTAATTTGGATTCTAAAAATGGGATCGAAGTAATGAACTTACTTACAGAACTTAATCAGGAAGGAACCACTATTGTTATGGTAACGCACTCCGATAGAGATTCTCATTATGCCCATAGGGTTATTAATCTATTTGATGGACAAATTGTTACCGAGAGTCAAAATCGCGCTATTGGAGTTCAACTATAATATTTTACTTTTTTGAATAATTTATTAAAACTATAGTCATGGTAAAACAAGTATTTCATTTAGCAATTACAACTCTACTTTTTTGTATCCATTTCTGTTATGGACAGTCAAAAACCGTATCCGTAACAGATTTTGATAAGATAATTGTAAGCCCTCATATTCAGGTAACATTTGTAGAGGGTACTAGAGAAACTGTTACAATTAAAGATACACGCTTACCACAAGAAAAAATTCATATTGAAGTTACAGGAAAAACGCTTCACATGTATCTGGAAGGAGCAAAAACAACTACTAAAAATGTAAAAACCAACGAGAATGGTTGGAAAAGTAAGAAACCAATATATAAAGGTACCATGGTAACAGCCCTCATTACCTATACAAAGCTAAAAGAACTTTCAATACGAGGACAAGAGATAATGCTTTGTGAAAGCCCAATAGAAAGAGAAGATTTTACTCTAAAAATCTACGGAGAATCTAAAGTGACAATGAATTCTGTAAACGTAGAATCTTTATACGTTTCTATGTATGGAGAAAGTTATTTAGAAATTAAACAAGGCATAACAAGCAACCAGAAATATACCGTATACGGAGAAGGAACGATAAACACATTGGGAATGGAAAATAAAAAGACTAAGATAACTGCCTACGGAGAAGGTAGCTTTAGGATAAAAGTTTCCGACCGTTTAAAAGTAACTGCTTATGGAGAGGCTACTGTAGCATATAACGGAACCCCCAAAGTAAATAAAGGAATTATTATAGGAGAAACAACTATTAAACAAATAAACTAAGAACTCATCAATCTTGTTATAATCATCACATCAAAAAACGACAGTTATGTTTACAAATTATTTAAAAATAGCATGGAGAAGTTTATTGAAAAACAAAAGTTTTACATTTCTTAATATCATTGGGCTTTCCATTGCATTTGGTGTAGCAATATTATTAAGTATGGCTTCACTATTTGAATTGTCCTATGATAATTTTCATGAATATGCAGATGATGTGTATAAAATATACCATAGCGAACAAAACCCAGATGGAATTGAAACTACCGAAACAAATGCTATTCCTTTTGCACCAGCTTTGCAGGAAGATGTTCCGGGAATTCATAAGATATCAAGGTATCTGGATGATGAGGTTCTTTTGTTCTATCAAGATAAAGAATTGGTAATAGATATAAATTGGGTAGATCCCGATTTCTTTACTATGTTTTCTTTTCCTATAATCGAAGGAAATATCAAGACACCTCTTAAAAAAGAAAACTCAATAGTAATAACCCAAAAAATGGCCACTATTATTTTTGGTTCTACTAATGTTATCGGAAAAACGGTAGACTTTTTAATAAATGGCAAAAAACAACCCTTTACAGTAACGGGATTGGCTAAAGATATACCTGCCAATAGCAGTATTGAATTTGAGGCTGTTGGTAATTTTATTAATAACCCTCGTTATGAGAAACTTAAAAATCGATGGGATCATTCAAATCACGAAGTATATATTCAACTACAAGAAGGAGTGCAAGCAAGTCAATTTGAAAAAAATACTCGTGCTTTTACCAATATTCGTTTTAAAGATAACATTGAGGATACAAAACGAGACGGTGCATTACCAGATAAGAATGGACAATATATTCAATTACATCTTTTACCCATTAAGGATATTTATTTTACCCAATATAAAAATGGAAGAGTAACTGTTAGTAAAGTGTTCCCTTATATTATATTAGGAATTGCAGCATTACTCCTTTTTATTGCTTGTGTTAATTTTATGAATATGAGTATTGCTAAGAGTACAGCAAGATTACAGGAGATAGGAATGCGTAAAAGTTTAGGGGCGGCAAAAAAGCATATTTTCTTTCAGTTTTGGAGCGAAAGTATTTTGGTTTTTTTAGCTACGTTATCATTTGGTATCTTATTAAGCATCCTATGTTTAGATACGTTCAAATCCTTATTTAATACAGATGCTTCTTTTGGTAATACCGGATCCTTAGGAATATGTATTGGCTTTATATTGGTTTTTATGAGTATTACGCTGGTAGCAGGAGGGTACCCGGCATTTTTGCTTAGCAAATTAGGAACATTACAGGCGCTTAAGGGCAAGGTACAGGTTAATGGTCGTAATAAAGTGCAAGATGTATTGATGATTGTACAGTTTGCTATAGTTATCCTATTGGTAAGTGGCACTTTCGTGTTGCGAGGGCAATTACAGTATATGAAAAATAAAGATCTGGGGTTTAATAAAGAGCAGGTGATTTCTTTACCATTAAATGGAAAAAGAGATAGTTATCAAGTCGTACGATTATTAAAAGAAGCACTAAAAAGTAACCCAAATGTTATAAGTATTACTGCATCAGACAATAATTTAGGCAGGGGTAGAGATGGGAGTCAATCCACTAGTCGTTTAGGGTTCGATTATAAAGATCACAAAGTCGGAACCCATATGTTGATTGTGGATCATGACTATTTAGAAACCTTAGGCATAGCACTACTTTCCGGAAGATCTTTTGACCGTAATTTTATAGCAGATAGCACATCTGTTGTCATTAATGAAGCAATGGCTAGAGAGCTTCAGGAGGAAGACCCTATCGGGAAACAGCTTGAAGTTATAAGTGATTTCAAACATACTATTATTGGCGTTATGAAAGATTATAATTTCAAGGACTTAAATAGGGCTATAGAACCCATGACCTTATTTATGACAAATCAAAAACAAGTAAAGTATGCCTATATAAAAATAGCACCGTCTGCTATTGCTCACACTTTTGATAGTATAAAAGATACTTGGCAAAAATTAGAACCTAATGCAGCGTTCCTAGGCTCTTTTTTGGATGACAATATTGAAAGAACATTAAAAAAAGAAAAAACGATGACCACCATTATTACCAGTGGAGCGGCAATAGCAATTACTTTGAGCTGCATAGGATTATTAGCGATATCTCTTTTAGTGGTTAATCAACGTACTAAAGAAATAGGAGTGCGTAAGATCATAGGAGCCAGTACAGTATCATTGCTGGTATTATTAGCCAAAGATTTTATCAAATTGGTAATTATAGCTTTTGTAATTATGGTACCTATTGCATGGTGGTACTCAAATCAGTGGCTTGAAGAATACCCATATAGAATGGATTTAAGTATATGGGTTTTTGTATCAGCAGGAGTACTAGCTTTAAGTATTGCGTTAATCACGATCAGTTTCGGAACCATAAAAGCGATCTTACAAAATCCAGTTAAAAGTTTAAGAACAGAATAAACCAGTTCATGTCTCACAAGCCTTTCAAGATCTGTGAGATCTATTAAAAAATAAAATTATGTTTAAGAATTATGTAAAAATAGCATTTAGAAACCTTTGGAGGCATCGCGGTTTTTCGCTTATCAATATATGTGGATTGGCTATTGGATTAACTTGCGGGTTTCTAATTTTATTATATGTTGGATTTGAGTTAAGTTATGATCGTTTTCATTCTAAATCAAACTCTATATATAGGGTAGTAGCAGATATTAAAACGCCCACAGATCTAATGGAAATGAGCAGGCCATCTTGTGCAGTACCACCACATCTGTTAAAAGAATTCCCTGAGATTATTAGTGCAGTTAGGGTGATGAATATAACGCTGGATGTACGTAATGATAGAGTAAAATTAAAAGAAAAAAACGCTATAGCAGCAGACTCTTCTTTTTTTAATATGTTTGATTTTAAATTGGTGCAAGGAGATAGGAGCAGCATTCTTAAAGAGCCTTTTAGTATTGTGGTATCTCAAACCACAGCAAAAAAATATTTCGGAAACGAAAACCCTATTGGGAAAACCCTCAAAATCAAAAATGAAGATATAGAGGATCGTAGCTTTACCGTTACAGGATTAATGCAAGATATACCAGAAAACTCCCATATACAAGCAGATATGATAATATCTATGACTACGTATACGCAAGGTGTTCTTACAGATTTGGATGACTATTGGGGGACATACGACCCTTCGGCATATATTTTAGTACACTCTAATACAGACCCCAAGTATCTGGAGTCTAAATTTCCAGAATTTTTAGAAAAAAATATGGGAGAATCCATGCGAGAAGATAAATCCTATGTTTCCCTTTTTTTAGAACCCTTACAAGAAGTCTATTTGCACTCTCCTAGAGGAGGTAGAATAAGTGGAGACATGAACTCTATTTATGTATTTTCTATAATTGCAATTTTTATACTATTAATTGCGTGCATAAACTTTATTAATCTAACTACAGCACGTTCTGTAGAACGTGCTAAAGAAGTGGGAGTACGCAAAGTAATAGGAGCACAAAAACAACAATTGGCATTACAATTTATAGGAGAATCTATTATTATAGCGTTATTAGCATCTATAGTCTCTATAATCTTGATAACATTGCTTTTACCAATGTTTAATGATATATCAGGAAAAATTATAAGCAGTAGTATTTTTGCAAACCCAGCCCATTTGGGGATTCTTTTTTTTACAGCCTTTGCGATAGGAACATTAGCAGGAACGTATCCTGCATTTGTTTTATCCTCTTTTAAACCTGTTCATGTTTTAAAAGGTAGTTTTTCTACAGGAAAAAGAGGAGTGGTTTTAAGAAAAGGACTGGTTATAACACAATTTACAATTGCAATTGCATTAATAATTGGCACGATAATTATCTATAACCAGATGCATTTTATGCGCAATCAGGAGCTGGGATTTAATAAAGACCAGATCCTTGTTTTAGAAACTAATATTTCGCCGGCACAAAAAGAATTAAAATATAATTTGGATAACCTTAAAGGAGTACTTTCTACCAGTCTTGTTTCAAGTGTTCCCGGGGCGAACAATAATACAGCATATTCGCTAATGAAAAACAAAGATGGAGAAGAACAGGTTGCAAATCTGGATGCCTTTTTTATCGATTATAATTTTATATCCCAATTTGGTTTAGACATCGTAGCAGGTAGAAGTTTTTCTACAGATTTTGCAACAGATTCTACAGAAGCTATGGTGGTTAACGAAAAAACTGTGGAGTTATTAGGGTACAGTAGCCCGCAAGAAATTTTAGGAGCTCATTTTTCGCAATGGGGTAAAAACGGAGAAGTTATAGGAGTAGTAAAAGACTTTCATTTTAGATCATTACAACAAAATATTCGTCCGTTAACGATGACAATAGCACCAGATAGAACAGACCTTTTGGCGGTTACTATAAGTGCAAAAAATATAGAAGAAACCCTATCTGCAATACAACAAAAATGGGAAGTAGTTTTACCCGATGATCCATTTAATTTTTATTTCTTGGATGAAGCTTTTGATCTGCAATATCGCACACAAGAGCGTTTTGGAAACTTGTTTTTGTGCTTTGCAGTATTGGCAATTTTGATATCTTGTTTGGGGTTGTTAGGACTTGTAGCATACAGTACTTTACAGCGTAAAAGAGAGATAGGAATACGAAAAGTATTAGGAGCCTCTGTTACCAAAGTAGTTACTCTTTTATCCACAGAGTTTATAACTCTGGTAGGTATTGCATTTATAATAGCAGCACCTTTAGCATGGTTTATAATGAAGTATTGGCTAGAAGATTTTGCATATAGAATAGAAATACAATGGTGGATGTTTGCTATTGCAGGAATATCTGCAGTACTCATCGCATTAGTAACGGTTAGTTTTCACGCCATAAAAGCCTCTGTTGTTAATCCGGTAAAAAGTTTACGAACAGAATAAATAAGTTCTAATCTCACCAGTTTTTTAAAACTTGTTAGGGGTAAATAATAATATATCATGTATACCTTATATTTTAAAATAGCAATTAGATATCTTTTAAAGAATAAGCTCTATTCTGTAATCAATATTTTGGGATTATCTATCGGAGTAGCTTCTTTCATTTTGATCATGGTTTATGTTAATTATGAGCGTAGTTATGACAGCTTTGATGGGTCTGAAGATGTATATCGTGTATATATGGATTATAAACAAGGAGATACTTTTGTTCCTGGAGATGCGCAAACCTACAACCTTACCGGACCCACAATAAAAAATAAATTTCCAGAAGTATTGGAGCAAGTACGCCTTTATAAATTTGAGGAAGTAGTATTTACCTATAACAATAAGATCTTTATAGAAAAAGATGGGGCATTAACAGATCCATCATACTTTGATATTTTTAAATACCCATTACTAAAAGGAGATCTGAATAGTGTTTTACAGGAGCCTAATACCATTGTTTTAACACAAAATTTGGCAACAAAGTTGTTTAGAGATGAAAATCCCATAGGTAAAGACATAGTCGCTTTTTCAGCAGGAAACGAAGTATTACTAAGGGTTACTGGTATCATGAATAATGTACCCAAGACTACTCATATGAAAACAAATTTTTTGATTTCATATGCCACGATCCATACTTGGGATACATTTGGAAACTATGATAGAGAACCAAATTGGAATCAAAATCACTTTTTTACCTACTTTAAGGTAGATAAAAATGCAAATATCGATGTGCTCAAATCAAAAATAATCGCTTGGGATTTTCAAGGTAATTTTCGGGAACGGCATAATATAGAATCCTTAGAAGATATTCATTTGTACTCTAATAAACCCTACGAGGCAGAAGTAAACGGAAGTGTGGTGCGAGTGAAATTTTTGACTGCCATTGCCATTGTTATTCTTATACTTGCCTGGTTAAACTATATTAATCTATCTACAACAAAATCTTTGGAGCGTACCAAAGAAGTAGGTATTCGCAAGGTAGCAGGGGCGCAACGAGCACAATTAGGGATACAATCGGTTATAGAATCAATGATTCTAAATTTTGGGGCAATACTACTGGCTATATGCATAAGTATATTTGTACTTTCTATATATAACAAAGCTACTGGTAGCGAATTAGCTTTAACTGTAGAAACAATAAAACAACTATCTCCTGTTATCGCCATTGTAATTCTTGCAATACTACTGGTTAGTTTATATCCCGCATGGGTATTAAGCAGCTATAGTCCTTCAAAAGCTTTAAAAGGAAAAATAAGAGCTTCTGCCAATGGTTTGCATATAAGAAAAGGATTAATTATTACACAGTTTTTGGCTACCATAGTATTGGTTATGAGTACTATAGTGATTACCAAGCAAATTAACCATTTGCAAAACCAGCCTTTGGGAACTTCATTGAATAACATTATAGCTTTTTCAGGAGAATTGCTCACTAAAAAAGACGCAGTTTTAGAAAAAAAATATGAGGTAATGAAAAATGAAATTATGAAGCTACCTTATGTTACCCATGTGGTGACTTCTAAGACATTTCCTGGGGATGATTTTGGAAACTTATCCTCTTCTGTTGGAATAACTTATCCAGACGGAACAGAAGATGATCATAACGTAAATTATAGTTATGAAGTAAATAATCCAGAGTATTTTGAAATGATGGATATGAAATTTGTAGCAGGAAATACATTCTTACCTAATAATAAACACAAAAACCAACAAGTGATTGTCAATGAAGAAATGGCGAAAAGAATGGGGTTTAATAACTCAATAGAAGTTGTGGGGAAAAAGGTCAAGTTTTGGAATGAAAACTGGAATATTATGGGAGTAATAAAAAATTACCATCACTTTGGACTCAAAAAACCAGTAATACCATTACTTATTCATTATAGTAGAGTAGATAATTATATGCTGGTAAAGTTTGATGAAACAATAGTTTCTACATCGGGATATATGCATACGATTAGCCAGATAGAAAAACTATGGAAACAAACATTTCCTATAAGTACTTTTAATTATACATTTTTAGATAAAAAATTCGAAGCACAATATGACGATGACAGGCAATTTAATAAAGTATTCAGAGCTTTTACCATACTTGCCATATGTATTGCAGCCTTAGGGTTATTTGGGTTAACATCGTATACCTGTGTACAACGCAAAAAAGAAATAGGAATCAGAAAAGTAAACGGAGCAAGTATTTTTAAGATTCTGAAATTACTAAACATTGATTTTATCAAATGGATAGGAATTGCTTTTGTCATAGCGATTCCAATAGCTTGGTACGCTATGAATTCCTGGCTCGAAAATTTTGCAGTAAAGACGACGATAAGCTGGTGGATATTTGTGCTGGCAGGAATAGTAACGCTGGTAATTACATTACTTATAGTAAGTTGGAAGAGTTTTGTGGCTGCAAGCGGAAACCCTGTTAATGTACTAAGAGATGAGTAGTAGGGTATCAATGAATAAAAAACAAAATTATGTTTAAAAACCATATTAAAATAGCTTGGAGAACCCTTTTAAAGCATAAAAGTTTGTTTGCCATAAATAGTATTGGTTTAGCAATAGGGATTGCTACCGCATTAATCATCGCATTGTTTGTAATAGATGAATTTAGTTATGATCGTTTTCATAAAAAAGCAGAGCAGATAGTAAGAGTGGTATTTAATGCCAAAATAAATGGAGAAGAAATAAAAGAAGCAGTGGTTATGGCCCCTGTTGGGCAAACTCTAAAAAACGAATTTCCAGAGGTAGTACAAACTACACGCATCAGAAATATTGGAAATTCAAAAATAACATATCAAAACAGTTCGTATAGAAATAGTACTCTTGCGTATGTAGACCCTAATTTTTTAGAGGTATTTACCTTACCAATTATAAAAGGTAATACGATTGCACCGTTACAAAAACCAAATACTCTTGTTGTTACAAAAAAACAGGCTAAAAGATATTTTGGAAGCACAGATGCAGCAATAGGCAAAATGGTTTCGCTAAATAATGAAGAAGCGGTATATGAGGTTACTGCGGTAATAGAAGAAATGCCTAAAAACTCTCATTTTCATTTTGATGTATTGGCTTCTATGAATTCTCGGGAGGATGCACAATCTACCTCGTGGACAGATTCCAATTTTCATACCTATCTCGTATTACAAAAAGAATATGATTATAAATTATTAGAAGCAAAATTGCCACAAATCCTTAAAAAATATATGGGACCTCAGGTACAAGAAGAACTTGGAGTATCGTATAATGAGTTTACAAAAGACAATCAATTAGGGCTTTTTTTACAACCAATAACACGTATTCATTTAGAATCAGATTTTGTAGCATCTTCAGAACTAGAACAAGGAGGAGATATAAAGTACATCTATATATATAGTGCTGTTGCTTTGTTTATGTTGCTTATTGCTTGTATTAATTTCATGAATTTATCTACTGCTGCAGCAGCAAAAAGAGGTAAAGAAATTGGAGTTAAAAAAGTATTAGGTTCTGGAAAAAACAATTTGATATATCAGTTTTTAACAGAGGCATTATTAACGACTATACTAGCAATGATACTAGCATCTGTATTAGTGGTGTGTTCCCTGTCGTTTTTTAATAACGTATCTGGCAAAGAACTACAGTGGTCTTATTTACTTAACCCTTATACATTTATTATTCTTACAGGATTAACCGTTTTTATAGCATTACTGGCAGGTGGTTATCCAGCATTTTATCTATCTTCTTTTACACCGCTAACCGCATTAAAAAGTAAATTTTCTGGTACAGGAAATTCTAAAGGTATTAGAAGTGCATTAGTGGTTTTTCAGTTTGCTATTTCTGTTACTCTCATATTTGCTACGCTCATTATAGAACAGCAAATGTCTTTTATTCAAAATAAAAAACTAGGGTTCTATAAAGATCAAATCCTAGTACTTAATGAATCTTATTTGTTAGGAAACAATAATACAGCTTTAAAAAATGAAATTTTAAAAGATGCCAGAGTAGCAAATGTTTCTCATTCAGCTTTTGCTCCTATTGGGCCATCCGATAATAATATGTCTGGGATTTTTGTAGATAATAAATTTAAAAGACGAATGTTTGTTTATAATATCGACGATAACTATATCCCAACCATGGGGATGGAGCTAATAGCAGGAAGAAATTTTTCTAAAGATTATGGGGCAGACTCTGGTAATGTTATTCTTAATGAAAAAGCGGTAAAAGTACTTGGCTTTGAAAAAGATGATGTCCTTGGTAAAACATTTATAAGAGATACCAATCATGGCAAACAACAACTAACCATTACAGGAGTAGTAAAAGATTTTCATTTTAAGTCCCTGCACCAAACTATAGAGCCTTTGCTAATGCTAAATAATCCTTATGGAGGATTAATTATAAGAGCAAAAACAGCACAAATGGCAGGACTTATAAAAAGTATTGAAAACACGTGGAACAGCTTTGGAAGTAGCGAACCATTTCATTATATCTTATTAGATCAAGCATATAACCAAACCTACCTTACCGAGCAAAAAATGGGTAATATCCTTACTATATTTACTATCCTTACCATTTTTGTTGCATGTTTGGGATTGTTTGGGTTAGTGACTTTTACTGCAGAACAAAGATTTAAAGAGATTGGTATTCGAAAAGTACTTGGATCTACCATACCACAAATTATAGCAATGCTTTCCGCAGACTTTATAAAACTGGTATTTATTTCATTTTTAATAGCATTTCCGCTTGGTTTTTATTTTATGAATATATGGCTTCAGGGGTTTGCGTATCATACACAAATACAGTGGTGGGTATTTGTTTTGGCAGGAGGCATCACTGTGTTTATAGCATTTATAACTATAGGGTGGAAAAGCTTTAAAGCTGCATCTATGAACCCAATCAAAAGTTTACGAACAGAATAAATTAGTTCTGATCTCACAGGTTTTTAAAGCCTGTGAAATCTCAAAAACCAAAAATTATGATTAAAAACTATATTAAAATAGCGTGGAGAAATATGATAAAGAATAAAACATTTTCTTTTATCAATATTTTTGGACTTTCGGTAGGGTTAGCAACTTGTTTACTTCTCATTCTTTATATTATGGATGAAACGAGCTATGATACCCACCATAAAGATGCAGACAGAGCATATCGTATAGTAATGGAATCTGCGGGAGAAAAACTTGCCACCTCATCCGGGCCTATGGCAGAAACCCTTAAAAATGAATTTCCAGAGATACATACTACAGCAAGGCTCTTAAAGTTTCCTAATGTAGATAAATTTCTTTTACAGAATAGCAAAAAAGAAGTTCAATTTTATGAGACTAATGGGTATTATGTAGATGCTACTTTTTTTAAAATATTTACATACGATTTTAAATACGGAGATCCTGAAACGGCATTAAATAAACCAAATACGGTAGTTCTTTCAGAAAAAGTAGCTAATAAGTTATTTGGAGATATAAACCCTGTAAACGAGGTTATGGATATAGAAATTCCTTTCGGTACAACTAAATATACCATCGTTGGGGTGTATAGAGGAGATACCCATAAATCCCATATTACCGCAAACCTGTTACTATCGATGAAAAATAATGATGTTGGGCAATGGGTAGATAGTCAGGAAGGGTTACTGGGTAATAATCTTTTTCATACCTACATACAATTAAAAAAAGGAAGCAATAGTGCTAGCGTAGAGCAAAAGCTTCCGGATTTTGTAGAAAGACATATTGGGGATCAACTACGAGAAATTAATTTCGAAAGACATTATTTTTTACAGCCTTTACAAGATATTTACCTTACCTCTAATATGCAATGGGAAATTTCGACCAATGGTAGTATGACCTATATCTATATATTTAGTGCTATCGCAGCATTTTTATTGCTTATTGCCTGTATTAATTTTATGAACCTTTCCACAGCAAGATCCGAAAAAAGAGCGAAAGAAGTTGGTATGCGTAAAGTTTTAGGAGCTAAAAAAAATACATTAGTCTTTCAGTTTTTAGGAGAATCCCTACTATTATCTGTATTAGCATTAATAATTGCACTGTTCATTGTATTGGCATCCCTTCCTTTTTTCAATACCCTTACAGGTAAAAACCTTTTACTTTTTCAATATCCTAGTATTCTAATTTTTATTGTAGGTCTGGCATTAATAACAGGGCTTTTATCAGGATTGTATCCAGCATTTTATTTATCCTCATTTAAGCCCATCACTGTTTTAAAAGGAACTCTGGTAAATTCGTTTTCTGCAAAAGCTATTCGTAAAGGATTAGTAGTTTTTCAGTTTACCATATCTGCTTCTCTTATTTTGGTAGCTGGGGTTATTTGGCAACAAATGGAATATCTTAAAAACAAAGATTTAGGATTTAAGAAAGAACAACAACTATTAATACCATATAGAAACCCATCGGCAGCAAAAAATTATACCGCTTTTAAGACAGAAATCTTAAAAAATCCAAACGTTAGTTCTGCAACAGCAGGGGATTCATACCCAGGATTACAGATTACTAGTGACAATTCTTTTTATGGAGAAGGAAAAACCATGAAAGACAATGTCTATACAAGATATGGTATGGTAAAAGCAGATTATATAGAAACATTGGGGTACGAATTGCTAGCAGGCAGAACATTTTCTAAAAATAGTGCTAAAGACTCAACGGCTATACTACTTAATGAATTAGCGATAAAAAAATTGGGATATGAAACCAGCACTGCTGTTGGACGTAACGTATATTATGAGTGGAATAAAGAAAAATATAGCTTAGAGATTATTGGAGTGATTAAAGATTTTAACTTTAAAAGTTTGCACGAACCTATTGCGCCCTATGGCATAAGAAGCCTTGGACAGAATCAACCTGTTTATTTTATAGCTACTTTAAAACAAGGGAACTTTAAAAATACTATAGCAGATATTAAAAAAATATGGCAAACCATGAACCCTGATACTCCTTTTGAGTATTCTTTTTTAGATCAGGATTTTGATAACAATTATAAAGCAGAACAGCAGACTTCTAGTATTGTTTTTGGTTTTATGTTTATTGCAATTTTTATTGCATGTATTGGTCTTTTTGGGTTAGCTTCCTTTACTACAGAACAACGTAAAAAAGAAGTAGGTATACGAAGGGTGTTAGGAGCATCTGTGTTAAGTATAACTTCGATGCATTTAAAAGATTTTTTAAAACTGGTTTTACTTGCAATGGTAATTGCAAGTCCATTAGCATATTATATGGGGGATAAGTGGCTTCAGAATTTTGCATACCGTATCCCTATTGGGTGGCAATTATTTGTTGGGGCAGCTGCAATAGCGTTAGTAATTGCATTGATAACCGTAGGATCTCAAGTAATTAAAGCAGCTTTACAAAACCCGGTAAAAAGTTTAAGAACAGAATAAATTAAATCAGTATAGACCTCACAGATTTCAAAAACCTGCGAGGTCTTTGTCAGTCAACTAAAAAATAAAAATATATACATAATGTTAGTACAACTAAAAAACATATCCAAATGGGTAAACTCTGGCGGACAGAAAACGTTTTTATTAAAAGATGTGGATCTATGGGTGCATGAAGGGGATTTTATATCCATCATGGGACCATCGGGATCGGGTAAATCTACTTTGCTGAATATCATCGGGATGCTTGATAATTTTAATGAAGGAGAATATACCTTTTTAGAAGAACCAGTACATTCCATTAAAGAAAAACACAGAGCTAACCTCTACAAGCAATACATTGGATTTGTTTTTCAGGCATATCATTTAATTGATGAACTAACCGTAAAAGAAAATCTGGAGATGCCACTTTTATATAAAAAACATAGTAGCAGCGAACGAAAATCTTTGGTTGCAGATATGCTGGATCGTTTTAATATAGTAGGTAAAAAAGATTTGTTTCCTTCGCAATTAAGTGGGGGACAACAACAATTAGTTGGTATTGCCAGGGCACTTATTGCCAGTCCAAAATTGATTCTGGCAGACGAACCTACCGGAAATCTGAACTCTAAACAAGGAGATGAAATCATGGAGATTTTTAAAGGGTTAAATAAAGATGGAGTTACCATTATACAAGTAACCCATTCTGAAAAAAATGCAGGATACGGTTCCCGAATGATCAATTTATTAGATGGTAAGATAGTGTAACTGGTCATTCCAGCTTCTGCTTTTTGTCATCCCAGTGCATACTGGGATCTATGCACACTATTCGATATTCAGGATGTTTATGGATTCCAACCTACGTTGGAATGACAAACTAATGGATTCTGTTTTTCAACGGAATTACAATGCCGTTAATTGGAGTAAAGCGTCTGGTTTTTGCCTTCCCAGTGCATATTGGGGTCCAGGATATTCATAATGGATTCCGTTTTTCAACGGAATGACAAAAAACTTTAGGCAAAACCACATATTGTATTGTCCTTACAAACTTGTTCTGGAATCTATTTTTTATGAATATTTTACTATAAACCTACTCGGTTTCCTCAGGAGGAGCAGTAAATTCCTTAATCGCAGTATTGGGTTCTATGATATTATATCCTTTCCAGAAATCTGGATTATAAGCAGATAAATATTCGGGTTTTATACTTTTGTTTTCGGTACTGTTTTTATAATCAGTTTCGGTTATGGGTTTAGAATCAAAAACTACGATTTCTACTTTGTTTTTATTAGACATAAGGACATCTAGACCAAAGGATAGCTCGTTTTGTTTACGTTTTCCTTTAACGTGTTTATTTTTTTCAATCACCTTTATTGGGCGATCAAGGCCAAAAAGAGTACCTCTGTGCATCTCGAGATACTTAAGATCGTAGATGTTATTTTGACCTTTAGTAAAGATTATAGTATTGCGATACAGATTATCTTGATACATAATCCCTAAGAGTTTAAAGTTTTTAAGGAGTTTTGCATTTTCATAATCCGCTCTAAGGATTGCAAAATCCTGTGTGTTTATATATAGAGTACCTTTAAAATCCCCTCTCCATTTAGGAGTAAATTTAATAATATATACACTATTATCATTAATATAGGTATAATCTACAAGTTCAAAATTATATCGCCCGGATTTATGTATAAAATTAGATAGTACATCTTTATTAAAAAACAAACTGGATAAAATATTTTTTAATCCAGATTTTTGATTATCCAGAAAATCACTTTTATCTTCTTTTTTCTTTTGATCCTCAATTTTGTTTTTTACTGCGGCGGCTTCTTTATCGTTTTCAAGAATAGAGTCCACTTGTACTTTGGTACCTAATATACCTGATTTTATTTTTAGGTAAGAATCTGGTTTTACATTGTCTTTAAAAATTTTCTCCATCTTTTTGGATACTGCATCCATAGATCCCATATTGTTTTTATCATACAGTTCTGCAGCTTTAATGATATGTATTTTTGCTTTTTCAGAATTGTTATAAAAATCACATAAGACTTCTGTATAATATTCAGATTTTTTAGGAATAATAGATGTTACACTATCCATAAATTTTTTATTAAACTCCTTAATAGTAGATTTTTTAAAATCAACCTTCAGCTTTTTAATGGTGTTAAATTCAGATTCTCTAAAAAATAGTCGTTTATGAGATAATTTAAAATCATAATTTTTGGATAAATTATCTTCTACATTCTCCATTATTTCATCTACCGTAAGATTTTTATTAGAAATAAAAACACCTTTTAACTCTATAGCTTTAGGCTCTATATAAATAATACTATCGGTAACATTTTGAATCGAAATCCCCACTTTTTCATACCCCATAGAAGAGATATAGATAGAATCTGTTTTAGAAAAGCTATCTCCTAGATTTAAGCTAAACCTTCCTTCTTCATTAGTAATCACTCCTTCGTTTTTAGATACTTGTATCGTAGCATAAGGTATGGGTTGGTTGGTTTTTTTATCCACTATCTTAGACGTAATAGTTTGTCCTATTGCGATAGTACTTATAAAACTAATCCAAAAAGTAATAAATAATACTTTGTTATATAACATAATTCTAAAATTTAGGAGATCCTATAGCACTATAGACAAGATACTATTTTATAAGTTGCTTCCTTTCGACAAAAAGAAGACGATACTAGTATGGAATTGTTACAAAGTATAATAAGAGGGATTAATTCTTTAGGTTGGATATCCAAAAAGAGATTAAGACCATCCATTTTTGTACAATCTCCTACAAAAAAGACAAGCTGTACCTCAAAATTTGCCCTACAGATAACAAAGTTACCCCGATGACCAAGTAATGAAGTGGGTATTTCTATACAACCAAGTGGGTACACTGACAAAGTTGCATAAAATTCCCGGTTCTGAAGTACTCCACCCCTACTAAGCAAGTGGGTACACTGACAAAGTTACCGCGAGCTTTAACAGTTGTAGTACCCGGGGGTACTTCTTAAGTGGGGTGGGGTACTTGTATAAGTGGGTATCTTTTACATAAAAAAATAAAAGGCAGAAGGTATGCAGAAGAATCTATTAAAAACAACACTTTTTTCTAAAAACTCAAAAGCCAGAAGTAAACTTTTTGTTACAAAATCCCACAATTACAGATTTTGGATTAAAGCTAGCATATCAAAACAGATGTATTTACCTCAAAAGACCTTCCGTTTGATTAAAAAGACGAAAATTTTAACCTTAAAAGCAGAAATTTTAACGCAGCAGGTCGAATTTTTAACCTTCGTGGTTAAAATTTCAAGGTCTTTGGTTAAAAATTCAACTCCCGAGGTTGAATTTTTAACTCTGGTTGTTAAACGCTTCGTCAAAAAGACGCGTCACTCGGTCTATTGGGTTAAACGATGTGCCTTTGGGGTTAAACGTTTAACTATGTAGGTTGAATTTTTAGCCTTTAGAGTTAAACGTTCAGCCTGTAGAGTTAAAAATTTAAAGATCAAAGTAAATCTTTTTTCATAAAAACCCTTCTGTTATACGATATTAGACAAAAGGCTATGGTAAAACCACAAACTTTTAACGTACGTATAAAAAGCCGCAATATTTTGCGTTACTTTGCATTCCCAAAACCTGTTTTGTTAGCTGAATTTAAACTAAAATAATTCGATAATAACAAGATACATATCTACAATGGGCATACTAGCTAAACTTACTATTTTTGGTCAGGTACGAGAGTTACAAAACTGCACCATGCTCTACCAAACGCTTATAGACAAAAAAGGAAAACCTGCCCCTATGGTATTGGGTGGATTAATAGAATGTACTTTTATAACAGGCTATAATGAAGAGGTGTTTTTGTACTTTATGCAGATGCCATCGGTACATAACAAAAAAAATGAAGATTTTTATTATTTAAGCGAAGGAGAGGTGGTATTTTACTTTAACTCTTTTGATAATCCACCCTTAAAAAGATATAAATTTAATGATGCTGCTATAGTAGAGTATAGAGAGGTTTTTACCACTAATGGCGAAACTCCAATGTTGACCACCATTACGATTTCTCCTGCGATACAAGATTATGGACACCCTATAATTAGACGGTGGAACAAAAGCTATATCCCACCAAGTAAACAACAAGGATATCAGGCATTAGAGAATACCGATACGGGTAAAAAATTAACCGAATATTATATAACCGATTTAGAGGGTAATGAACTCGAAGAATTTATGCATGATACTACTGTTTTGTTACACATAAAAACAGAAAACCGAATAGGCGATATCATGGATATTAAACTACAGGATAAAATACATGATTTTAAACATAAAGGGCAGGTTTTAGAAAACGATACCCTTAAAGGTATTGTTATTACCAGCGAATTGCAACAAATAGAATTAGAGGTGATATATCCATTACAAGAATCTTAATTATGGCGAGAACTACAATTACAATCACTTTTGAGGACGGGGAAACCGCTTCCAGAACGATTAATATACTAGAACCTCAATTTGAAGATGGATGGTGGAGTTATGATAAAGATGGAAAAGAACGATACGAGTGGGGAGAGGATAAAATAAGTATCCCCCTTGGTAAAACCATATATTTTAATGTAAAAACCAAAGATATTGTTGCAGGCGAGGAGTTAGAAATGCAACTAATGGACTATGATTATTTTTGGTGGCCAGGAGAACATATTGACGAATATAATATCGATACCTCAAAATTTCCTAACGATACCGTTTGGAAAAAGGCAAAAGTACGAGCAGTAGACGGGCAAAGTATTGCAACAGTAGAACTTTTATTGGATGAAAGTTGGGAGCCAGTAATAGCAGACGACCATGATGACCCCATTTCATTTGGTCAAAACATAGAGTTATACTGGCGGGTACGATATGTAACCGATAAGGGGCCTAAAGTAAAAAAGATATTGCCCAAAAAAAAAGGAGATTATCTAAGGGTTGGGTATAATGATAGGGATTTGTACATTAAGCCCGCTGTAGATGGTAGTAGTTTACCAGAGTACTATGATAAAAATGGGAAGCTGATTATATTTGCTTTTAAAAGGGCAAAAGATATTGCAACAGGTGTAAACCCAAATGCGGCGATCGAAAAATTTATTGTAACCAAATTCAAGGTTGTAGAAACACGTACGCTTTCTGAAATTAACAAGGTGAAACGTGAACTATATTATGAACGTATAAACCTTAACACAAATGATAGTAAGAGAATGTTGTACGTAACAGAAGAAGCAAGCGAGTTTTATATTAAAGGTACAGCAAGTTTTACCGATGTTACTAATACAGAAATAAAAAATCCTAAAAAATTTAGTGAGTATTTTAATAAAAAAGATGCTGGGGATATTGCAACCGTTGGATTAAAAGAAGGGCGCGAGGTATTACGGTTTTTAGATTATGTAAGTGTTACAGAAACCTTGATTAGTATGTTCCCGAAAGAAGGTTCTACAAGCTTAGAAGTACCTAAACCATCATCGGTAGCAGGTATAATCTCTACATTTACAACTGGAGAATTAACATGGGCTTTGTCTGGGGCGTTAAGTTCTTTGTTTATGGTGTCTGATGTTATTGCGACACAAGAGGTAAATAAGATAATGAACGATGTGAGAGATTACAATATGGCATTATTAGAAAATGCTAAAATACAAGGATTAAGTAAGCTTAGGTTGTTTATGGATACTACTAGAACAGATCTTTTATTAGGTTTTAAATTAGTAGAAAATATTCCCCATCAAATACATTGTAAAGTAATGAATGGAGAGATCATAACCTTTGATGATTTTATGAATTTAAATGAAGCAAATATATCAGATAAGTATTATTCTTATTTAATACAAACAATTGATAATAAAAAAACAGAAAGAAGAACACATATAATTGACTCCATTTATGACCAATAGAATTATGAAAAGTAATAAATTATATAAATTATTAGCACTAGTTGTTTTCTCTTTTTTGTTACAATCATGCGGTACTCATAAAAAGGGAAAGATTGAAGTTGTTAAAAATTTTGAACCATCTATACCTGTAAAGCTTTTAATTTATGAATCGGATAAAGATAGTACAATAACAAGGTTGTATATCCCAATAGAATTTACTGTAATAAACAAATTTAATAATAGAATTAAGTTATACGATGGGTATTTAAGTCGTAATGGTGGTAATGTACAAAGTGGGTCAATTAGTTTATTAATAGATAATAAGCTTGACCTAGCTTTGAGAAACATAAATTTTAAAAAGAATGAAAAAAAACATTATAAGGCGTATACGAGTTATAAATTAAAATTATCAAATCAAGAAAAAGAAAAGATTCTTAAAAATGCAACATTTGTGCAATATAGATTTGATTCTAAAAAAGAGGTATACGATATTGATTTATTGAAAAATGTACAATCCTTTTTACTTAAAAAAGTACCAGATAGCTTAAAAGGCTTTATAAGAATGGAGTTTTATAATCCCTCTACTGAAAAGAATTTCTTTAAAAATATTCCTGTAAAGTTTTAAAGAAAATGAAAAAATATTTACTTTTAATTTTAGCATCTATTGGAGCTTTTTTTAGCATTATATACGTATTGCCATATATTATATCTGGTTTTAACGAACCTATAAGGATTAAAATGCCTAACGTATCTTACTTATCTTATGCAATATTAATAATTTCATTTTTTGTATTGAAAAAATTAACCAAACGTTATAAAAACACAATAAACCTTCATATAATTTTTTCTTGGGTATTAGTTCTTTTAACCTATTTTATAATTCATGTTATAGATTCGTATATTAATAAAAACTTTTTTCTTACATACTCCTTATTGGACTTCTTAGGATGGGATTTTAATAAGTATGCAAATGAATTCCAATCCAGGATGCATGGTAGAATATTCATCCTAATACCTTTTTTATATGTTTTTTATTCCATGATAATTTTTTTAACGTATAGAGCATATAAGAAATATAAAAAATGAAACTAACCCATAGCCCCGCTATCGCCCGAATCCTTTCGGGTGATGTCAGACTTTGGTAGGTTAGACTAAGAAAATAATATAAAAAAGCCTCCTGACTTCGCGAAATAATTAAAAACGATATTTAAAAGATAACAAAATAAGTAGTAGTAAATATCAAAAACTAAGCATAAAGTAAATCACTCCAAGTCGGGAGACTTTGTGCAGCGGGTCATTAAATTTTTTAAATATAAGTTTTTCGCTGGGGGATTAAAATAAATAAATATGAGTGTTCTTAAAGTAGTTGTTTCAGGGTTTATAGTATTAATCGGAACAGGTTTATTGATCAATTCGGTAGCTTTTGCAATATTTATGAATAATGAGTATCCTACTGGTAATAGTGGAGTGGGTAATTATCTATTGATACTGTTTGTTCCAAGTCTAATCTTTATAGTTTTAATTTTTAAAAAGAATGTTGATGTTTTAATAAAGATTGCCATAGTCTATGTTCTGACAGCCTTTACTTTTTTCGCTTATATGTACCTAGATAAATATCTTAAATATGGATTATCAGAAGCTTTTTTTGATTTTATTGGATACAAAGTGAATAATTCGGGGAGCAATTGGGAAAAATTGAAATCTATAGAGGTTGGTTTTATGTCAATAATACTACCATTGCTACTATTCATTTATTCTTTTTTAATTTATTTCCATTCAAGAAAAACAAATAACAATTACTTTTTAATAGGTTTTTATAAAGATAAAGAAGGTTTGGGTAAATAGGATATCAAACAATCTATGAATTAAAAATACCTTCGTTCCGAAAATTTTCCTGATTTTGCAACAGGCGAACTTACTTGGGTATTATCTGGTGCTTTAAGTGCGTTATTTATGGTAGCAGATGTTATTGTGACGCAAGAGGTACATAAAATAATGAAGGATGTAAAAGACTATAACAAGCTGTTATTAGAGAATGCCAAAACCCCGCTATTGCCAAACCCTTTCTGGGTCACGTTATAGCAGCGTTGTCATCGCATTAAAAACAGGATCCATTATGTTTGTCATTCCAACGCAGGTTGGAATCCATAAACGCCCTGAATATGGAATAGTGTGTATGGATCCCGGTATGCACTGGGATGACAAAAAAACCATCTAAAAAAAATCACGATCCAAACAGCGCGGTTGCATCGTGATTTTAAGAATAATCGAGTAGTAAAAATTACTCTTCTGCAACCGGTTGCAGGTTGTCATCAGAGTTACGATCGATTAATTTATTATACGGATCTATACCCGCTTTTATCGGTTTTTTATCGGTTACAATAGTAAATGTATTTTCGCCTGGTTGTATCCATTTTCGTTCCAGATAATACGGGTTTTTCATAGGTACATCTTTTGTATCCACAATATCTTCACCAAACAACCCTATTTCAATATAATTAGGATTGTCGTCTGTACGTTCTTCTTTACCAGTATCACTATAATATATTTTTTTAGAATCTACAGTAAAAATAGTTTCGTATGTGCCGTTATCTAATTTTTTGGTTTTGGCTTTTGCTACTCTGTTCTCATAAAGCACTATTTTTTTAAAACCATCCTCTACAGCATATTTAAGAGAATCTGGTGTTACTTTGTAGATGGCATCATATAGATTTTCTGAAGTAGGGTAGACTCCTTTTTTAAAATCTTTATATTCTAACATAAACTTTTTTAAGGCACGATTAATCTTGTCCTCTCCAATGATATCCTGTAATTCGTACATCACCATAGATCCTTTTTCATACCAGATATGCTGTCCTGTTTCTACATTAATCAAGGATCGTTCGGGTTTAAAACTAAACGCTCTGCCCCTTAAATATTGATCTAAGGAGTATTTTAAAAAGTTTTTGATCCCGTTTTCTCCATATTGATGTTTCATCGTCATTAAAGAGGTGTATTCTGCCAAAGTTTCTGAGATAATAGTAGCTCCAGATGTTTTGCTGGGGGTAACCAAATGCCCCCACCATTGGTGTGCTACCTCGTGGGTAGTTACTCTAAAGGCATAGTTAAAATCTTTTGCTTTATCAAAATTTGCAGCAAACCCAAAATCTTCAGAATAGGGGATAGTGGTAACAAAAGATTGTGCAAAAGTTGCATGCGCAGGAAACTCTACAATCCTAAGTACCGAATTTGGATATTCATAAAAGTTTTTTGAGCAATATTCTAATGCTACTTGCACGCCATCTATAAAATGTTGTAAGTTACGTTTGTGTTTTGGTGAATGATAAATCTCGATAGCTACTTTTTTGCCACTAGGGGCAGTCCAACTGGATTTTTTGATATCGTATGTTGCCGATACCACATTAAAAAAAAGATCGGTTGTAGATTCTAGTTTATAATGATAATAAGCCCTGTTGTTTTCTGTCCACTTGTTAACCAGTTTACCAGGAGCCAAAGCGGTTTGATCGGCAGCAGTACTAACTACGGCTTCAAAATTAATGTAGTTAGCATCTTCATTATATAAGTTTTTCTGTAGTGCGGTAGAATCTGTACGAGGTGGGTATAAATAGTCTAATTTTTTTAAGCCATGTTTTATGCGTACCCCATTATCTACCAAACTTCTTTCATAATGAAACCTTGGAAATATACTACTGTTAAAAAAGGAACCATTGTATAATACTTCGGTTTCCATATGGTTAGAGAATCCTTTGGTTTCTGCAAATACCTCTATGGTAAGGCTTGCTTTTTCGTTAGGCAGCATTGCCTTGGGCAACTTATAAAAAAACATTCGGTATACAGAATCCCTAACTACGGGGGTAAGCTCTATACCGTTATACAGTACTTTTGTTAATTGCGTATCAGAGGTTGGAAATTGTACCTCTACCAATAAAGTATCGATAGCCGTACGATTATTATTAATGATGGTATACTCTCCTTTAGCTTTTACATTACGATCTTTAGGAAAAACATCGATATAAGCTTTTAGATCGGTTACCTGTGGGTGTGGCTGCCCAATATATTTTGCATATTTTTTTTCGGCATCGGCTTCTATTTTTTCAGAATTGTTACCATCTACCATTCTGTTTAGAACCTGTAGGTTATAATAAGTATAGCCTGCAACAGATATAAAGGCTGCTATAACGATTAAAAACGAAACTAAAGTTGGGGTAGAAACTCTTTGTTTAGCAATTATTATTCTTTCTTTTGCGGTAGAAAAGAAGCCTCTGCTCCAAAATAATTTTGCTACCAGCATTAATATTGTAGTTAGTAAGATCCAATACAGGTTTAACCAGGTAATCCCGGTTAGATAATGACCAAAACCATTAAGATCACTTATAAAAAACGGAGGAGTGCCACCATAAATAAGCATTGGATTGGTACTTTTAAAAGCCAGGGTAATTAATAAAGGTAACCCGATGTATAAAAGTATTACGATAAAATGTCCTAAAAATTTGTTGTTTACCAATACATGAATAAAAAATGAGAGTAAAACAGTAGTTATAAAACCTGGTAATACCATACCAAAAGTATATACCAGATACATATCCAACTCATAAACAAAGTAGCCATTAAAAGTTTGAAACAGAACTCCTATAACGATGTTAACTAGAGTGAGGATAATTGCAACTCCTAATAAAGAAATAATTTTGGAGAAATATAAACTTGCATCACTAATGGGTAGTGCATCATAAAAGACAAAAGTTTTATTTTTTCGGGTTCTGTGTACCGCCTCTCCAGAATAAATAACCAATATAATAATAGAAAGTAAAGAAATACCTCCAGACACAAAAACCATAACATATCTGGTTAATGGTAAATTGGGAGTACCATAGGTTTCATTAGCTAGAAAAATAGTAACTATAGAAATGATAATACCTATAACCAAAAGAATACTAAAAACAGGATCTTTAATAATAGATAAAAACTCGATTTTACTAAGAGAAAACAAATTTTGACGTTGTGTTTTTTTGGAAAACATTGGTGTTACTACTGATAGTGCCGATGGCGTATATGGGGTGCTATCAGTCTTTGTTTCTTTTTTACCAGAAAGTAAAAACTTTTTGTAATCAAATCTAAAATAGGTAACTAAAAAGAGGAAGAGTCCTATGCCTAACCAAAGAAGTCGATTTGCCAGAAATTTGCCATATATTGGTAACTGATTTATATTAAGCTCATTGATCGACCAATATTTCTTAATGTAACTATATGCTTGACTTCCAAATGGATCCAGATAAATGCTTAGCCACTGGTTATCGATATCTCCCAAAAGACTTTTAGATAACGTATTGAGTAAAAATAAACAAATTCCACCCAGATAAATAATAGGCATTTTCTTAAAAAAAGCCATCAAGCAGAAAAATAAGGAACCTACTAAAAAAGCATTGATTTGCAGTAAGAATATAAATGGTAATATATAAGCCGAAATAGTAAAAGTATCATAATCCCCATAATCAGGGCGGTCTAAAAAATCTCCGACACCAAAACCTGCTAGTATGCCTATAACGATAAATATATTAAGCATACTTACGATAGTAAAACTACCCAAAAACCTACCCAATACATACGATTTTTGAGGGATAGGAAATGTAAAATAAGTTTGTGCTGTTTTATGATCCTGATCCCTAAAAATAGGAACTCCCATAATTGCAGCATAAAAGAAAATAGAGATAATAGATAAACCAGCAGTAACACTGGTTATACTACTTGGGCTATTTACAAATTCTGCGGTAGAGGATCTTTGTAATATAGAGATTAAAACAGCAATTCCTAAACCTAAAGCCATATAGATCCAGGTAGCAGGTCTTTTTAATCGATATTGTAATTCGAACAGGAATATTTCTTTCATGTATGTATTATTTTTAGAAGTCATACTTAGACTTGGGTGCGTATAGAATAGCAAAAAGGTGTTTTGGCAAGTAGTAAGGGATTATGACGCCTGTTTACACTGTTACTTTTTCCTCCTGTTCTTCTTTTTTGTTAATACAATAAAAATAGAAATCTTCCAGAGTATTATTCATAGGTTCGAATCCTTCGCCAGGATTACATTCATTATAAATATTTACGTAAAATTCGCCTCCTCTTAAGTAGTTAGATAGTACGGTACATTCTTTCTCTATATTTTCCAGCTCTGATTTTTCAATTTTCTTTTTAAAAACTTTATGGTTTAAGGTATCGGATAGTACTTGCGGATTACCTTGTTGCAGGATTTTGCCTTCATTAAAAACAGCCATGTTCTGGCATAAATTAGTAACATCATCTACAATATGGGTACTTAAAATAACTACTGCATCTTCTCCTAATTCACTTAATAGATTATGAAAACGATTACGCTCTAATGGATCCAGACCAGCCGTTGGTTCATCTACAATGATTAGTTTTGGATTGCCCAGCAATGCTTGTGCTATACCAAAACGTTGTCGCATACCACCAGAGTAATCCCCCAAATTTCGATTTCTAAATTTATAAAGATTTACTTTGTGTAATAAATCAGCAACATAGTTTTTACGGTCTGAAGAATTGGTAATACCTTTTACTTTAGCAATATGATTAAGCATCATTTCTGCAGAAACTTTTGGGTATACACCAAAATCTTGTGGTAAATACCCTAACACTTTTCGCAATTCTTGTGGTTGTTTAAAAACATCTATACCATCAAACTCAATAGTACCAGTATCTGCTAATTGTAAAGTAGCTATGGTTCGCATTAATGTAGATTTTCCTGCACCGTTAGGACCTAATAGCCCAAACATCCCTTTTTCTAAAGTCAAATTAACATTGTTTAACGCCTGCGTTCCGTTAGGATACGTTTTGTTGAGATTTTTTATGGTAAGCATACTTTTTAAAATTTGCTAGTTAGATATTTTAATGTTAGTAGGATTTATGTAGGTTTTGTTACAAAATTAAGAGAAATATAAAAAGAGTGTTTTGTTTCTTTATTGGGACTTAAAACAGATTAAAAAAAGAAATAAGACTCTCTTGTTAGCGTAAACATTTTTAAACCTATCTTAAAATTAGCGACCAATATTAGATATATAAGTATCTTTACCAGTATTAAATGTACATATCATAATGCAACAACTTCGAAGAAACAGAAGATTAAGAACCAATGATGCTATTCGCTCTTTGGTTAGAGAAAACACGATTACACCACATGATTTTTTAGTGCCAATATTTGTCGTTGAAGGAAAAAATTTAAAAGAAGAAATTGCCTCTATGCCAGGATATTACCGGTATAGTTTAGATACTTTAAAAACCGAGATTAAAGAGCTTTGGTCTTTGGGATTAAAATCGGTCTTACTTTTTGTAAAAGTACCCGATGCACTTAAAGATAATAAAGGAACAGAAGCAATAAATCCAGATGGATTAATGCAAAGAGCGGTAAGAACCGTAAAAGAAACCGTTCCTGAAATGTTAGTGATGACCGATGTAGCTTTAGATCCATTTTCATCCTACGGGCATGACGGGATTGTAGAAAACGGATATATTATTAATGATGAAACCTGTAAAGTTTTGGCAGAAATGTCCTTATCTCATGCACAAGCTGGGGCTGATTTTGTAGCACCAAGTGATATGATGGATGGACGAATATTTGCTATGCGTGAACTTTTGGAAAAAGAAAACTTTAAGAACACTGGTATTATGAGTTATAGTGCCAAATATGCATCTGCATTTTACGGCCCTTTTAGAGATGCATTAGATTCTGCGCCAGGATTTGGAGACAAAAAAACATACCAGATGGATTTTGCTAATAGGGAAGAAGCCATAAAAGAAACCCTAATGGATATTGAAGAAGGTGCAGATATTGTAATGGTAAAACCAGGATTGTGTTATCTGGATATTGTTAGAGATATTAAAGATGCAGTAGATGTGCCAGTAGCAGTATATCAGGTAAGCGGGGAGTATGCCATGGTAAAAGCCGCAGCAGAAAAAGGATGGCTGGACCACAATGCTGTAATGTTAGAACAAGTAACCGCTATTAAAAGAGCCGGAGCACAAATTATAGCAAGCTATTTTGCAAAAGATGTAGTAAAACTTTTGGGGTATTAGATATAAACTTGCTATGTGTGTGTTTGTATAAAAAACTTGTCCCCTGATGAATATAAAGCTAGATAGATATGGTAAACAAGGATAGATTATATCAAACATTTGGAGAGTTGTTATATATAGTAGCGATAAGGGATGGAGTTATACAGCAAAAAGAAGTACAAATACTCGAAGAAATTTTAAAAACGCATCCAAAAGGAAAAGAAATTACATGGTCTTTTAATTATGAAAATGAACATAAAAATGATGCAGAAGCTTTATACAAAAAAGTGATTGAAGTATTTTCAGATCATGGACCCGACCAAGAGTATGAATTTATGTTGTATGCTCTCGAAAAAGTGGCAAATGCCAGCAAAGGAAAAGATGAGGAAGAACAAAAAATAATCACTAATTTTTCATCGGATTTATTAGAAAGATTTAAAAAAGATATCGAAAAAATTAAAGAAAAATATACATAAATACTAAGCATTTATATGAAAAAAACAATAACATTACTTTTTGGGATTGTACTTTTTTTTACAAGTTGCCAATCTGAAAAAAAAGAAAAAAAAGAGATTACCATAGGAGCAAAAAAGCAAGAAATTTCTGCCTTCGATTTGGGTAAAAATATATTTAATGGCAAAGGGAAATGTTATACTTGTCATAAGACCGATAAAAAATCTATTGGTCCTTCTATACAAGAGATAATAAAAGTATATACAGAGCAAAATGGAGATCTGATTGCATTTTTAAAGCAGGAAGCAGAACCTATTGTAGACCCCGAAACGTACGCGGTTATGAAAACAAACTTTGCTATTATCAAAACATTTACGCCAGAAGAATTAAAGGCGGTAAGTGTGTATATGAAAGAAGTAGAGTAAATCTTCTGTCCTAAAAAAAAAATGCTATTTATAATACTTTAAACTATTAAACTGATTTTGACAAAGGGCTGGAAGTACAATGTGATGCGCCATTTCATCCAAAATTCTTTTTCTTTTCGTTGAAGAACGAAACCCATTAATTTTGTCATTCCAACGTAGGTTGTAATTCATAAACATCCTGAATATGGAATAGTACGTATAGATCTTTGTCTTTAATTTATCCTGAGCCTGCCAAAGGTTAATATATAACAAGCTCAGGTTAAATGGTTCTTATTTATAATGTAAACTCATAGATTATTATTTTATACGTCTTCTGATGGATATATGCAAGAATCATTTTGAGTTGTAAGCTGTATTTTTCTAATATCATAACCTTGTTTTATAAGATTGATCAAAATACCAATAATCGCAATCTTTTGCTTAACAGTTGTGATTTTTGGAGTTCTACTTAAAATGAAAAGACTACTTCTATCTGAGTTGCTTACTACAGAAAAATTATATGGTTTATCCTCATCAAACGAAACCAGATCGATGATCCAATAATCTCCTGGTATTGGACTTGGAGGAAACAATACTTTTAGTTTTGCATTGCTGGTTGTGTCCACTACTACTGCTTTACCGTTAACAGAATTATTTTGGCCAGTAACAGATGATATACAATTATTAAAAACACCAACCGCATCTTCTAATAATTCATAATCTGCTGTAGTACACGAACAATCTTTGTTAAAGAAAGTGGGGAAATTCGCAATTTCATACCAACGACCAGTATAACGATTTAAATCTACAAAGTTTACGGTTTGTATTGGTGGATTTTTTTTAGAAGTAGATTCGACCTCTTTTTCTAATGCTTCTTTAATCCATGCATCCAAATCTGTTTTTACCTCGTTTTGTACTGTTGATGTAGCTCCTTCTGTAGTAATCTCTTCTTTTTGACAGGAAGTATAGGTTAAACAAAGAATACTAATCCCAATTAGAAAGGATATTTTTAAATTTTTCATAACATATAAAGTATTGGTTAATAAATATCTGTTGAATTTAAGATTACGATTTGAGTTACTAAAAATCAAGATCTATTTTTAGTATTTATTTATGATTATATAAAATAATTTTAAGAAAATAGTTGTCTGTAGATAGTTGTTTTTTATAGAAATGAATCCTATCATAAATTTTTAATCATACTTCTTTAATTAAAAGACATACTTCTATACCTTAGCATAACTAAAATAAAAATTATGGGATTACTATTAATATACGCAGTGCTTTCTATTTTCTTTTCTTTTTTATGTTCTATACTAGAGGCAGTATTGCTTAGTGTTACTCCAACATTTATTAACGTTAAAAAAAAGGAGGGAAAACCTTATGCAACTGCGCTCGAGGATTTAAAAAAGGATGTAGATCAACCTCTTATTGCTATTTTAACTCTAAATACCATTGCACATACCGTAGGAGCAATTTTGGTGGGAGTAGAGGCAGAATCCCTACCTTACAAATTTGAAATTCTAGGAGTTAATATGGTGGGTATAGTTTCTACTATTATGACATTATTGATTTTAGTAGTTTCTGAAATTATCCCTAAGACCATTGGAGCGACATATTGGAAACAATTAGCAAATTTTACCTCAAAAGCCTTAATAGTTTTAATTGCTCCTTTAAAATATACAGGGATTCTTTGGGTATTACGACTTACTACCAAGCTTATTGGCGGAAAAGGGCATCATGGATCTGTATTAAGCAGAGAAGATTTTACAGTAATGACAGATATTGCTCACGAAGAAGGTGTTTTTGAAGAGTCAGAATCTAAAGTGATTAAAAACTTGCTTGCTTTTAAGGAGATATTTATTAAAGATGTAATGACTCCTCGAACTGTCATGAAAATGGCACCAGAAAGTATGAGTATTTCTGATTTTTTTAAAGAAAATCAAAATCTTAGATTTTCTAGAATACCTGTCTATAAAGATAAAACCGATAATATTACAGGATTGGTATTAAAAGATGAGGTATTTAAAGAAATGGCAAATCAAAATGGAGAAAAAACGTTAGCAGACATTAAAAGACCAATCCTGTTTACCAATAGAAATCTTCCTATTCCCGAATTGTTTAACGAATTAATAATAAATAAAAATCATATATCTGTAGTAGTAGATGAGTATGGATCTGTAAGTGGTTTGGTTACTATGGAGGATGTGATAGAAACTTTATTAGGTCTCGAAATAATAGATGAAAGTGATACCGATGCTAATATGCAAGATCTTGCACGTAAAAATTGGGAATATAGAGCTAAACGTTTAGGTATTGTAGAAGATAAAAAAGAATGATTAATTCGGTATACATAGAAACACCATTAGGTATCGCTACTATAACTGGCGATAAGAATGGTGTTTCAAGTGTTTCTGTAACAAAAACTTCTACCAATATATCCTCAACCAATATTCCTGCTTTTTTACAAGATGCAGTTACGCAATTACAAGAGTATTTTGATGGTAATCGTACTAATTTTGATCTTCTTTTAAATCCTTCTGGAACAGATTTTCAAAAAAAAGTGTGGGATGAATTACTTACTATTCCTTTTGGAAAAACAGCTACTTATTTGGATATCGCAAAACGATTAGGAGATCCAAAATGTATACGAGCCGCAGCAAGTGCCAATGGTAAAAACCCATTGTGGATTATAGTGCCTTGTCATCGTGTTATTGGCAGTGATGGCTCTTTAACTGGGTATGCAGGGGGATTGTGGCGAAAAAAATGGTTACTTGACCATGAAAACCCGGTAAAACAACAATCCTTGTTTTAAATTAAAAAAACTTCAAAACTGTTTAATCTAAAAACAAAAAACACAAAAAAAACGTATCCCAATTCTTAATTAATTTACAACCAGATGTTCAAGTATGAGCATAAATGATATTTTTTGTAAGCAAGGAATACCAAATGAGACTGAGGTACTAATTAATTTGCCAACAATTAAATACATTAAAAATAATGAAACCTATCCTAAAATGTTTCCTATTCTGAAATTTCAAACATAGTAGTATATAAACTCAATTTTTATAACGCGCAATTATCTAATTAAGGAAAGTGAACATAATTGTCTTAATGTAATTGATTTATCAATGATTATTTTCCTTTTAGAGTGTCTAATTTTCTGGGCACTCTATTTTTTTAGGTAGATTTTAAATCAATAATACTATTTCAAAAATCTGTAAAACAAATTTTATTAGCTTTATTTAACTGCAATTAATTTTCATACATTAGCTATTTCAGAAATGGTATTACTGCAATAATAACAGATCAATCTTTCATAAAAATGATAAAACGCTTACTCAAATTTTTTTTAAAAGCACTACTTAGTATTGTTCTGCTTTGTATCCTATTATTATATATTTTTGACTATGATTATATCTTTAAAGGAGTTAGGGTAGTTTATATGACAGGGCATACTACTGCATATATCGATGATCACACTTATTTTGATAATCGCAGTATAAAAAATGGTAATGCTACAATTACATGGGCTATACATCCCGAGTATAATAAAGTAAAATCTACAGACAGGCTTAATACAATTAATGAAAAGCTTGGGACAGTAGCTTTTATGATTGTAAAAAACGACAGTATTTGGTATGAGAATTATACAGGCGGATATAGTAAAGATTCTAAAACCAACTCTTTTTCTATGGCAAAAAGCATAGTCACCGCTATGTTAGGAAAAGCAATTATGGATGGACATATTAAGAGTATGGAACAACCAGTAGGGGATTTCTTTCCAGAATTTTCGAAGGGACTTGCAGCAAAGATGACTGTAGGAGATTTGTCTTCGATGTCCTCTGGGCTTAATTGGGAAGAGAGTTATACAAGCCCTTTTTCTGTTACAGCAAGAGCATATTATGATCCAAATATTAGAGAGGTTATATTAGGACTTAAAACAATAGAAACCCCAGGTAAAGAATATAAATACTTAAGTGGGAATACCCAGTTGCTGGGAATGGTTATCGAAAAAGCAACCGGGAAAACATTATCCTCTTATCTAAGTCAGAGTTTTTGGAAACCAATGGGAATGCAAAGTGAAGCAATTTGGCAATTAGATAGTGAAGAAAGCGGAATGGAAAAAGCATACTGTTGTATCGCTAGTAATGCAAGAGACTTTGCTCGTTTTGGTATGCTATTTAAAAATAAAGGAATGTTTGGAGGAGAAGAGATATTGCCAGCAGAATTTGTAGAATTGGCTACAAATCCAAGATTTGAAGACGGACAGATGTATGGATATGGGTTTTGGTTATCGAATCATTTAGATAAAAAGATATTTGCAATGCGAGGGATTTTAGGGCAATATGTAATTTGTATTCCAGAAGACAATATCATGATTGTAAGATTAGGACATCAACGAGGACAATTTGTGCCAGGAGAATCCTTTACCGAAGATTTTTTTGTATATATAGAAGAAGCTTATAAAATGCTCGAAAATGCTTCATAAACTAAATTTAGAACATATTTTATTTCTGGATATTGAAACTGTTCCGGAGCATAAAGATTTTAAGGATCTTAGCGAAGAAATGAAATATCTATGGGCAAATAAAACAAAATACCAACGAAAAGAAGAGTTCTCTCCCGAAGAGTTTTATGATCGTGCAGGGATATGGGCAGAATTTGGAAAAATAGTATGTATATCAGTTGGTTATTTTAACTTTAAAGGAGAATCCCGATCTTTTAGAACCACATCTTTTTACGGAGAAGAGAAACAACTACTTATAGATTTCAAAAATATAATCGAAACTCATTTTAACACTCCGCATCATTTACTTTGTGCGCATAATGGTAAAGAATTTGATTTTCCCTATATAGCTCGTAGAATGATTATTCATAATATAACACTGCCTCATAAATTAAATCTTTTTGGTAAAAAACCTTGGGAAGTACCACATTTAGATACTCTTGATTTATGGAAATTTGGGGATTACAAACATTATACTTCTTTAAAACTACTAACAAATATATTAGGAATCCCATCACCAAAGGATGATATTGATGGGAGTCAGGTACGACAAGTTTTTTATGAGGAAGAAGATATAGATCGTATTATAATCTATTGTGAAAAAGATACTGTAGCTGTTGCACAGATTTTACTCCGTTTACGACAAGAAGAGTTATTACAAGAAGAGGAAGTTATTTCTGTGTAAAAACTATAAGAACAACTTTTTAAATTCTGAGTTTTTAAAGTATGGAAAAGAAAGGAGGTTAGTCCTTTCTTACTCCATAGTAATCAAATTAGACTTAAATGTTTACAGTTTAGAACCAAGAAATAAAAGGGTAATAGTGGTGTTTGATTACTCTATATTTTTTTCATTAATAAGAGTACATGTAAATTTATTCCCGAAGTCTTTTGGATCCATTATTTTTATTAATTTTTTCTATTTTTTTATAGTATGAATATTGAATTAAAACATCAAACATTTTAAAAGGATATATTTTTCCTTTACAATAATAACTGTTCCAAATATGAGGTGGGATAATTGTATCTACGAAGTACGTATATAAATATACATATTCTGTTAGAATCGACAAATGTTTTTATAAAGTATTAAGGATTATAATTCACCTTTAATCACTCAAAATTTATATTTTAAAAAAATAACGTAGCCAACAGTTTTATACCTGCCAACTACGTTATTTATTATTATGAGCTTGTTATTATTTTATAATCATTTGCTTACTATAGCTCTTTGATCCATTAAAAAGAGTTACAAAATAAGTTCCACTGGCAAATTTTGAGGTATTTATTCTGGTCTCTTTATTTTTAAGTTTAATCTCTTGCACTATATTACCAGTAACATCAAGAATCAAAATAGTACCTGATTTCCATAAATTATTATGTACAGTTACCGTAATAAAATTTCCTGCCACTGGGTTAGGATAAAACTCGAGAGCATCTTTTGACAATGTTGCAGGAGTACTTCTTGCAAATGCACCACAAGGACCTAGATTTGTCCATCCTGTAGTAGTTCTTTCATAGAGATTACCTTGATAAGTGACTCTATTCCCAGGTTGGTAGTTTGTAGAAGAATTGTATGGAGCAACTCCTGCACAAGGATCCGAACTATTAGCAGTAGTTACTTCTAGGACAGCGCTGGAAACAGATACATTTCCTGCTACATCCCTAGCTTTAATACTAAATGGATATGCAGTATTAGCTGTTAAACCAGTAATATTGGCAGTAGTACCAGAAACAGAAGTTTTGATTGTGTTTCCTTGATAAACATCGTACTCGGTTACTCCAATATTATCTGTAGAAGCGTTCCAGGATAGGGTTACAGTAGTTTGTGCTATATTAGAAGCTGTTAATCCGGCAGGAGCCGTTGGTGCCTCGGTATCACTACCACCACCTACGCTGGTAATAACTACGGTATAATCTTCGACTTCACCATAATTAAAGGATTCACAAGAGGTAGGGATTCCATTATATTTCATAGAAACCCGCATTCTTGTATTTCCATCTTTGGCAGTTGCAGGAACAGTAAAGCTACCACTTACAGGGGTTGTTTTAGAGGCGGTTTTTGTCCATACTTGTTCTCCTGCATCTGTAAAATCCCCATCTTGATTATAATCAATCCATACGCTATACCCTTCATTATAAACAGTTCCTGACCAAGTAGGGGTGATTGTTATAGTGTTGTTAGTTCCTTTAGATAATTCAGTAGATTCTGCAGTAAAATCACTGTATCCTCCAGTTGCCGCAGCAGACGTTTTATTAATAGTTGCTAATTTTACATTACTTATGTATTCATCTGCAGTACTTTTACCATTAGATGCACAATAATTTGTTGGATTAGGGTCCCCATTAGTTGTTGTAAAACTGGTAGATGTACTATAGCTAGAAGTAGTACCATCGGCACATTTACTTCTTACTTGTACTTCATAATTTGTAGAAGCTGTTAATCCAGAAATAACTTTAGAAGTTCCGTTTTCTGCAGAGGTAATCCAGGAAGCGGTTCCTGTTTGGCGGTATCTTACGTCATAAGTAGCATTAGATACAGCATCCCAATTAACAGAAGCAGTAGTAGAAGTTATGTTAGAGGAAGTAACAGATACAGGTACGGTTGCAGTACAGTTTGTGGATCCGCCATTGTAAGTAATAGTAACATTTGTGGTATACTCCCAAGAGCCATTATTTATAGTAATAGTAACAGGTATTTGTGTGCCTGATGGAGTCGTTGTTTTTAATTCAAAATTGATGATACCATTTTCTGCACCTAAAAAGGCTATATTATTATATTGTTTTGGTTGCCCCAGAGAAGCTATATATGTAGAGTTAGAAGATAAACTAACGGTCCAGGTTGCTTGCTTAAGGCTAAAACGTTTTATAGAATATGCTACAGATCCAGTTGTAGTTGTAACAGTTTGATTTATGTTAGAAGGGGTTACTTTGGCATATTTAGTAGCCATTTGCATTATTTTCAGATTAAAAGGAAATACCTCGTTACATAAAGGAATAATCCTACTGGAAGCTGGCCAGAAACCATCGCTACCTACTTCTGGTGTCATAGCAAAAACTTTTGGTTTAGAACTTTGTTCTCCATACATCCAGTCATCAGAACTTCCTCCTGCAGTATAGTTTACAGTTTGATTTGGAGTACCGTAGGTATAAGAGTTTTCTTCTGTCATATACGTACACATTTTTACAAATGTATTTTGATCTGGGGTAAACGTATTTGCTTTATATCCCCAAGGATGAATTAAAAGATTACCAAAAGAGTGATAGTTTAATGCAGCTACAAAGTCATGTTGATTGGTAAAATCCCTCATAGCTTGTGTTTCGGGTTCCGAAAATTTAGAAGGGCCATGATAAGAATCTTGATTAGGATTTGAAGAGGAGCCTCCTGGAGCTGCCCATTGGTATCCATAATTGCGATTAAGATCTACACCATAACTACCTCCGTTATTGCGTCGATTTTTTCTCCAATACCCTCCTCCGTTAGGATTGGTTTGTTGGTTGTGTATGTACCCGTCTGGATTAATAATAGGTATAAAATATAATTCGGTATTATCTACTAGTGTTTTGATTTCTGGATCTGAGTTATAATTTTCTAAAAGATACCACATATAGAAAAGATTTTGAGAAAGCCCAACAGGTTCTCTTGCATGGTGTATAGAGGTAAAAAGCATTTCATCTTCATTTTCATCGGTATCGGCATTATCACTTATTTTTACCATATAAATAGGTCTTCCTTGAACAGTTGTTCCTATAGAAGATTTAACAGTGATAAGTTGAGGGTACAATTGTCTCATTTTGTCTAAGGCAGCGATAGCTTCGTCATGTTTATGAAATCCCCCCATACTACCTAAAGAAAAATTTGTTGGAGAAGGTACTTTTTGAGCATTGGATTTAGCTGCTTTTCGAGCATTACTTTTATCAATTCTCTTATTTATTTTTGGAATTCTTTTGGATAGATTACGAATTAATATTTTATGTCTTACATTATTTTCTTTAAGTAATTTGAGGTCGCTACCAGAGATTTCTGCGGTAGCTTTTCCTTTTTCAAAATGAAAATGATCCACATCTAACCCCTTTTTTTGTAAAGATTCTAATTGTTCTTTATTGGTTTCAAAAACTACCCGATAGTATTTTTCTTGTGCTTGTGTTTTAAAAATAGTGCACATAAAAAGCAGAGCGCATACCCATAGGATATGTAATTTTGTTGGTGTTACATTTTTTTTCATGATTTGTGTGTTTTAAGAGTTAATTTTTATTCTTTTCTACTTTCCTATAGAGATAAAAATGAGTCTATATAAACAATACGTACCCTATAAAATAATCTATGGAATAAAGAAAAAATTACTTTTTGTAAAGTATGAGTTTAATAAGATTTATTTGACGTGTACAGAAAACACCCTCTTATTAAGAATTTAAGGGTATAGAAAATTATTTTTCTGTACTAATACATGTTTTTTTGTTTAAAATCTCTTTCTTCAGAGTATCCAAACATGTGTACCATTATAAAAATAGTAGGAAGATTAATTTTGTTCATTTTAATTGAGTTTACGTTTAGTTATTATAAAAGTATTGAAAATGAATTGGATATGACAGATTGTTCTCTGTAAATTATGCCTTAAATAGTTATTTGAGACAAAAAATATGTTTTGGGAGCAGAGTATGTTTTTATAATAAAAAAAGAGAACTATCTTTTAAAAGGTCTTTATTATAAGAGCATTGGTTAATAAAAATAATGTAGATGAATTATAATACAAAAAAATGCGCAGACATCATTTTTTATAGGAGTGTCTGCGCAATTTTTTTAATATGAACTTATTGTGCTGATTATTTTATAATCATTTGCTTATTGTAGCTTTTGGCACCATTAAAAAGAGTTACAAAATAATTTCCGCTAGCAAATTTAGAGGTGTTTATTCGAGTCTCTTTATTTTTAAGTTTAATTTCCTGTACAATGTTTCCTTTTACATCTATAATTAATATAGTCCCTGATTTCCATAGGTCATTATTTACGGTTACTGTTATATAACCTTCGGTAACAGGGTTAGGATAGAACTCCAGAGCATTACTGTTATTAGGAATAGAAGTAGTGCTTCTTGCAAATGCACCACAAGATCCCAGATTTATCCATCCCGTAGTAGTTCTCTCATAAAGATTACCTAAATAAGTTACTTTATCTCCTGGTTGATAATTTGTAGAAGAATTGTATGGAGCAACTCCTGCACAAGGATCAGAACTAGTTGTAGTTACCTCTATGATAGTACTAGAAACAGATACATTTCCTGCCGCATCTTTGGCTTTGACACTAAACTTGTATGTGGTATTGGCGATTAATCCTGTAATATTAGTAGTAGTACCAGAAACAGAAGTTTTAATTGTGTTTTCTTGATAAACATCATAACCCGTTACTCCAGTATCATCTGTAGAAGCCTCCCAGGATAGTGTTACAGAAGTTTCAGTTATATTAGAAGCTTTTAATGCAGAAGGTGCAGAAGGTACTTGAGTATCTTCATCGCCACTACCAGATCCACCAATAATAACAGTATAATCCTCTACTTCACCATAACTAAAAGATTCACAAGCGGTAGGTATTGCATTGTATTTCATAGATATTCTCATTCTTGTGCTTCCATCTTTTGCAGTTGCAGGTACAGTAAAGTTACCGCTTACAGGAGTTGTTGTCGAAGCAGCTTTTGTCCATACTTGTTCTCCTGTATCCGCAAAGTCACCATCTTGGTTATAATCAATCCATACACTGTATCCTTCATTATATTTAGTTCCAGTCCATGTAGGAGTAATGGTAATAGAGGTAGAACCTCCTTTAGATAATTCAGTAGATTCTGCTGTAAAATCACTATATCCTCCAGTTCCTGCAGCAGAAGTTTTATTAATAGTACCTAATTTTACATTACTTATGTATTCATCTGTGGTACTTTTACCATTAGAGGCACAATAGTTTGTTGGATTAGTATCCCCGTTGGTTGTAGCAGATGCAGTATTACTAAAGCCAGATTGATTTCCTGCTGCGTCTTTAGCTTTAATTTTAAAAGAATATGCTGTATTAGCTGTTAAACCAGTAGCTTGATATGTTGTAGTGGTTACTGTACCAATAATAGTGGTGCCTTGATATACATCATATCCTGTTACCCCAATATTATCTGTAGAAGCGGTCCAGGATAAATCAACTGTAGTTTGTGTTATATTAGATGCTGTTAAACTGGTAGGGGCAGAAGGTGCTTGTGTATCTGTGGTGGATGATCCTACTAAAGGTATTTTCCATACTCCTCTTCCATAAGTACCTGCTAATAATACTTGATCTTTATAATTAACTTCTAAGTCTCTAACAGAAACATTAGGTAAATTTTCAGAATAATTCTCCCAGTCACTATTTCCTTGCTTATAATACACTCCTAAATAAGTACCTACATAGATGTTTTCGGTGCCTTTTTGGTGGCGTACTACATTTTTGGCTTCACTAGGTAGATTACCAGTAATATTAGAAAAATTAGATCCCTGATTTGTGGATTTAAAAACTCCATTAGAAACTCCTGATGCAGAATATCCACTAGTAGATATAAAAATAATATTACTATTGTCGTTATGCACTTCTATAGAAGTAATATTTGTAGCAGAAGAATAAACTTTTGTCCAGTTTACTCCCTTGTTGGTACTTTTGTATAAATTATTTTTTCGAGAAACATAGATATTGTTTGTATTAGATGGATCAACTTCTATCTGATCAAGTTTACCACCAAAATTAAAAGAGCTTTGTTTTTGAAAAGAAGTGTTGTTTAATTTATAAAAGCTTGAATATCCAGCATAAATATTTCCATCTTTATCAGAAACCAGAGGAGTAACCCAATTTCCTGCTTCTGGACCATTAGCAACTTTGTTTTGTGTTTGTCCTCTATTGGTGGTTTTATAAAGAGACCCTCCCCCTTGTAAAAATCCATAATACGTATTAGGATCTGTACCGCTTACTGCACAATCCATTCCGTCTGCACCAAAATAATTGTTCCAGGTGTTTCCATTACGTGCATATCCTCCGTTGTCTTGTAACCCTCCTACAATATTATTAGAACTACTATTTTCGGCAACTGATATTCTATAGAACTGACCAATCTGCAATCCTTCGGTTAAATCGGTAAAACTTCCTCCGTTGTTTTCAGAAAGATATACTCCTCCATCACTACCACAAAATAGTTTTCCGTTATAATATCGTAAAAAATGAATATCAGCATGTGTGTATGTTGCTTGTTGAGGTCTTGCCCAATCGTTAATCACCTTAAAGTTGTCTCCACCATCTGTAGATTTCCATACATTAAAGCATCCTACAAAAACGGTATTAGCATTTGTATCCGAAACTGCTAAAGCTAAATCATACCAAGCCTGACTTGATTCTAAAATATTAGTGGTTTCTAAAGTTTTAGAAAAACTGTCCCCACTATTGGTAGAGCGATATAAACCTTGAAAAGCATAATTTGCATTTCTATCTTTGGCACTTAAGATATACACATAGTCAGGATTAGCAGGAGTAACTTCGATTACGAATCTTCCTGAACTTGTTGGTAATCCACTTTGGATTTTTGTAAAGCTATTTCCTCCATTCGTAGATTTATAGAAAGAGTTTTTTGTAGCGGCATAAATAACACTAGAGTTTCCTGGCTTCAATTTAATGTCCTTTATATCTCCAGTCAATGTTCTGGTCCATGTATTTCCTGCATTAGTAGTTTTAT
The DNA here is from genome assembly GCA_964353005.1 of uncultured Flavobacteriaceae bacterium. Taxonomy (GTDB): domain Bacteria; phylum Bacteroidota; class Bacteroidia; order Flavobacteriales; family Flavobacteriaceae; genus Aquimarina. The sequence continues at coordinate 114,102 of CAYGUC010000001.1, read as the reverse complement.
ATACCCCTACGCTTGTAGCAATCCATAAAGTATTCGAGTTATTTGGGTCGATATAGATATCATTACTAGTGGTTTGCGAATTTGTAAATTCTAAACCTGTTTTTGCCCAAGAGCTTCCTCCATCGGTAGATTTAAGAACCCCAATACTATAGGAATCACTGGCATCGTCATCTCCTGTTGAAATATAAATGGTATTGGAGTTATTAGGATCGATAGCTATACCAGAAACTCCTATTTGAGGAAGATTATCAGATAAAGATGTCCAGTTAGCACCTTTATCAGTAGATTTCCATATTCCTCCTGCCGGAGCTCCAATATAAAATGTGTTAGGATTATTGGGATCTACAATAGCAACATTTACTCGTCCTTGTCCAGGAGACCAAGAACCTGTTACTTCATGATTAAATGGTCCCATAGGAACCCAACTTGCTACTGCGTTTTTAGAAGAAGAAACCATATTGTTCTTTTCTTCCCAAGCTTTCCATAAATTTTCAGGAGTTGGCATAGTACCATCTGGTAATAAAGAGTTTTTCCAATACTCTTCCCATCTCATAAAAGGCTTGTATCCACTACCCTTTTTTTTATAATCTTTGTTTTCCCAATAGGCGTCAAATGCATTAGTTATTTTTTGAAATTTTAGAGGGATATCGATACCTGAAGAGCTTTTATTTTGACTCAAATCTTCCATCCATGGAGCACTCGAATTATATTGAGAATGCCCCATATAACAAATTAGTGCAATTAAAATAATAAGTGGTTTTTTCATTTTTTGTTTGTGTTTATAATTAATAAGGGTTTAGTTTTTAAGAGTTTAATAGCCTCTGTTGTTTTTTATTATTAAAACCTTACACCATTATGATATGGTAAAGATTTTTAACAAATAACCATAAGCTAGTTACTGACTATTAGTATCAGATACTATTTTACAGAATAGTAAAGAGATTAAAATAGTTTGTTTAAGAAAATAGATTTTAAAATATAGAGTCTGTTTTCCTATTCTGAAAAGAAGATTTTTTGATTTAGTTGCATTTTTCGCTGAGTTAGTTAGTTATTGAGGTAGTTGTAGTTATAGAGCAAAAATGATAAATTATCTTCAAAGACAAAAAACTTTTCGATGACTGTAAGTAAAAACTCTTTATAAAACTTAAATACTAATAATAAGAAGTATGGGTTGATTGATTGACGTAAGAAAACAGGTACAATAATGGCTTGTTAATAAGGGGTTTGTAGGTAGAATAAAGATGCTTTACAATCGTATTTTCTGATTTTTCTATAAGTTTTACCATATTTATAGAATTTCAAAGAATATAATGGTCAATTTAATGCTAGATAAGTAGAAGAGTTTTTAGAATAATTTTGATAGTTTAAACCTGTATTTTTTAATATTACTAAAGTGAATTTAGGTTAGTAATGATTAAATATCTATAAAAAAAGAACCGAAACAATTTCTTTCGGTTCTTTTAATTTACTTAAAAGTCTAATACCATTTTAAAAATGGAATTTATAACAACTTTTTCACTATAACTTGAGTTTGTATTAGTTGTCATAAATATATTCTAAAAAGATAATTAAATTTTGGGTAATTACATAAAGTGGTAAATTTTCATGATGAAACTATATATTTCTATTATGAAATGATTTTTAAGGTGTATTAACATAAAACTCATTTTCAAAATTAAGATAATACCTTTTTTAAACCATTTTTTATCTGAAGATTATTAGCAACAGTAAGTGGAGAATGTTTTAAAGACTTAAATTTATCGTATAGAAAAATAATAAAAAGCAAAACCCTCTCTTTAGTTAATAAGGAGAGGGTTTAGTAATTATATATTTTTTGTGTCCCCCGACACAAGTAAATTAATAAATCTATTTTAAAAACAGATAAAATTTAATTATTCCCTTTTATATAATTACTAGCAAGCAAGCAGAAATTTTTCTGCATTGACAATGCTTTTATATAACTTAGAGCTACATATTAGAAAATATAAAAAGCCAAATACTAAAATGATTTTATGTGATATGAAATGTGAAGTTGTTATAAGCAAGACGAATATATGAATTTAATTTAATAAACAGCCTTAGTTGTTAACATTTTTTTAAGAATTTTAGTTTTTAGATATAAATACTACTTTTTGTTTTTTTAAAAGTAATATTTATATCTGCTTAACATGCACCAAGCGAGAAAATGGCACGATAAGAACTACTGCAGATGGTAACCATATAAAAATGGAAAATAAGAATCTCAATATAATTGATCAAATGCTAGTCTTTGAAAAGTAGTAATAGCGCTTAAAATTGTTATTACAATAATGTTGATCTAATAGTTCCAGATACAAAAAATCCAAAAAAGTAGAAACTAAATAGAGTATAGTAGGAGCAGATATACCTGATGTAATATCGTAATTATATTCTTCAGAAGTTATAAGAAGAGGTGTTGCTGAATTTCTTAAAAGACTCTCAACGTGAGTTCGACGTAAGTTTTAAAAAGCCGTCAAATTGAGTGATTTTTCATAGTGAAACGGAGAAAAATTGTATCGAAATTAGGCTTTTGCTTAAAAATTTACTTGTCTTCGATACAATTTTCTATCAAAAATCACTCTGACTGACGTAAATTTTCTTACACCGAACTCACGTTCTCAGTAAAAAAAGTTTTTCGATTAAGAGGTGAAAAACTTAGCTATAAAACATTAACCAGCATCAGTAGAAGATTTGCGAGGATCTATTATACTTTTTCGTAAGAAAAAGCTCTAAGATTTGTTTTCAAAAAACTCTAAGGTTCTTTTTTCGTTATAGTATATTTTATTAGGTAGATAAAAACCTACATGACCGCCATAATCAGGGATTTCTAGAAATAAATTAGGATTTTTCTTAGCCTCATTAATAGGATAACAAAGATCTCCTAGAAAAGAATCATTCTTAGCATTTAAAATTAAAGTAGGCTTTTGTATGTTTTTAAGAAACTGTTTTGAACTACATTTTGAATAATAATCTATTGCATCTTTATAACCATGTGCTCTACTGGTATATAAATTATCGATGTCCTGAATAGATGTACAGTTTTTAATATCTGATTTACTTAAAACATCTGGAAAATGAATTTGGCGATCGTATAGTTTTTTCTTTAGATGTTTGATAAACCGTTGTTGGTAGATGTAATTTTTAGGTTTATTGATTTCAGATAAAGAGTCATAAAGATCACATGGAACAGAAATGGCTACAGCACTTTTTATTTCTTTAGGTAAAGATCGATCTTCTCCTAAATATTTAAGTACTATGTTTCCGCCTAAACTAAATCCACATATTGATATATTGTTATATTCATATTTTGTAAGAATATATTGTATGATTTGATCTAAATCCTCGCTAACTCCGGCATTATAAGATTTGTATAGCCTATTTGCTTCTCCACTACAATTTCTTAGATTTATAGATACAGAATCCCAACCATTATCATTTAAATATTTGGCAAGCCCAAGCATATATTGCCTTTGCCCGTTGCCCTCTAATCCATGAACGATTACCGCAATTTTTTTTGAGTTTTGTACAAGAGCATAACTCCAGTCTAAATCTATAAAATCACCGTCTTCTAATTCTACCCGTTCTCTTTTTTGCGATACTCCTTTTACTTTTCTTATTATATTAGGATAGATAGTAGATACATATCCATTTCTAAATAGTATAGAAGGTTTGTACTTTGAGGTAAGTATTGGCATTAGTATAAAATATTATCCTTTGTTTGTTCTTTTTTCAGGTAAATTTTCTTCATCCTGCATATTTTCAAGATTGATTTAATAGTTTTACATAATGTCATAACAGGTACAGCACATTATTAATCTTTCCTTCCAAAGGATTTTACCATTACAAACATGCAACTATTTTTGGACAAGCATAAATTGTTTTTTAAATTTTTTATTAGTCACTTTCCCAAGGTAGGAATAAATAGCCTTTACATTTAATTTTTTGAAAAAGATATTGTTTCTTAGAATAACTTTTTCTTCAATTAATCAAAGTATCATTTGCTGTTTTGCTTAAAGAAAAAATATAATACATTTGAAACATAAAAAGTTATCATCCCATTGCAAGACAAGGGTACATTTATAAAATTTTAGTAGTAGTATAATAATGGGTGATAACACTATTAAAAAAGAATAATTAATGGGGTATACAGTACTACAGATAACAGCAAGTCAAGCAGAAAAAATAGCACAACAAGTATACGGAATTGAAGGAAAAGCCGTTTCGCTTCCTGGAGAAATAGATTTTAATTTTAGAATTAAAATCAAAAATGAGGATGGATATATCTTAAAAATTTCACGACCCGATGAAGATGAAAATTATCTTGAATTTCAACAACAATTATTACAATATATTGCACATAAAGGAGAAAGTCTAATTGCTCCAAAAGTAATCAAGGATACTAAAGGAAATACTATTTCAGAAATTATCGATGAACACGGAAATAAACGTAAAATAAGGTTATTATCTTGGGTAAGTGGTAGAGTATGGAGTACTGTAAATCCAAAGTTAGACGTATTGCGATATAGTTTGGGAGAACAATGTGGATTGTTAACTGGGGCGTTACAAGGATTTGACCATCCTAAAGCCCATCGGGAGTTTGTCTGGGATGTAGCTCAATCTTTATGGACCAAAGAATATCTACATCTGTTTAAAGGAGAAGAAAAAGATATTATTTCTTTTTTTCAAAATAGATTTGATACCGTACAAGACACCTATTCCATGCTCAGAAAAGCAGTGGTTCATAACGATGCTAATGATAATAATGTTATTGTTTCTAAAGACATAATTTATCCAAAAGTTAGAGCAGCAATAGATTATGGGGATGCAATACATACACAGATTATAAATGATGTAGCGATTGCTTGTGCATATGCGATAATGAATTATAATGAACCATTAGAAGCTGCATTACCAATACTACAAGGATACCATTCTTCTTTTTCTTTAAGTGAAGATGAATTAAAACACCTGTACATATCCATAGCAATGCGATTAGTAATTTCGGTAACCAAGTCAGCTATTAATAAAACCCAAGAGCCAGATAATGAATACTTATTGATTAGTGAAAAATCAGCTTGGGAAGTATTGAAAAAGTGGAAAAATATTAGCGAAGAATATGCATATTATAGCTTTAGAGATGCTTGCGGATATTCAGTACACCCCAATCAAAAGATATTTACCTCTTGGACAGAGAATAATACCTTTTCTCTATCCAATCTATTTCCATCGGTACAAAAAAATGACGTTCATCTATTAGATTTAAGTGTATCTAGCAAATGGGTTGGACACCAACAAGAATTCAATGATTTAGAGTTATTTCAATTTAAAATTAACCGTCTTCAAAAGGAAAATCCAAACAAAATTATCGCAGGAGGATATCTGGAACCTAGAGCTTTATATACATCAGATTCTTATGATAAAATAGGGAATAGTGGAAGAGAAAGTAGAACAATACATCTTGGAATAGACTTTTGGCTACCAGCAAACACCCCTGTTCACGCATTGTTTGATGGAGAAGTTGTAACAACATTTAACCATACAGGAGATAAAAATTATGGAGGATTAATTATACTTAAGCACGAAGAAGAATCCATAGTATTTTATACGCTATATGGACATTTGACCGTAGATAGTGCCATGCAAAAAAAGCATGGTGATATCCTAAAAAAAGGGGAATGTATTGGTTATCTGGGGGATTCGACTCAAAATGGAAATTGGGCACCACATTTACATTTTCAGATTATGCATTCTATGCTAGACTATACTATAGATTTTCCTGGAGTAGCATATTATAATCAATTAGAAGTATGGAGAGGAATATGTCCGGATCCAAATTCTTTATTCAAATTGAAAAACCTAAGCCATAAAAAAAATGCTGCTAATGAAGAATTGATTTCTTATAGAAAAAAGCACTTAGGAAAAAGCTTGAGTTTGCAGTATAAAGTACCTATTAAAATGGTACGTGGATCAGGGCAATATCTAATAAATCAATACGGTAAAAAATACTTAGATACGGTAAATAATGTAGCTCATGTTGGACATGAAAATTACACCGTAGTCAAAGCAGGTCAAGAACAAATGGCTTTGATTAATACCAATTCTCGTTATTTGCATGATAATATTAACGAATTAGCAAAGGAACTTATAGAAACCCTGCCACCAGAATTAAATGTATTGCATTTTGTTAATTCAGGAAGTGAAGCTAACGAACTAGCTATTCGAATGGTTAAAGCTGTAACTGGTGAACGGGATATCATAGCTTCAGAAATTGGTTACCACGGAAACGCTAATATGTGTATTGATATTAGTTCTTATAAATTTGATGGTAATGGAGGTAATGGAGCCCCAGAATATACACAAATATTTCCTTTGCCAGATGCCTATAGAGGCAAATATAGAGGAAAAAATACAGGAGCACAATATGCACTAGAGGTTCAGAAATGTATCGACACAATACATAAAAAAGAAAGAGGAGTTGGAGCTTTTATCATAGAGCCTATTATAAGTTGTGGAGGTCAAATTGAACTACCCGACGGTTTTTTACCTAAAGCTTATGAATATATTCGTGCAGCAGGAGGATTATGCATTTCTGATGAAGTACAAGTAGGATGCGGAAGGGTAGGGAAAACCTTTTGGGGATTTCAGTTGTATGATGTAGTGCCGGATATTGTAACTATAGGAAAACCTTTAGGTAACGGACATCCATTGGCGGCTGTTGTTTGTACACAAGAAGTAGCAGATAAATTCGCTAACGGAATGGAGTATTTTAACACCTTTGGTGGAAACCCAGTTTCTTCGGCTATTGGAGCCGAGGTTATTAAAACAGTAAAACGAGATAAGCTACAACGACACGCTTTAGAAATTGGAGAATTTCTAAAAGAAGAACTAAAAAAACTAGCAGTAAAATACCCAATCATTGGGGATGTGCGTGGGCAAGGACTATTTTTGGGTTTTGAACTGGTTGATAATGTTATGAATCCATTAGCAGAGCAAGCAGATTATTTGGCAAATAGAATAAAAGACCATGGGATTTTAATGAGTATAGATGGGCCAGACCATAATGTTTTGAAAATCAAACCTCCAATGATTTTTAATAAAGAAAATGCTCAAGAATTAATTTTTTATCTGGATAAAGTATTTGCAGAAGATTATATGCAGAGTGTTTAAAAAGGTATATCCTAAATAGTTAGAATTGAAATATAATTTAATAGAGAATACAGTAAATTCATTTATTTTTTAACAACACCCTATTATGCGCGCATAATAAATGTTTTGTACTTTTGTTTTTCATAAAAAAAGAATACAATGTATCTAAAAGACTTTGAAATTAGGTGGAATGATATTGATGCTAACCGACATTTAGCGAATAAATCTTATATAGAATTTGCAGCACATACAAGAATGGCTTTTCTAATAGAAAAAGGATTTGATCAGCAGTCGTTAGCTAAATTCAATATAGGTCCAGTAGTTTTTTACGAACACATTTATTATTTTAAAGAGGTTTTTTATGGTAGACCAGTTAAAGTTTCTTTAGAAATTACAGGGTTAAGTGAAGATGGAAAATTTTTTGAATTTAGACACAGATATTATGATTATAAAGGACGTAATTTTGCTCAATGTGAAATGATGGGCGCTTGGATAGATCTAGGAAATCGTAAGCTAATTTCTCTTCCTGAAGAGATGCAGCAACTCTTAAATAAAGTAGAACATCCTAAGGATTTTAGAGTTCTTACTAAAGAGGATACTAGGAAATTTGCAAAAACTCCAGTGGATTTAAGTTAGAGTTTTTGGTTTTTTGGTAACCAAGTAAACTCCAATAAAGATTAGTATAGTTGCAATAATTTTAATTAGATCTAATTTGTCTTTTCCTAGACTTATAGCAAATACAGAAGCTAATAGAGGTTGTAGGTAAATAAAAACAGCAACTGTAGTTGGTTTAAGCTCTCTAATAGCAAAAATATTAAGAATATAGGTTCCAAAAGTAGCAAATACGATAACATAGCCAATTTTAAGAAATCCTTCTAATGGTATTAAACTAGGTTCTACTTCTAGTAGTTGAGAAAAACCAAAAGGTAATACAAATAAAAAACCTATACCATACATCCATTTCATAAAGGTGAATGGATGATATTTTTGAGTAATCTTTTTTACAATTATTATATAACAAGCATAAGAAGCAGCATTTACAAAAACCAAAAAGTTACCTAATGTTGGATTTGTTGCAGTGCCAGAGTTTCCTGTTCCGTAAAGTATAATAAGCAATGTACCAGAAAGCCCTATTAAAACACCTAATACTTTTAAAGTCCTTATTTTTTCTTTTAAAAATACTGTAGCTAATACCAAAACTAGTATTGGAGCAGTAACCATTAAGACAGATGCATTAATCGGAGTAGTAAGATTTAAACCTTCAAAAAAAGCAAGCATATTTATACCTACACCAAATAAAGAGGCAAAAGCAATATGAACAAAATCTTTACGAATTATTTTTTCTTTAGGGCCTAAAAAACTAATGCCCCAGAAAAGTAAAAAAGCTCCAAACACCCGTATAACAATAAAGCCAAAAGGTTCTATATAGTGAGGCATTACATCTTTTGCAATCGTATAATTGGCACCATAAAATACAGCAACAAAACTAGCTGCAATGAGTGCTAAGGTTCTTCTACTCATAAATTAGATGGCTAATTTTGCAGCTTCTACTGTTTTTTTAGCATTTCCTACAAAAATATGATTGTCGATTATAATTACTGGTCGTTTTAAAAACGTATAATGCTCTAAAATTAAATTTTTATAATCTTCTTCTGTTAAGTTTTGATTTTTAAGATCCCTTTCTTTATATAATCTGGCACGTTTACTGAATAAAGCCTCATAGCTTCCAGCCAATTTTTTCATGTCATTTATTTGTTCTGCAGTAATTGGTTCTTTTTTAATATCCTGCAAAACAAAATCCGAAGGGATCTTTAATTCTCCAATAATTCGTTTACAAGTATCACAAGTAGATAAATGGTATATTTTTTTCACAATCGATTTGTATTAAGTGTCAAAATCGTCACAAAGGAAATTCATTTCACAATTAAAACTCATATTTTTGGGTAAAAATTATGAAATACGTTATAACTATAAGTTTTAAGTAAGATAATCCTTGGCAAATTTATACCCGTGCAGAGCACAGTCGAAATATAACTCTTAAAAACAATAAAATTAACAAATATACTATGCAAGATCCCATAACAATTACACGTGTTAATCGAAAAGCATTAGAAAAAATACTAGATAAGTATTCTTTAGAGCAACTAAATAAAGTACCAGAAGGATTTAAAAATAATCTAATATGGAATGTTGCCCATGTTATAGTAACCCAACAATTGTTGGTATATAAGCTAAGTGGGTTACCAATGATGATTGATGATAAAATAGTAGATTTATATAAAAAAGGAACAAAAACCGAAAGACCAGCTACAGCGTTAGAAGTCGCAGAAATAAAAAAACTCTTATTCACTACATTAGATAAAACAGAAAAAGATTTACAAAATAGAGTTTTTAGTAACTATAATGATTACGAAACCAGTACAGGTTTTGTTTTAAAATCGGTTCAAGATGCGATAAGCTTCAATAATTTTCATGAGGGAATTCATCTAGGATATATCCTTGCACTTAAAAAATCAATATAACCTTTTTTTAAAAAGCGAGAATCACAAAGTCATTGTTTAAATAAAGAAGAGGATCTTTTGTGCTAGAAGATTTCGATAGCAAAAAATAAAGCAACTTCTTCTTTATTTAATTTAAGTTCGATAGGTCCTTCAGCATAGGAACTAATCTCGTATTGATTATAATATAAAACAACATCGGTATCTGTAAACCCTATATTTTCTGGTAAACTAAAAATATCATCTTCAAAAAAGAAACCAGTACTATTAATAGATTCGTTTTGAATAATCTCATTTTTGGATCTAAATACTTTTTCAGCATACTCTTTAAACTTTTTATAATCCTTAAATAATGTTTTGTTCAAAAATCGCTTGCCAGTTTTTGTATCCAAGTTTATATAGGTGATTCCTCCATAACCATGGGCACCACCTGTAAATATATAAAAGTCCATTACTAGAGAGATTATATTTTTGTTTTGAAAACTAATCTTGCAATCAATATTAGCTTCATAAGGAATAGTCTCATTTGGATACTCCTTACTAATGGTTTGATAAGAATTGTTAAACTCTTCAATTGCGTTTTGTAGATTGGGCTCTGGTGTATCTTCGTCTATGTTTAAAATACTACATGCTGCAGTTTCAATTTCTGTATTCATAACAGCAGCATTTTTGCTCTCTTCTATTGTTTTTAAAAGATTGATTTCTAGCAAAGCACAGTCTGTATTTCTGCAACTTTTTAAAGTGTCTGTAGTGAAATTTTGTTTCACAAAGGTAAAAGATTCTTTATTGTTGCAACCGTATAAACCCAATAACATAAATAATATGTAAATGAATTTTAAATTGGTGTTAGTTTTTGTGTTAATCATCTACTAAAGGTGTTCATTGAAATATGATTAGAACGAATTAAATCATACATTTGTGCTGTTTTTTTAGCATAAAATCAGCAAGTTAATTTATTCTTGTCAAAAACTATTATATAGATGAAATTTAACACGAAAACAATTCATGGAGGGCAACAACATGATCCAGCATATGGCGCTGTTATGCCTCCTATATATCAAACCTCTACGTATGCACAAACCACACCCGGAGGGCATAAAGGATTTGAATACAGTAGAACGCATAATCCAACAAGAAAAGCATTAGAAGATTCCTTTGCTAGTATTGAAAACGGAAAATTTGGACTAGCCTTTGGATCTGGTTTAGCTGCAATTGATGCAGTGGTTAAATTGTTAAAACCTGGTGATGAGGTTATTTCTACAAATGATTTATATGGTGGTACATATCGTTTGTTTACTAAAATATTTGAAGGCTTTGGAATTAAATTTCACTTTATTGGTATGCAAAATGCCGATAAAATTGAAGAGTATATAAATGATAATACAAAGTTGATTTGGGTAGAAACACCAACAAACCCAATGATGAATATTATTGATGTCAAAGCAGTTGCTAAAGTATCAAAAAAACATAATGTTTTGCTAGCGGTAGATAATACTTTTGCTACTCCATATTTACAAAGACCATTAGATCTTGGTGCAGATATAGTAATGCATAGTGCTACTAAGTATCTTGGGGGGCACAGTGATGTGGTTATGGGAGCGTTGATCGTAAAAGACGAAAAATTAGCAGAAAGACTATACTTTATTCAAAACGCTAGTGGTGCTGTATGTGGACCACAAGATAGTTTTTTGGTTTTAAGAGGAATCAAAACATTACATATACGTATGCAACGCCATTGTGAAAATGGAGAAACTATCGCAAAGTATCTAAAAAACCACCCCAAAATTGAAAAAGTATATTGGCCAGGTTTTGAAGATCATCCTAATCATAATATTGCCAAAGAACAGATGGATGGTTTTGGAGGTATGATCTCTTTTGTAACCAAAGGGAATGATTATGATAAAGCGATTCAAATTGTAGAAAACCTTAAATTCTTCACTCTTGCAGAATCTTTAGGAGGTGTAGAGAGCCTTGCAGGACATCCAGCAAGTATGACGCATGCTTCGATACCAAAAGAAGAACGTGAAAAAACAGGAGTTGTAGACTCTTTAATTCGGCTAAGTGTTGGCATTGAGGATGTTGAGGATTTAATTGAAGATCTTAAACAAGCAATTGGATAAATAATTATTAAATTAAAAAAATAAACTTGTTTTTTTAGGAATATCATATATTTGACGTGATATTTCAACCTTTAGATAAGAATCTATTAATTCAATTAACATATGCAAGCAAAGATAGATGCATTTATGGAAGAAGTAAAGGCTCGTAACTCGCATGAGCCTGAGTTCTTACAAGCAGTACAAGAAGTTGCAGAAACTGTAATACCGTACATAGCTACCAAAGATATTTATAATGGTAAAAACATTCTTTTACGAATGGTGGAGCCCGAGAGAGCTATTACATTTCGTGTACCTTGGGTAGATGATAAAGGAGAAATCCATGTAAATAGAGGATATCGTATTCAAATGAATTCTGCAATTGGACCATATAAAGGAGGATTGCGTTTTCATCCAACAGTGAATATGAGTATCTTAAAATTTTTAGCTTTTGAGCAGGTTTTCAAAAATAGTTTAACTACACTCCCAATGGGCGGAGGTAAAGGAGGATCTGATTTTGATCCAAAAGGAAAATCTGATGATGAGATTATGCGTTTTTGCCATAGTTTTATGAGTGAGCTTTTTAGACATATAGGAGCTAATACAGATGTTCCTGCGGGAGATATAGGAGTAGGTGGTCGAGAGATTGGATTCTTATTTGGTATGTATCGCAAATTACGTAACGAATTTACAGGGGTGCTTACAGGAAAAGGATTAAGCTGGGGAGGATCCCTTATCCGTCCTGAAGCTACAGGATATGGTAATGTGTATTTTGCACAAAATATGCTGAAAACTAAAGGAGATTCTTTTGAAGGAAAAACGGTAACAGTTTCAGGATCTGGAAACGTAGCACAATTTGCAACAGAAAAAGCGACACAATTAGGAGCAAAAGTAGTAACATTATCAGACTCATCTGGATATATCTATGATAAAGACGGTATCGATACAGAAAAACTATCTTTTGTAATGGAGCTTAAAAATGTAAAAAGAGGACGTATTAGCGAATACACGAATAAATACCCTTCTGCAGAATTTCATGAAGGAAAAACTCCATGGGAGGTAAAATGTGATATCGCATTACCATGTGCAACTCAAAATGAGTTAGATGGGGATGATGCACAAAAGCTAATTGCTAATGGATGTATTTGTGTTAGTGAAGGAGCTAATATGCCAAGTACTCCAGAAGCTATTTTAGCTTTTCATAAAGCTAAAATTTTCTTTGCACCAGGTAAAGCTTCTAATGCAGGAGGTGTAGCAACATCTGGGCTAGAAATGACGCAAAACTCTTTACGTTATAATTGGACCAGAGAAGAGGTAGATGCTAAACTAAAACAAATTATGGAAGATATCCATACAGCTTGTTTAGAATACGGTACCGATGAAAATGGTTATGTAGATTATGTAAAAGGGGCAAACATCGCTGGTTTTGTAAAAGTAGCAGATGCAATGTTGGCACAAGGAGTTGTGTAAACAAAATATTAAATTTTGTAAAAAAAGCCGTTTAAGTTGTATCTTGAACGGCTTTGTTGATTATGAAGTGGTTTAAACTTTTTTGATTCTGGCGAAAAATAGTTATTTTTTGATCAATTGAAGTGTTTTTTGCACTTCATAGCGGCGCTACGAAGTAAGAAAAAGACAAAAATTGAGTGAAAAAGAGCATTTTTATAGCGAATTGAAAAAAGTTTAAACCGCTTCTATAGTAAAAACCTAGATATGATTAAAACACGAATCGCAAATAAGTTCGATATAAAAGGGGTTTTGGCATTACAAGAAAAATACCTGTATAAGAACTTAACCGAACAGGAAAGAGATGGTGGCTTTGTAACAACACCATTTACAATACCCCAGATAGAAGAAATAATTGCACAAGACGGGCTTTTTATAGCAGAACACGAAACTTCAATAATTGCGTATGCTTTTGCAGGAAGCTGGGAGTACTTTAAACAGTGGGAGATCTTTACTTTTATGATCTCTCGCTTCCCAAAGTTATCCTTTAATGAAAAGGAGATTACTACAAAAAACAGTTTTCAGTATGGGCCGGTTTGTATCGACAAAAACTATAGGGGGCAAGGTGTATTAAACCTTATTTTTGAAAAAATGAGAATAGAATTGTTTAAAAAATATCCAATTAGTATCACATTTATAAATAAAATAAATATAGTTTCAGAAAAGGCACACACCAAAAGATTAGGTTGGCAAATAATAGATGAGTTTAAATTTAATAACAACACCTATATAACCCTTGCTTTTGATATGAAAACATCTGTTATAAATTCATCAAATTAGATTTTTTTATACATTATAATATACAATGATAATCAACTCTCCTGCAATAGTTATACATTCCTTACGATATAGCGAGGCAGATTTAATAGTTTCATTATTCACCAAAACAAGTGGATTACGATCCTATTTATTAAGAGGGGTATTAAAATCAAAACGAGGAAAAATAAGAGCTTCATTATTTCAACCTCTTACTTTATTAGAAATTGAGGCTTTTCATAAAGATAAAGGTTCTTTAGAAAAAATTAAAGAAGCAAAAATACAAACGGTTTACAAAACATTACATACCGATTTTGTAAAAAGCTCTCTTGTATTTTTTATTTCTGAAGTTCTTAAAAACGCAATAAAGGAAGAAGAAGCCAATACAGAATTATTTGAGTATTTAGAAACAGCATTGGTATGGTTAGATGAACATGAAACGATTGGTAATTTTCATATAGTATTTTTAACAAAACTTACACAATATTTAGGGTTTTATCCAGATGTTTCTGCAGACAAGGCAATTTATTTTAATATGTTAGACGGTGTTTTTCAATATAAAAGCAGTAATACATACTGCATTAGTGGGGAACATATAGCAGAATTTAAACTTTTTTTAGGCACAACTTTTGAGGCAAGCATGGATATCAAATTATCCAAGGCAATGCGCAGTAAGATTCTCGCTATGCTATTAGTATATTTTGAGTTACATTTGCACGGTTTTAAAAAGCCCAAATCACTTTCTGTTTTAAACGAAATCTTTAATTAATATAATGCGATTATTCACACTTTTTCTCTTAACCTTATTCTTTGCATTACCCAACAATGCTCAAGAAATAACGGTATATAGTACATCTAACAATAAGCCTTTGCCAAATGTAGCCATCTATAATAAAGATAAATCTAAAAGTACTATTACTGATTTTGATGGGGTGGCTGATGTGTCGAATTTTTTAGAAACTGAGATTTTATATTTTACACATGTTTCTCATCTAAAAACTCATATTCTTAAATCAAAAATATCAAAAGCAAACACGGTATATTTAATATTAGATGAAAATCAACTTTCTGAAGTAGTTATTTCAGTTTCAAAATGGGAGCAAGAACAAAAAGATGTTACACAAAAAATAGTAAGCATCAACTCTAATGAAATAGCAATTGCTACCCCACAAACATCTGCAGATCTTTTACAAAGTAGTGGGCAGGTATTTATTCAAAAAAGCCAATTAGGAGGCGGTAGTCCTATTATTAGAGGTTTTTCAACCAATCGATTACTGTTGGCAGTAGATGGGGTACGTATGAATACTGCGATTTTTAGAGGCGGAAATGTACAAAATGTAATATCCATAGATCCTTTTGCAGTAGACAGAACTGAAGTTATCTTAGGACCAGGATCTGTAGTTTATGGTAGTGATGCTGTAGGAGGAGTATTAAATTTTTATACCACACGACCCAAATTTGCTTTACATGATAAAGATTGGTTTAGTGGTAATGCACAGGCTAGATATGCAAGCGCTAGTAATGAAAAGACCGGACATGTAGATTTTAATATAGGATTAGAAAAATGGGCTTTTTTTACCAGTGCAAGTTATACCGATTTTGACGACTTAAAAATGGGAAGCCATGGTCCTGACGAGTATCTAAGAAATGAATATGTAGATATTTTAAACGGAGAAGATTTTGTGATCCAAAACGATAACCCAAAGGAGCAGGTTTTTACAGGATATGATCAGATTAATTTGCTACAAAAAATACGCTTTGCTCCAAATAAAGAATGGGATTTTGAAGCAAGCCTTATGTATAGTGAAACTTCAGATTATCCTCGTTATGATCGTTTAATAAGGCGTAGACAAGGAAATTTAAGATCTGCAGAATGGTTTTATGGTCCACAAAAATGGTTGATGAGTAATCTGCAAGCATTACACAGATCAAAAAGCACCCTTTATGATGAAATGAAAGTTACTGCAGCATATCAGTATTTTGAAGAAAGCAGGAACGATCGAGATTTTAGAAGTATCGTTTTTTCTAGAACCAAAGAACAAGTAGATGCATATTCACTAAACTTAGATTTTGAAAAAAAGTACACCAAAAAAACAACATTTTATTACGGTTTAGAATATGTTTTAAATCAAGTAAGTTCAAGCGGGTCAGAGTTGGATACACAAACAAATACAGTAGTAGATGCACCATCCAGATATCCAGACGGTGCTACTTGGCAATCTATTGCAGGTTATGTAAGTGTTAGACATAAATTTAATGAAAAACTAAGATTTCAAGGAGGATTACGATACAATAGAATCATCTTATATTCAGAATTTGATACTAAATTTTTTGATTTCCCATTTACCGAAGGAAATATAGATACAGAAGCAGTAACCAGTACTGCAGGATTAAGTTGGTTGCCTAATGATATAATACAATGGAAACTTAACTTTTCAACAGCCTTTAGAGCACCAAATATAGATGATGTAGGTAAAATTTTTGATTCAGAACCAGGCTCTGTAGTAGTACCAAACCCTAATATAAAATCAGAAAATGCGTATAATGGGGAGTTAGGAGTACGACTTAATTTTGATACTAGACTTTCTTTGGATTTATCTACATATTACACACATCTGGATGATGCCTTAGTACGCAGAGACTTTAGTCTTAATGGCGAAACACAAATTGAGTATGGAGGAGAATTAAGTAATGTACAAGCTATTCAAAATGCCGCTAATGCCAAAATATATGGTTTTGAAGCTGGATTAGAATATAAGGTTGCCGAAAACTTAAAACTAACCTCTAAATACACTTTTGTTGGGGGAGAAGAAGAACTGGATGACGGATCAACAGCACCAGCAAGACACGTATCTCCACAATTTGGAACAACAAAAATAAGTTATGTTATTCCCAAATTATCGGTAGATGTGTTTTCTGTATATAATGGTAGTTTGAGTTTTGAGAATCTCTCTCCTTCAGAGCAAAGTAAAGATTATTTGTATGCAACAGACCAAAACGGAAATCCGTATTCCCCATCCTGGTATACACTTAATGTAAGGACGCAATACCAAATAACAGAAAAATTAAAAAGTATACTATCTGTAGAAAACATTACAGATCAACGATACAGACCATACTCTTCTGGTATAGCTGCGGCAGGAAGAAATTTTATAGTATCCTTAAAATATACACTTTAATTTATATTGAAAAGTTTAATTCTGTAAGGCTTACCAAGAAAACAAAATATACTTTTAGAAGCATACTTTGTGAGTTTGCTCTAAGGGTATTAATTATAAAAGAAAAGATCTGAAAAACACATTATTCATATTTGATATCGACGGAACACTTACCGATAGTGTACCGATGTATTTGATTTCGGTAACAAGAGCTTTGCTGGCTATAGGTATTTTGGATATTGATACCGATTATAATAATTACAAGCATCACACCGATAGTTATGCATTGCGATATAACTATGAGCGTAATTTTAAAGACGCTTTCCCCGATAGTTTAATAGAGGATCTAGAAATAAACCTTATAGATCAAATGAATGCATTTGATCCTGTAAAAGAAATTGAAGGCGCAAAATCCTTAATTACGCTTTTTAGAGAAAAAAAAGTGCCGTTTTGCTTTGCTACAGGAGCATTACCTAAACCTGCAATGATGAAATTAAATCAATGCAATATATGGCACGATGAAAGATTACTTGCTACCTCAAAAACGCATGAATCCAGAGAAGGTTTTGTTTTGGATGCTATCCAAAAAGCTAAGACTTTCTATAATAAATCTCATTTTGATAAAATTATTTCTATAGGAGATGGTCTTTGGGATCTAAAAACAGCACAGAATTTATCTATCGATTTTATAGGAATAGGAGATAAAAATAAAGTAGCTCTTTTAGAAAATGGTGCTAAAAAATGCTTTTCAAATCTAGAAGAATTTAAAAAATCATTAATTTCTAATTAATACACCTTATTTCTTTTCGAGTTTTAGTTTTTCTATCAAATTAGTATCGAATTCTTTTTTTAGCGCAGTAATTTCTTTAACATTTGCGTTTGGGATAGCGATAGATAATACATAGTGTTTTATTTTCCAGCCATTTGATGTTTTTTGTAAAACCCCACTACCACGACATATGCCCATTTGTGTATCTAATAGCTCATCAAACCATGCTAAATCAGATGTGTCTTCAGTAAAAATATTTCTTTCCAGTGTCATAAAACTCCAGGCTTTTCCCTTATCAAAATAAGGTTTTGCGAATGCTTTAAAATCGGTATTGCTCCAATTTTCTGTAGCATCAGTACCTATAAAAATGGCATCTTCTGTCATGAGACTAAAATAAGCATCAAAATTAGCATCACTAGCAGTTTTATGCCATTGTTCTAAAGTAGTATGGATTTCATTGTTTTGTTGAGCAAAAGTGAAATTAAATACTAATGTAGCGAGGAGTAAAATTGTTTTTTTCATCTATTTATATTTTTACAAGCCATAGGATATCGGCTTTTAATTATATCAAGGGTATGGATAAAATACTCTTTATGGGATTTCTATAAGCTTTTAGGTAATTTTAGTGTATCATCTAATTCTCTCAAGAGTTCTTTTTCAATGTTTTCAGGGATTGCTAATGACAATTCATTAAGTTGAATAACCAGACTGTTATACGCTTTAATTAATCGGGTATTTGCATCCATTATTTTTTTAGAATCAGGATTTTCCCTTTTTCCCAGTTCTTTTAACAGACTAGTCTCTGTAGACAAAACACTTAGACGAGATTTTATGGTGTTTTTTCTTAACTCTTGGGGCAAAGTTTCTTTAAAAGTGCCAATTAATAAATCAACACTATCTGCATATTTGTTTATATAAAAAGGGTTGGCATTATGCATCGTATTTACTATGCTTTTAACGTTTTGAAAGTCATGAAAACTTTCGAGACTTTTAATAGCTTCGGGAGAAAGCTGTAAAATTTCTATTTTGACCTTTTCTTTAGAAAGACTATCTAGTTTAGAAACAGGCTTTTCTTCTTGTGTATTATTGGTAGCACTTTGGTTTTGGCATCCAAAACAAAGTAATATAATTCCTAAAAAAAGAAATGTTCGCATTCTGTATTTTTTTGTAAAGACTCAAAAATAGGGTATTTATGTCAAAACAATAGCAATATCGCTATCAAAAAAGAACGCAAACATACTTGCGTGAGTAGACGAAGTAAAATTATAAGAACGATTTTAAACTTGTTTTGTTCTTTGTTTTTTATGGTAATAAGAACCAATAAACTCTCTTTATATACACACTTATTTTCTGTGGAATAACGAATTCTAATTGAACCCTTATGAATTCTAGATAAGGTCTCTCTAAAAAAAGAGCAAACCTTACTTTTGGCGCTTATCTTATAAATTGAATTTTAACACAAACTCACTTACCTAAATCTCATAGTATGAAAAATTTAAACATTAAAAAAAGAATGTTTTCTAATGTACTAAAAAAGGTCTCTCTTACTGCCTTTTTATTAATTCTCTCTTTTTCTTCATTTGCACAAGAAAAAAGAGAAATCGTTATAGGAACTGTAAACAGTTTTTCACAAACTTTTTTATCTGCTAAATCAAGCAATAACAATTTTGATATTAAACTAACGGATAATAAAGTATACAGTCTTAAAACCAACGTTAAAAACAATACCGCAGACGGATATTTTGTAACAGGTAACATTGTAAACAATGTATCTAAAAATGCCGGAGCCACAGAACCTGTTTTTAGTTTTACAGAAAAAGATGGAAAAATATCTGGAGAGATTGTTTTTTATGATCAGAAAAAAGCATTTAAAATCTCCACAAATAATAGCGGACAAGTAGTAGCTACAGATACAGATATTCATAGCATATTATGTGTAGATTTTGAACAAGAAAAAGAAATTACTAATAATGCTCCTGTTGCAGGAAGTGTGCAAAAAGCACAAATACAATTAGAAAGTCTTCCTGGAGCATCTCATGTTATCTATCTTGATTTTGATGGAGAAGTAGTAACTGGTACCCGTTGGGCAGGAGGTAGAACAATTAATGCACAACCAGCAGGTTTTAGCGATGAAAAAATTCTTGCCGTTTGGAGGATTATGGTAGATGATTTTAATCCTTTTAACATAAACGTTACTACCAGAAGAGATGTATTTGATGCAACTCCTAAAAGCCAAAGGATGATGGCTATATTTACACCAACAACAGATGCCGCACCTGGATCTGGTGGGGTAGCATACTTAAACTCTTTTAGTTGGAACTCTGATGATCCATGTTGGGTGTTTAATTTAGGAACCAGATCTGCTGGAGAAACAGGTTCTCACGAGGTAGGGCACACTCTTGGATTGGCACATGATGGAACCAGATCAGGAACCACATATTACTCAGGACATGGACAATGGAGTCCAATAATGGGGTGGAGTGCTAATAAAACATTAGGACACTGGAGTAAAGGAGAATATGACAATGCTAACAATACTCAGGATGATTTAGCAATTATTTCAAATTCTAGAAATGGTTTTGGATATAAAAAAGATGATCATAGTAATACTATAAATGGAGCTACAGAATTAGTGTCTGATAGTAACGGAAATGTATCTAAAGCAGATAATGAAGGGATTATTGAAAAAACATCAGATAAAGATGTATTCTCTTTTCAAACTTCAGGAGGACAAGTGAATTTTTCCTTCGATCCAAATCCATATTATCCAAACCTAAACATTAAAGCAAGACTATTAAACAGTAATGGAAGTGAAGTTACATCTTCAGATCCACAAGGTTTAAAAGCGTCTATTGCTACTACTTTACAAAGTGGTACTTATTATATCGAAATAGATGGTGTAGGAGAAGGAAATCTATCTACAGGATATTCTGATTACTCTTCTTTAGGATTGTTTTCCATTTCAGGTACATATCCTAAAGGAAATGTTGGTGATACTCAGGCACCAAGCGTTCCTGCAAATGTAACTGCATCTAATGTTGAAGAAACCTCTTTATCTTTATCTTGGTCAGCTTCTAACGATAATGTAGCGGTAACAGGATACGATGTATACCAAGGAGACAGAATGATCACCAGCGTTAGTGGTACTTCGTATTCGGTAACAGGATTAACAGCTAATACGACCTATACTTTTAGAGTAAAAGCTAAAGATGCGGCAGGAAACGTTTCCGATTTTAGCAATACACTAACTGTTACTACCAAAGAAACCAGAGATACAGAAGCACCAAGTGTTCCTGCAAATGTAACTGCATCTAATGTTGAAGAAACCTCTTTATCTTTATCTT
>CAYGUC010000001.1:0-92711 GCA_964353005.1 uncultured Flavobacteriaceae bacterium | reverse complement strand
GGTACTTCGTATTCGGTAACAGGATTAACAGCAAATACTGCCTATACCTTTAGAGTAAAAGCTAAAGATGCGGCAGGAAATATTTCAGACTTCAGTAATGCATTAACGGTAACTACCAAAGAAGGAAGTACTACAGATATTTGTGAAGGAGTAGAAGCATGGGTATCAGGTGTTAGTTATGCTGTTGGGGATCGAGTTGTATATAAAAATTATGTATATGAAAGAACTACAAGAGGATGGAAAAACCTTGGAAAATGTGGAGCTAGTTTATGTGAAGGAATAGAGGAGTGGAGATCAGGAGTTCGTTATAATACAGGAAATAGAGTAACATACAGAGGTAATCTATGGGAGCGCGGTGCTACAAGATGGACATTCATTAGCTCTTGCAACGGGCAAGCTAACAAAACCGATTTAATTACACCACCACAAAAAATTAGTGTGTATCCTAACCCGGTAAAAGAAAATATACTAAATATAGTTTTTGATCCATCTCAAGGAGCAACTTATAGCATCATAAATTTATTAGGAGAAACAGTAGCGAATGGTTATTTTAGTTCTTCTATTAAAGTAGATCACTTACAAACAGGAACGTATATGTTAAAAGTTACGTCAGATAAAAAACAACATATTACCCGTTTTGTAAAACAATAAAGAGGGGTAAAGTTTAAAGATAGACTTTCGGTATTACGTTAGTTTATAAAAATTAAAAACAGCTATGGTTATGATCACCATAGCTGTTTTTTTTTTTGCTAAAAAATAACTCTTAGAAAGTTAAACCCTGATTATGCAATAGATATCAATTATTAATTATCTGTCTTGCAGAAGCATACCCTTTATAAAACTCAGCATTAGAACGTCTGAACCTTTTGGTTACATTATCCAAATTTTTTAAAAGAGGAAGACTTTCTTTAAAAAGCTCATCAAGACTTTGTGTAGCCACGGTCGATGCAATCTGATATTCGCGGGTTTTACCACGGCGCTCCAGCCAAAAATTAAAACTAGTCTTTACATCCTCTACCTGCTCGGCAGAACTACCATATTCTGCGGCATTTTGCACATTGTTCTCTACCAGAGTAATCATGTTTTTAACTTTTACCTCAAAATTTTCATTAGATAGCGAAAAATAATCCGAATAAGAATTAGTTGCCTTGGCAAGTAGCTCTGTATTATTGGTATCACTAGCGTAGGCTTCCAAAATATCATCCTGTATATCCATTTTTAAAGCAATATTTTTTTTAAGCTCCCGTATAGATTGGGCGATAAACAATTGAGCAGATTCTTGTTCCCCAGCTTTAGTTTTAACTTTTTCTATTAATTGGCTAAGCAGATTTTTGTATCTGCCAATTGCAGGAACAGTATTCCATACGCTACTATTCGCATCCATGTAATTAGCGGTAGATTGGCACATTTCTAATTTGTTGATTTGATCTCTTGTCATAAGATTATTTAAATTATAAAGTTTAAAAAATGACAAAAACCCATTATAATAATAGACAAAGTGGGGTGAAAAGCAGGGTAGGAATCTTTCCGAAGCTAAAAGCTATAACGGATATTTGCTGTTAATACTGCCAAATATAATAAACTTCAAAAATATAGTACCACCATCTGTTCTATAAATTTTAACAATTTGCACAGCCCACCAAGAGGGGTTGTTAGCGCACGGAGCAGGGTGTTTTGTAGGAAGAGATAGGTTGTTTGTAAGTAAAGTTGCTTTTTTTGCGCATCGAGCAGGGTGTTTTGTAAGGGGAGATAGGGTATTTGTAAGTAAAGTTGCTTTTTTTGTGCACCGAGCAGGGTGTTTTGTAAAAGGAGATAGGGTATTTGTGCATAAAGTTGCTTTTTTGGCACATAGTGCAGGCTATTTTATAAAAAGAGACAGACTGTTTACCATTTAGAAAGAGTAAAGATTTTTTTAAAACACAGGCATATCTCCTTGTTTACTCCTCTTCATTTTACCTATTCTTTTATTAGATTCTAGGATTTACTATTAACACTCCTCTACATCTTCCTTTAGATAGAGACTTCTCCTCCTTACTTTGAAGGAAGGTTGGGATGGATGTTTTTTATAATTTAAGAGGACAAAGTGGAAATAAAACTAACATAGAGTTCACATGCGGATTATAAAATTTAACAAATTTTTAACATCACAAAAACATCCAGTGTCGGAAAACGATACTGCTATACCGTATTATTGTACGGGGAAATCAAATCCATAGACTTAACGTAAGCTTTGGTAAATGAAACTCCACAATGTGGAGTAAAATAGTATAACACAACACTATGAAAACAAAAAAAGCACCGTATTTATATGCTTCATGGAAACCAATTTTAAAAAAGAAGGGAAAATCTCAATATTTTGAGTTTTGTATCGATTATTATGTTCCTGTTATTGAAAACATTGATTTTCAGGGATCCCCCCTTATCGAATTTTAAATTAGAACTACTTTTATCACCGTTTTGTTATTAGAAAAATTGAAAACACCTCCTAATTATTACTTTATTATGAAAAAAATTATTATCTACTTTGTCTTGTTTATATCAGGTATATGTATGGGACAGGAACTCAACACATACAGTCCTGTATCGCCTACGGCAGCTAGTTTAGGTAAATTTGGGATATTTCCTGTAAATACCAATTTGGGAACTACCAATATTTCTATACCGTTATATACTATCAAACAAGGAGATATAGAACTTCCTATTAGTCTTAGCTATAATGCTACTTCTGGAATCAAGGTAAACGAAGAAGCTTCTTGGGTAGGACTAGGATGGACACTTAATGCAGGGGGAGCTATTGTAAGAAATGTTAAAGGACAACCAGGAACTGCCGATATACCTGATTTAGGGAATTTTGATTTTAACCTCACTAATTATAACTATATGTTGAATGTAGCCAAAGGGCATGCTGATGATGAACAAGATGAGTATCTATTTAACTACTCAGGACTTTCTGGAAGTTTTTTTTCAATCAGCAACAATCCAAATTTATATTTAAGGATTATAAACCTATAAAAATAATTGGTACAGGAACAGGAAGTTATAAATTTGAGGCAATATTAGAAAATGGTCTCCATCTCGATTTTAATTCGCATGAAAGGGTGAATAAATGGCAAGATCACCAATTACCAGTGTATTATAGAGAATACAGAACCGCATCTTTTCTTACCAAAATAACTTCATCCAATAGGGTAGACAATATTACTTTTGAATATGATGAACATGCCTTTGAGAAAGATGTTGAAATTATAGGAGAACAAATAAGTGTTAGCTCGGGCACTCCTATCACCAATCTTCCTCCACCATCTAGTATTCGCACAAAAGTATATACTTCTTATGAAAAAACATTAAGAAAAATTAATTTTAAAAATGGGTACGCTCTTTTTGAATATAGCCTAGACAGAACCGACAGCGATACACCAAAATTAAATACTATAAAGGTATATTCCAGAAATAATGCGATTGATTTTTTGGTAAAACAAATTTCATTTACATATAGTTACAATAGTAGATTAATGTTGGATAAAGTTACCATCAATGCAGATGAACCTGAAATATATCGTTTCGAATACAATCCACAGCTTTTGCCTGTTCGAAATTCTACAAAACAAGATTTTTGGGGATATGCCAATAATAATAATGGAGGGTATATTCATCAACGAAACACTACCTTTTATCTTTTAGATCACACAGGAGATTGGTTATGGGAACACGGGGTTGGTTCCTATAGTGCTAGAGTAGGTACTGGAAATAGAAATGCAGATGAAACCAAAATGAAAGCAGGCATTCTTACCAGAATATATTACCCAACAGGAGGGTATACCAAATTTGAGTATGAAGCAAATAAGAATTATGAATCTGTTTCAACTCCAACATATACTCCTCGTTCCAAAACAATACTATCTGAAGGAACAGGAGGGTTTGGTGCTTGTGATACTGGATTAAAAACATTAACATTTAGCCCTGATACCAAGCCTTATAATGCAAAATTAACTGTTGAATTTACGGATGCTTTAAAAGGTAATGGAAATCAATCGTATGGTAAATTTGGAAGCCAAAGCTATTATAGAAGCCCTCCTACTAATATTTATCCAGCAACAACCCATAGCACAGATATTATACTGAATCATAATAGCAATTATACAATTGAAGCAATGGAATATGGAGATGGTGCGCCAGGCGCTTCAGGATGCCCGTTTGTGCAAGTAATTGTAAGTTGGGATGAATTAACCGGAACCACAAATCAAGTTGTTGAAAAACTAGTAGGAGGCTTGCGCATTAAATCTATTACTAATTATGATGGAATACACTCTGATTTTGCAACTAAAAAAGAATTTAAGTACAGTACTGCCAAACAATTAATACCAATCAATAATCAAGACTATCAAACTTTGCAATGGACAGGAGGATTTACAAATACAATCACTTCTTTTCCTTCTTATGCTCTTAATATTAATGGAGGGCCCTCTGTAGAATATTCTAAAGTTACAGAATATAATTATGACCATTTAGGAAAAGATAATGGTAAAATCGTATATGAATATGAGTTAACGCCTTCTGATCGTATTATAGGAACGGGTGCTGGTTCTGGCTCTGTTTTTAAAATGTTTATACATCCTGGATATTACGGGGGTATCTGTGCAGGTCTACAAGTCCCCCATACAGAATCTTCTGTATTGTACACAATAAGAACTTTAGGATATGGAAATTTTAGTAATTATTACACCAAAAGTTGGGCTAGTGGTAGTTTAAAACGTCAACAGCATTATAAAAGAAACTCAGAGGATACTTATATCAAAATTAAAGATATGCAATATACCTATAGTCAAAGAGATGAGACAACTTTGTTAAAAAACTATATATATGATGTTGTACCATGGGTTTCTCAAACACAGTATTTTAATATTGAATCTCCTTGCAGTAATTACAATGCAACTTTTATGTACAACAGAGGCTTTATTTCCTTTGGAAAAAAACTCTTAACCTCCACCAAAGAAACCACGTATGATACCAATGGGGATAATCCTGTAGTAACAGAAAAAAACTATGCGTATAATCATCCTAACTATTTTTTAACAGAAAGTGCGATTAAAAATAGCGAGGGAGAAGAGATAAAAACCAAGACATTTTATCCAAATTCCCGTACTACTCTTGCTAACCTTAGCACCGATGATAATAATGCATATTTGAAGCTAGAACAATTGCATAGAATAGCTACTCCTGTACAAACTGAAACATACAAAGGTGGTAGCTTACTATCTACACAACGTACTTTATATAAACCAGGGACTATTACTAACTCTTATTTTCCTAAAAGTATGCAAGCCGTTAAAGGAGCAATCACAACCACAAACCCATTAGAAAATCGTGTGGTTTATCACAAATATGATAATAAAGGTAAGCCGTTAGAAGTATCCAAAGCAGATGGCACTCATATTGCATATATCTGGGGATATCAACAACAATATCCGATAGCCAAGATAGAAAATGCTACATATACAGAAGTTTCTGCTTATATAGCAGACCTACAAGCAAAATCCAATACAGATACAGATAACTGTCGAACCGCAAATTGTAAAGAGCAACAATTAAGAGATGCCTTACAAACCCTTCGAAACGGATTACCAAATTCTATGGTTACCACCTATACCTATGATCCGCTTATCGGGGTTACCAGCATGACGGATCCAAAAGGATATACCGTGTATTATGAGTATGATGAAATGCATCGTCTTCAGTACATAAAAGATGCTGACGGAAACCTTGTATCCAAGAACACTTACCATTACAAAAACCAGTAAACCATCATGAAAAAATATATAATATTTCTAATCTTCTGTTTTCCGTTATTTAGTATAGCGCAAATTCAGATAACCCCTATACTCACATGTCCTCCAGATGACTCTGGGTCTACCATTTATAGATATTGGAGAGATAGTGATGGAGATGGATACGGAAACCCAGCTGTATTTGTCTGTTCCCCCAGTCGACCTAATGGATATATGAGGGCAAATGCATCCAAAGTAGATTGTAATGATACTAATTCTAATGCAACAACAGGACGTACATGGTATCGGGATGCAGATGGTGATGGGTATGGAACTTCTGCTATCACAAAATTTGAATGTGCACCTCCATCAGGATATGTAGATAATTATCTGGATTGTAACGACGGTAATGCTAGTCTTAATTTGACACGTACATGGTATAGAGATAGTGATGGGGATGGCTATGGAGTTACAAGCATAACTACTACAGCATGTGCCAAACCATCAGGATATGCTGAAAGATCAGGTGATTGTAATGATAGTAATAGTAATATGCATCCTGGGAATACAGAAGGATGTAGTATTGATGGTATAGATAATAATTGTAATGGAGAGATTGATGAAACCATCCCTGCAATACCAGTTGCCAATATATCTAAACAATGCGGGGAGACTATAGTAACCCAACAACCACATTTAATTAATATAGAAACCTGGTATTGGCAAAGTAGCCCTACAGGAACCAGTACTTCTAACTCTTCTCCTAGTATTACTCTTACTAGTGGAAGTACCTATTATTTGCGCGCACGAAAAAATAGTACCGGGTGTTGGAGTCCTGTAAAAACCATATCCTATAGCATAAATGCTACCCCTGCAATGCCAACAGCATCTGTAACTAATGGCTGTGCAAGTGTTACTATAACCAGAGGCAATCCTCCAAACGGGATAACCTGGTATTGGCAAAGTACTATAGATGGTACCAATACATCTAATGCATCTACTACAATTACCCAAACTAGCGGTACGGTTTCTTATTTAAGAGGAAGAAATATTAGTACAGGATGTTGGGGAGATACCAGAACTATTAATTATACAATTACCCCGATTCCAGATGTTCCTTTAATGCCCAGAGTATATGATAACTGCGGGAGCAGCATGCTTACTCTTAGGGATGCCCCTGCGGGAATAACCTGGTATTGGCAGGATACCGCAAACGGTACAAGTACCGCTTCTTCAGAAACATCAATAACTTTAACCAGTGGTAACACCCATTATTTACGAGCCCAAAATAATAGTACAGGTTGTTGGGGTAGTGCAAAGGCAGTAAATTATGCAATTAAAACAAAACCAGAAAAACCTTCCATAAGTAGTATTACTAACGATTGCGGAGAAACAATACTCACCAGAAACGACCCACCTGTGGGAGAAACTTGGTATTGGCAAGATGCTCCTTTTGGAGATACTTCCTCTGGAATCGAAAAAAGTGTATATAAAAGAAGTGGTACTGTCCTTTATTTGATGGCAAGAAATGACGATTCAGGATGCTGGAGCGATCCGTTAAAAATAGACTATACTATTAAATACCCTCCTGTTGCACCCGATCATCCAACGGTTGCTAATGCTTGCGCAGAAAGCACGCTTACCCGCAGTAACCCACCAAGTGGAGTGACCTGGTATTGGCAATCTACCGAAGATGGAATCAGTACTTCCAATACAGAACAATCTATCACTAAAAACAGTGGTAGTACCTATTATTTAAGGGCTAAGGATAATACGACTGGATGTTGGAGTACAACCACCACCATACACTATATAATTAAGCCTTTACCCCCAACCCCAACATTAGCATCAATAACCAAAGAGTGTGGGGTAACCAAAATTATGCAAAACCCACATCTTTTGCAATATAAGTGGTATTGGCAAAGTAGTGCCACTGGTACAGATACCATCAACGCAGAACATATATTGGCACAAACTAGTGGTACGGTACATTATTTACGATCGTATGATCCCCAAAATGGGTGTTGGAGTCCCGCCTTGCAAATAGAGTATACTGTGAACCTTATACCTGTTATACCTGCAGCACCAACCATACAGGAAAATTGTGGAAATACGGTACTAACAAGAACAGATCCTCCAAATGGTGTTACCTGGTATTGGCAAACAGAAAGTAGCGGAGTAGAAACGTTGGATAGCAATGTTTCGATAACTAAAAATACTACAGGAGTACTTTATTTAAGAGGAAAAGACAATATCTCAGGATGTTGGGGGGATGCCAGACAAGTACAATATCATGTGCAACAACCCACCCCTTGGTATGCCGATACCGATGATCAGGATGGATTTGGTAATCCTGCCGATATGATAATGGATTGCATCCAACCTACAGGGTATGTCGCTAACAACGATGACCGATGCCCGGGAGAATATGGGCAACAAAGAGGATGTGTTTTTACCCCGTATGATGTTCCCGTATTATCAGATGATCAGAACTACGTTTTTACTCAGACATATCAAAAGCAAGTCACCACAGAGCAACAGATACAATATAATAAAGATGTCCTCGAAGATATTACCTATTTTGATGGGTTAGGGCGACCAATGCAACAAAGTGCTATACGAGCCTCGGCAGATGAAAAAGATATCGTAACCCATATTGCTTATGATCAATATGGCAGACAAGATAAACAATACCTTCCTTTTGAATATGACAAGTCTTTTGGAAGCTATCAAACAGTAGATGTACAACAGCAGATTAACAAATACTATCAAACTACCTATCCCGAGGATTTTACAGGAGTAGGACTAGCAGATATCAATGCGTATTCTGAAAGTGTTTTTGAACCTTCCCCCTTAAACCGAGTTTTGGAACAAGGAGCACCAGGAGCAGCATGGAAGGCAAATCCCAATGCCGATACTGATCATACCATCAAATTTGAATGGAATACCAATACCACAAACGAAGTAGTACGTTTTTTAGTAGGGTTTAATAATAACGATACCGAGCAACCACAATTACTTAAAGGAAGCACCAACTATATCGCAAATGAATTATATGTAAGTAGTACTAAAGACGAAAACTGGCAACCTGGGCAAAGATACCCAGACGATCATACTACCAAAGAATATAAAGATAAGCTGGGCAGAGTACTATTAAAAACTACCTATAACCAAGGAGTAGCCCACGATACCTATTATGTGTATGATGATTTTGGAAATCTAACCTATGTAATACCTCCAAAAGTAGATACCAGTGACGGGGTATCGAACACGGAGCTTGCCGAACTCTGTTACCAATATAAGTATGATTACCGAAACCGACTTATAGAAAAGAAAATCCCTGGTAAAGGTTGGGAGTATATTGTATACAATAAACTAGACCAACCCATAATGACTCAGGATGCCTTGCTAAAAGCAGAATCTACCTGGCTCTTTACTAAATACGATGCTTTTGGCAGGGTAGCCTATACCGGTAAGATTGCAATGCCCAACAAAACCCGTGAACAACCACAAACCGAAGCCAATGATTTTACAAGTGCACTTTGGGTAGAGCGTGGCAGCGCTGTGATGATTGGAGGGGTGACCATGTATTACAACAATGGCGGGTATCCCGATGTACAAAACGCAGAAGTACTGACCATCAATTATTATGACGATTATACTTTTGATACTGCAGGAATAACAAATCCAGGAACCAGTTTTGCAGAACCTATAAGTAATCATACCAAATCCTTACCTACAGGTAGCAAAGTACGAGTGTTAAATACCAATGATTGGATCACTACGGTAAACTACTACGATAAAAAAGGGCGTACTATTTATGTAGCCAGTAAAAATGAGTATCTAAACACTACCGATTTTATAGAAACAGAATTGGATTTTGTGGGTAAAGTACAACAAACAAAAACTACCCATACCAAAGATAGCAATGCACCTATAGTTACATTAGATACCTTTACTTATGACCATATGGGCAGATTGCTAACACAAACCCAAGTAATCAATAATCAGGCTCCAGAGGTTCTGGTTGCTAACCGATATGATAAATTGGGGCAATTAATTTCCAAAAATGTAGGAGGTATGGTTGGTGAAAATGGTATAGCAGGAGTAACACCATTACAACACGTTACATACGCCTATAATATACGCGGTTGGTTACAGGGGATCAATGATGTAAATTCACTTGGGAATGCTCTGTTCTCTTTTAAAATTAATTACAACACCCCACAACACGGGGCTACCCCATTATTTAACGGTAATATTAGTGAAACCGAGTGGAAAACCGGTAATGATGCAGAAAACATAAAACATTTCTATACGTATGGTTATGATGCTTTAAATAGAATTGTTGGGGCAACAAATAATAACAGAAATAACCTAAATAATGTTTTCTATGATAAAAATGGCAACATCACATTTTTAAACAGGGCAGGAAGTGATGGTTCTACCTGGTTACGATCTATGGATTACCTTAACTATACGTATGATACAGGAAACAAGCTTTTAAAAGTAAGTGAAACAGGAAACAAAGCGCATGGTTTTAAAGATGGAGACAATACGGATAATGATTACGCTTATGACGCTAATGGCAATATGATTCAGGATCAAAATAAGGGGATTACTGGTATTACCTACAATTATTTAAACCTACCAGAAACCATAACGATAAATAATGCAGAACATACGGGAACTATTTCTTATATTTACGACGCCACTGGGGCTAAACAAAGAAAAATAGCAACAGAGGGAAGTTCTTTAACAACCGATTACGCGGGTAATTACGTCTATAAAAACGGAGTTTTAGAGTTCTTTAACCACCCAGAAGGGATCGTGGAGCATGAAGCAGACGGGTATAAGTATGTCTACCAGTTTAAAGACCACTTAGGGAACATAAGACTCTCTTATTCAGACAAGAACAAAGATGGTTCTATCTCGCAAGGTGAAATTATAGAAGAGAAGAATTATTACCCTTTTGGGCTTGAACATAAGGGTTACAATTTTGCTGTGAATGGTAGAAAACATAACTATGGATTTGGTGGTAAAGAAGAACAAGATGAACTTGGTTTAGATTGGATAGACTTCGGTGCTAGAAACTATGATGCATCTTTAGGGCGTTGGATGAATATTGATCCATTGTCTGAAAAATATTACGATAAATCAAGTTATATATCTTCTCTAAATAATCCTGTATTCTTTGTTGATCCAAATGGACAGGAAGTGGATGTAACAGAATTATTAAGAAAAGGAGGTAAAAATGAATTATATCTTTTGATAAATTTGATGGCGAACTTATCCGATATCTCTGGAAAATCAATAAGTGTTAATACAGATAAAGATGGAAAATCTACTCTTGGAGCTGAAGACTGTGGTGGCTCCTCAGGGTGTAGTGATAGTGCAAGTTCATATGTTGATCACCTTCTTGGTAGTGAAGAATCAATAAAAGTATATAGTACAAACAATGGTACTGCTACAACACGCCAAGGAGGAACAGATTATGTTGGATTAGATGCAAAAGAAATTTATGGTATGGAGAAGGCACTAGAGAAAAACAATGTTGATCGTAGAGCAGTTAATGTAGGTATGGTGTTTTTACATGAAAGTTTGCATACTAACACAGGAGCAAAATATTTCAATAGCAATGCTGATAAAAAGGCAAAAACCATAACAGGAATTTTTCCTGATCCAGTTGGTGATAAAACGGCTACAGAAAGTGGAGCAACAGTTGATAGAATGAATAAATTCAGAAATGAAATAGGTGCGCCAATACGATATATTTATGGAGAATATGGTTCTTTGTTCTTACAAGTTGATGGGACTAAAAAGCAGATTAAGTATACTAAACAATCAATCCCTTATTCATATAAAAATAAAAAGATAGAATAATGAGATATCAGTTAATAGCTATTTTTCTACTATTTTCTTTAACCAATTGTCAAAGAAATAAAATGAGTTTTGAAAAAGATAATAAAATAATAATTCAAAAATGTATTGATAAAGTTTTAGAAAGATATGAAAGGGATAACAATTGTTATTTGGTTCAACAATTTCTGGATACGTTGAATTTTTTCCATCCTTTACCAATGGCAAATAATTATTCAACCACTGGTTATACAGACAAACAAATTCAGTATATAGAGAAGATATTAGATAAGGGAAATGTAGATATTGATAAGCTGGACAAATTTGAAAATGATACCATATTAAATTGTTCAAATTCTTGTTTAGAAGTTTTGACAGATTTATCTACTTGTGATAAAAGTGATCTTGTTTTTAGTACCACTAAAATATATGACAATCTAATACAGATTAGATTTGCTGATTATCGAGAGGAGTTTAATATAGCCCAAATGAAAGACACTATATCACAAATCAACGTTTCAGGATTTCAAAGAGCGCAATCAAGAGGGAATTATCTTTTCGTGATCCATAATAACAAAAACGTAGAGATTTTAGATGGTGATTATTACACTTACTTTAATTAATCAACCCCCGCTACCGCTAGAGAGATCCCCGCTCGGGCATAGTATGTGCTACCGCTAGAATTTTTCTAGTGGCCCCGCTCGGGCATAGTATGGGTGCTACCGCTAGAATTTTTCTAGTGGCGGTAAAGCTTGGCGGGTAAGAGTAAGAAAAACAAATGTTAAGAACCAGTTACATTGATGTAGCTGGTTTTTTTATTGTTTTATGATGAGTATGCTTGTCTAGTCTTAGCATCTCTTAATAAAGCATCTAGATTATAAAGTATAGCTTGTTTATCTTGTTCAGATAGGTTATTTATATCTTTTAACCTACGAAGCATATCAGTATTAAATTACCTATGGTTGAGATGGACTCTACTTGATTTTATTAGACTGAAACACATATCCATAAAAATAAGATCAATTTATTTTTTGTAGCAAAGGGTTAAATGCCTTAGATGCCACTAGTATTGGATCCCCGATTGCCATGGTCTGTATTTCATTTTCTTCGGCAATGATTTTTACAAAATTAGTGCCTATTAAAACAGTAACAATGTAGATAACGTCTTCTTTTTTAATGTCGATAATCTCTCCTGTAAACTGAAATTTTCCGCTTACTTTTTTGGTGGTGAATACTTCGACAGGTTTTCCTTGCTGTGTAATTCTACCGTTTTCGATCATAAATACTGTATCCGACATTTTTATGACTTCACTTATATCATGGCTTATTAAAAGGGTGGTTACATTAAATTTTTTATGGACTTTAAGAATGTAATCCTGCAATTTTATGCGCATTTTTTTGTCTAAAGCAGATAGAGGTTCGTCTAGCATCAAAATTTCTGGTTTTCTTACCAATGCTCTTGCCAGGGCTACTCTTTGTTTTTGTCCACCAGATAAATTATTAGGTTTTCGGTCTTGTAAATCCTCTAATTCAATAATTTCAATTAATTCCTTTACAATTTGTTTGTTCTGGTTTTTTTCTAATGCAAAAAGAAGGTTTTCTTTTACGGTCATATTTGGAAACAAAGCATATTCCTGAAAAACAAAACCTATTTTTCGTTGTTGTGGTTTCAGGCAAATTCCTGTAGAGGTGTTTAGCCATGTTTTTTGATGGACTGTAATTGTTCCTGTATCCGCATTGAGCAATCCGGCAATCATTCTTAGGATAGATGTTTTACCTGCTCCAGAGCTTCCGTATAAGGTAACTAGTTTGCCCTGCTCGATATGCATATTAATATCTAATAACATTTCGCCTGTAGCGGCAGATAATTTTTTTTGCAAAGCTATTTGTATCATTTCCAGAATCGTTTTAAATACCCACCATTAATTAGGTACACTAGTAATAAGATACTAAATGTAATCGCAAACAAAATAATAGAATACCAGTTTGCTGCAGTATAATTTAGTGTTTCGACTTCATCATAGATAGCGATAGAAGCTACTTTTGTTTTTCCGGGGATGTTTCCGCCAATCATTAGTACCACCCCAAATTCTCCGATAGTATGCGCAAAAGATAATACAATGCCAGTGAGTAATGATGGTTTTATATTAGGTAATAGTACTTTAAACAGAGTAGTAGTTTTGGATTTTCCTAACATATAAGAAGCCTCCGCAATAGTTGAATTTAGGTTAGAAAACCCTGCTTGAATAGGGTGTACCATAAAAGGTAAGCTATAAAGGACAGATGCAAAGACAAGCCCTTCAAACGAAAATATTAGTCGTAGTCCTATATAGGTGTCTAACCAATTGCCAAAGGTATTAGCTGGACTAAAGGCAATGAGTAAATAAAACCCTAAAACCGTTGGGGGTAAAACAAGTGGCATACTAACTAGTGTTTCTAGTATTGGTTTTACTTTTGATTTTGTATATGCCAGCCAATATGCAATCGGTATGGCGATAACTAATAATAAACAGGTAGTTATTAATGCTAGTTTAAAAGTTAATAGTAAAGGCTGCCAGTCTATCATTGCGATAACATTATTTCGGTAGTTTTAATCATAACAGTAATTTTTTCATTCACTTTTAATTGTAGATGGATGGTAGCATCCAGAGTAAGAATTGCAGTTATTTCTCCAATTGTTGTGTTTATTATTAATTTGCAAAGCAACTCTCCTTTTTCTATTTTGATGATCGTACCCATTACTTTGTTTTGGATACTTATATGGTGTTCTGATCCTTTACCTATAATTACTTCGGTTTCTTTAAAAAGGATAGTAATAGCCCCTCCTGTTTTTAAATAGACTGCCGTATCGGGAGTTTCGATCACGATGGTGTTAAAAAACACATCTTCTATTTGTATCGTAACCAAAGATAAACTCTGGGTGGTTTTTATGGATGCTATTTTTCCTTTTAAGGTGTTCATACATTATTTTGATTTAACAGAATAGCCAAAATCTACCAGAATTTTTTTTACGACTGCAGATTGTATAAAATTATAAAACTTTTCTGCATCATTTTTTTGCGTAGCCCTATTGTTAAGAATGACGATTCCTTGTGCTATTGGGGAGTAATCATTTTGGTCAAGATCTATCCAGTTTCCTTTGTTTTTCATTTTGGGAGATAAAACAACAGATTTTGCAGTAAAACCGATTTCAGCCGATTTTGAAACAATAAATTGATTGGTTTGAGATATGCTTTCACCAAATACTAATTTAGGACTTATCGTATCGTAAATCTCTTTGTTTTTTAATAGTTCTATAGCTGCGATACCATACGGAGCAGTTTTTGGATTTGCAATAGCAATATGGTGTATGCCTTTGTTTTTAAGTACATAAAGATTAGGTTTTATACTATCGATCGTAGTCCATAGTACTAGTTTACCATAAGCATAAGTTGTAGGTTTTTTGGTGGTAAAACCAGAAGTAAATAGCTCTTCTGGGTATTTCATGTCGGCAGAAACAAAGATATCAAAAGGAGCTCCTTCTTTTATTTGTGCGGTTAACTTGCCAGACGACCCTACAATTATTTCACAATTAATACCCGTTTGTTTTGTATACGCTTTAGCGATTTCTTGTATTACAAACTGCATATTTGCAGAAGCGGCAATAGTTAATTTTTTTTCATCGGTTTGTTTACAAGATACAACCGGTAGTATACATATAAGAAGTAGGAGTATTATCTTTTTCACTCTCTTAAGTTTAGTTGAATAATGTATAAAATAACTTAAAAATATACTATAGAATTGCGATAAATTACAAGGTAAGTTATGTGATATATCAAATCACTAGCAATTCTTATGTATCCATTCTTTAAAGTTAACATACCCTAGTGTAGTCTCTGAAACAGGGTTTTCTTCTAATTGTTGCTTAAGATCTATAAAAGCAATACGTTTTTCATTGGGGGTATATTCACAGGTTTTCGATAAAAATTTTAATACTATTTTTTCATAGGGATCTATGTTTTTTTGTTTTTTTAAGTATTTTTTCATAGTATCTATTAGGTGTCTTAAAGTGATACCATTACCTAGTTCATAGTGCACCATTAAATTTAACCAATAGGTGTGCATGATTAAATCTTTCCTGTCTTTTTTGCTTTGGTTGTTTAAAATATCATTGATCCATTGCAATGCTTTTTTAATATCATTTTTTAAGAAATAAATAGTAGCGAACTGAAAACGAAAAGAAAGCCAGTAGTGTTTAGGTACAAGGGTTTTGTGTAGTTTGATAAAGTTTTGAATTTCGTCGATAACCTCGTGTGTGGTGTGTAAGTCTTTTAGGCTTCGATGAATCTCAAGTTCTATGTTATAGAGCCTTAATTTTTCTTTAATTAATGAAGCAGAGATGGTTGTGATTGTAGATGCTTTTTGTTTTAATAACAATATTCGTACATACGCTTCTTTGTATTGCTTTTTAAATACCAGAAAACCCAGAAGATTGTTGTTTATAGAAAAATACATAGAAAAATACTCTTTTAGCAACTCTGGGTTTTGATCCCATTCTTTAATAAGATCTTCTAGCGTTTGTTTTGCTTTTTCAGGATGTTCTGCTAGTAATTGTTTTCTGTATTTGTGTAGTGTTTTAAGGGTTCGATTTTGTAAGGAAATACTTTTTTTGTGGGATAAAGAAAATTGAGTTGGATCTATGTTTGCTAATAAAAGATCTATATATTGGTTAGTAGACTCTAAAGTGTTTTTTTGGTTTTTTATGATTGCTCTAAGGGTTTCAAAATCTTTTGGATGTTGTGCTTGATGCACTTTTCTTTTCCAGTCTTGGATATGAAAAAGTAATATGTCTTGTTGAAAATTTTCAGCTTTCTTTTCAGCTCGTTGTAATTCGCTGTTGCATATAGTGTACTGTCCTTTGTGATATAGGATTTCGACATTGCGAAGAATGTCTGTAAGTTCTGCGTTTTTGGATATCTTAGAATGATAGTTTCGTAAGGACTGTAAAATTCGTTGTTTTAAGTAATTTTTTATAGTTGTTAATTGAGTAATAAATGCTTTGTCTTTAAATAGTTCCTTTATTTTGGTTTCATCATATTCTTTTTGGGATTCAATAGCGTCAAAAAGATTTAGGTATTCTGTTGCGTCATTTCCTTGAGAAGTTATTTTAAAATATCGTTTTTCACTTTTAGTTAATGATTGGATTAAATAGAATAATTCTTCGTTTTTCTTCATTTTAGAAACCTATGTTTTTTCAAAAATATATATTTTTTGCTTTATAAGTTCATTTACTTTTGAAATATTATAAACCAATACACAATAACATCATGTTAAATACAATTAGTTGATTCGAAATACCAAGTACTAATTTTGAAAGAGTAATAATTACCGAAATACAAAAACAGGATCCTGCTTTGTAGATAGAACCCAAAGGTTGTATACTTAGGATTAATAAAGATATTCGTTTTTATAAAGATAAAACCCCGTATAATCTACATCATACAGCTTTTATTTCTAACGGAGGAAGAAAGTATAAAAGTATCCTTGGGATATTTTTACCTTTTTCACCAGAAATGATAGGGATTATGGGGGGCTGTTTTGGCCCCACAAAAGAACAATTGCAAAAAATACGTACTACTATCTATAAAAACCCTAAAGAATTTACAGAACGTATAGAAAATACAGATTTTGTTCAGAAATTTGGAAAAATTAGAGGAGAAGTGATGAAACGGATTCCGAAAGAGTGGAAGGGTGCCTGTAAAAAAGAACCGTTAACAGTAAACAAACAATTTTATTTTGTAGGAGAGGAAGCACCGACTTTGATAAACAGCAATCTTTTGCTGCAACAAATTATAGAGTACTGGCAAGCGATGCGTCCAACAAATAGTTATTTGTTAAAAGCAATACAGTAAATATGGCATACAGTGAATTTTTAGCAGATAGGATCCGGCAGGTTTTTAGAGAGCGAAAAGTTAATTTTTATGAAAAGAAAATGATGGGAGGATTGTGTTTTATGGTAGAAGATAAAATGTGTTGCGGGATTCATTTTAGTAAGAAAAAAGAAATGGATTTAATCATGGCTCGAATTGGTATAAATGCTACAGAAAAGGCAATGAAAAAACAAGGATGTCGCCCTATGGATTTTACAGGAAGACCCATGAAAGGTTTTGTTTTTGTAACGCCAGATGGTTTTGATATGGATGAAGATCTGGAATATTGGATAGGGTTATGCTTAGATTTTAATCCTTTGGCAAAGCGCAATAGTAGAAGATAAGATTTATCTTACTTATAAATTTCAAATTATGATTACCATCATTGCAGAGTACATTAGAAATTATATAGATTTTTCTGATAAAGAAATAAAATTGTTTTATCAATACTTGACCACAAAGAAACTTAAAAAGAAAGAATTTTTATTAGAAGAAGGTAAAATATGTAAAGCCAGATATTTTATTGTTAAAGGCTGCTTGAGATCCTATTATATAGATGACAAAGGAGTAGAGAGAATCATCGATTTTGCAATCGATAGATGGTGGTATACCAATTATAAAAGCTTAGTGAATCAAATACCATCAGAA
This sequence comes from uncultured Flavobacteriaceae bacterium, assembly GCA_964353005.1. Taxonomy (GTDB): domain Bacteria; phylum Bacteroidota; class Bacteroidia; order Flavobacteriales; family Flavobacteriaceae; genus Aquimarina. The sequence continues at coordinate 74,530 of CAYGUC010000001.1, read as the reverse complement.
AATTTTATTCAAGCTATTGAAAATACAGAGCTATTAGTGTTGCATGAGGATTCTTTTCACCAACTTTGTTTAGAGGTTCCAAAAACAGATCGTTTATTCAGGTTAATTACAGAAAAAACTCACATTGCCTATATAAATAAGATGAAATATACCCGAAGCTATACAGGAGAAGATCTATATAAAAATTTTATAAAAACCAATCCCAAGTTTTCGCAAAGAGTTCCTCAATATATGATTGCTTCTTATTTAGGATTGTCTCCAGAATTTGTTAGTAAAATAAGGGCAAAAGATCGACAATAATTTTTTTGCTGAATTTTATATCTTTATGTTATAAATTTACTCTGGATTTGTGGGTTTATTTCCCCATTCCTGTAAAGACAAAATCAGAAATTTGTTTTTCTAATTCAAATGGGTTTATTTTTGATTCCCCATCTGTATATTTATCATAAATCCATCGTAAAGAAGATAAAAATGAATAGGTAGCTATTTCAATATCCATTGCTCTAAACTGTCCTTCTTCTATTCCTTTGGCAATTACATCCCGTATTTTATTTTCATACACTTTTTTCCCTTCTGTAAACTCGGTTAATTTAGGCTCTTTAAGGTTTCGCCATTCATTAACTAATAAAGCCATCTTATAAGGCTTTTTTGCGGTTAATTGAATGTGTGTAGAAATTATTAATTTTAATTTCTCTTCGGGAGAATACGAAGATTTTAATATATTATTTAAAGAATCATGAAATTCATAAGAAATATCAAAAAGATAAAGCTCTAATAGTGCCTGTTTAGAATCTATATAATTATAAATATTAGCAGGTTCAAAATCTAATCTTTGTGCAATATCACGCATGGTGACTGCTTTAAAACCTTTTTCATGTATGAGTTTTAGACACTCTTCAAAAAATTTTTCCTTTTTTGTAGTTTGCTTCATATAACGACGTTACCTCTATTTTGTTGAAGTCAAAAATACTGAAAATAATTTGGTGACAATTTATATTTGTATATATTTACATTAACAAACGTTAATACTTGAATATATGCCGATATACCATAGTCTAGGAAAAATACCTCAGAAAAGACACACGACGTTCAAAAAAAGTGATGGAACACTTTATTATGAACAATTATTTGGAACCATAGGTTTTGATGGCATGTCTACTTTATTGTATCATCAACATAGGCCAACACAAGTAAAAGAGATAAAAAAACAGTATAGCGTAGCCCCTAAAGTTGCTATTGCAAATAATATTAAATCCTATCGATTTAGAGGGTTTCAAGTGCCTCCAGAAAACGACTATTTAGAAAGTAGAAAAACAATTTTGACGAATAGTGATTGTAATATTATTCTAGCTTCTCCCAAAAAATCCTTACGAGATTATTTCTACAAAAATACAGATGCAGACGAATTAATTTTTATTCATAAAGGTTCAGGGAAATTAAGAACTTTAGTAGGAAATATAAATTTTTCGTATGGAGATTATTTATTGATCCCCAGAGGTATAATTTATCAAATTGATTTTGATACCCAAGATAACAGGCTCTTTATTGTAGAGTCATACAGACCAATGTACACGCCAAAAAGATATCGAAATTGGTTTGGGCAATTATTAGAACATTCTCCTTTTTGCGAAAGAGATATTAGAAGACCATCAGAATTGGAAACATTTGATGAAACTGGTGATTTTTTAATGAAAGTTAAAAAACAAGATGAAATTATAGAAATGGTATATGCAACTCATCCTTTTGATGTAGTTGGGTATGATGGGTATAATTATCCGTATGCTTTTTCTATTCATGATTTTGAACCTATTACCGGGCGTATACACCAACCACCACCAGTGCACCAAACTTTTGAAAGCGATGCATTTGTAGTATGTTCTTTTGTCCCAAGACTATATGATTACCATCCAGATAGTATTCCAGCGCCATATAATCATAGTAATATAGATAGTGACGAAGTATTGTATTATGTAGATGGAGATTTTATGAGCAGAAATGATATAGACGCTGGTCATATATCATTACACCCAGCAGGAATACCGCATGGTCCTCATCCTGGTGCTACAGAGCGTAGTATTGGAGAAACTGTTACAGAAGAATTAGCTGTAATGGTGGATACTTTTAAACCACTAAAAGTTACAGAAGAAGCTATGAAAATAGCCGACGAAAGTTATCATAAATCTTGGTTAGAATAAAGTTAAAATAGTATAAGTATAAAATATAATCAATAAACTTAATAGAAGTATATTAGTATCTAAATTTATTATTAAGCAGGTATAAAGAAGTAGTACAGATAAAAAAAACACAAAATGGCAAGAGAAACAAAAAGTTTAAAAGATCTGCAAAACACAGAGTATAGCCTAAAAAAAATCTTTGATGAAGCAGAAGATTTTCTTCCGTTATTAGGAACAGATTATATAGAGTTATATGTTGGTAATGCTAAACAAGCTGCCCATTATTATAAAACAGCTTTTGGTTTTCAGTCAGAGGCATATGCTGGATTAGAAACAGGATTAAAAGATAGAGTGTCTTATGTACTTAAGCAAGATAAAATAAGATTGGTGTTAACATCGCCACTTGGTCAGGGAGGAGATGTTAATAGGCATATTGATGTTCATGGCGATGCTGTAAAAGTAGTGGCTTTATGGGTAGAAGATGCTACAAAAGCTTATGAAGAGACTACCAGTAGAGGAGCAAAATCGTATATGGAGCCAACTCGAGAAGAAGACGAATATGGTCATGTAATTCGATCAGGAATCTATACGTATGGAGAAACAGTTCATATTTTTGTAGAGAGAAAAAATTATAATGGAGTCTTTTTACCAGGATATCAAAAGTGGGAATCTCATTATAACCCCGAACCTGTTGGGTTAAAGTTTATAGATCATGTTGTTGGTAATGTGGGGTGGAACGAAATGCGAACCTGGTGTGAGTTTTATGGCAAGGTTATGGGATTTGCACAGATTGTATCCTTTGTAGATGATGATATTTCTACAGAATATACAGCGCTCATGAGTAAAGTAATGAGTAACGGTAATGGTCGGGTTAAATTTCCTATCAACGAGCCGGCAAAAGGAAAGAAAAAATCTCAAATAGAAGAGTATCTTGACTTTTATAATGGTCCAGGGGTACAACATATAGCTATTGCAACAGATGATATTGTAGAAACTGTTTCTAAAATGAGAGAAAGAGGGGTAGAGTTTTTATATGTTCCCGAAACGTACTACGATGATTTATTAGAAAGAGTAGGGGATATAGATGAAGATGTCGAGGTTCTTAAAAAACATGGAATCCTAATAGACAGAGATGAAGAAGGATATTTGTTACAATTATTTACAAAAAACATTTTGGATCGACCAACCATGTTTATTGAGATAATTCAAAGAAAAGGAGCACAATCCTTTGGAGTAGGTAATTTTAAAGCACTTTTTGAATCCATAGAGCGAGAACAAGCTAAAAGAGGAACTTTATAATCTTTTAAATAGTAAATTATTGCTATAAAACCCAACTAAATAACTGGTTGGGTTTTTCTTTTAACCTACTTTATGCAGTAGAACTTCGTAATAAAGTTTGAATATGCCATAAATACAGTCGTTTTTTGGTTTTAGCATAGCGATTTACCTTGAGTTTATCGAAGGGCTATGGCAAAACCAAAAAACAAAGCAAAGCGTCTGTATTTACAGAAGCTACAAGGTGTAATAGATTTTTTATTGCATAAAGCAGGTTTAACCACTAACTTACTATAATCTCATCCCCAACAGAAATACTAAAATCTTTACTTTGTGTAAGTTTAAAATATCTGCCAAACCATATTTTTCTTTCAAATAACCTATAAGTTGATAATGTTTTTAAAGGTTCTTCTTCTTTTTTTCCTGTTTCCTGATTAACAGTAGTGATAGTACAACGAGCACAAGATTTAGTTGCCATAAAAGAGGAATTCTTAATAGTAACAGAATTCCAGTTATCCTCTATAAAAGGAGTGCCGCCATCAAAAACTATATTTGGTCTAAAACGATTCATCTTAATAGGAAAGGATAACCTACTATTTTAGATCCTGTAGAGAGCTATTCCCTAAAAGTAAATACTGACTGCCATCCTGAAAAAGAATTCTTGCTTCCTTATTTTGAGCAACTAGCCTTTTTTCTGTATTTGGTTGCCGAACTAAATACACTTCTTTTTCTAAACATTTTGAGAACCAGTCGTTCACTCTTTTTTCTTCTTTTAGAGCCATTACTTTTTCTTTAAAAATCGAAACCAATATAGAATCTTGTAAAGAGGAATTTTTTATTTGAATTTTAAGAATGTCTCCTTTGTAAGCAACAGACAATGAATCTTGGGATAAAGTAACAGTAAACAATGCTAATTTAGGTTCCTCTCTTTGTGTAATAAATTTACCACTGGGATCAATTAACATCCAATGTCTGTCATATTCGAAACCAGTTTCAGAAAGTGTTGCGCTTTGTAATGGAATACCACCCAGTGATTTGATAGGATAAACGTATAATTCTGAAATTTTGAACATTATTTTAAGCTTTAAAATATTTTGCATTTAAGTACTCTGAAAAGAACAATAATCTAACGTGAACCTTTCTTTGAAAATCCAAATAATAATAACCCAAGTATTACTAGTATACCTCCTAATACTTGGATGGTATATATAATTTCTCCAAAAGGAAAAGCAAGAAGTACTGCAAAAAACGGAATAAGATTCATGTATAAAGTAGATGTTGTTGCTCCTAATTTAACAACACAAAAATAAAACGCCGTGTATGCAATGCCCGTTCCTAAAATACCCATAAATAAAATACTACTCCAAAAATACAGATCATAGGGGATAGGAGTAGATAATAATTCTGGTAACGAAAATAGTGTAAATAAAATAAAAGCCATTAAGGAAGTAATTGTAGTCATTACTGTGGCATCTATATGAGGTAAATATTTATTCACAATTATTTGAGACAAAGAAAACACTATCGCCATTAATAAAATATAAACATCCCCAATTTCAAATTGTAGTTGTGTTAGTTTACTAAAATCTCCTTTCACTAAAATTATAACAACACCAAAAAAACTAATTCCAATAGCTAGCCATTGTATAAAAGTAACCTTCTTTTTTTGAAATAGAAATGTAAAAATAGCGGTAATGGCTGGACTAGTAGCAATAATAAGAGATCCATTTACAGCGCTGGTTGTTTTTAAGCCTAAATTAAAGAAGTAAATGGTTAAAAAAATTCCAAAAAAAGAGGTGAGAAACATATACCACCACTCTTTTACAGAAAATTTGAATTTGAATAAAGAGCTACCAAATTGAAAATATAAAATAATGAATAGAGAAATTATACCAAAAAAGAACCGCCATGCTGCTACACCCAGAGGAGAATAAGTGTTTAATGCTATTTTAACTACATGAAAATTGGCTGCCCAAAAAAGCATCGTAATTACAAGCAATAAAAGTGTAATTGTTTTACTCATAATTAATTATGATAAATTTTTAATTCCTTGTATGCAATATGAAATAGTCAATTCGGATTTTTAAAACTATAAAGTTTTGCATATTGCAATATGGGAATAACCAAAACATCTAATGTAATCCTTTTTGGGTTACATTAGTTAACAACACAAGTTGAAATTTACCATCATTTATCATATTTTTTACTTAAAAGAAGAATAATTATTTACATTAATGATTGTTAATGTAAATGTTTACTAATAATACACAAAATATTAATTCTTACATATTTTTTTTACTAAATTTAAAGATTTTAAACTCAGAAATATGATTTCCAAAACGATAAAAGGAGTTCAAGAAGCCTTAGATGGAATTAGTGATAATATGACTTTCATGCTAGGTGGTTTTGGACTTTGTGGTATTCCAGAAAACGCAATTGCAGAATTAGTAAGAAAAGAAGTAAAAAATATAACCTGTATATCTAATAATGCAGGAGTTGATGATTTTGGATTAGGTCTTCTTCTTCAAAAAAAACAAATCAAAAAGATGATTTCTTCTTATGTTGGAGAAAACGATGAGTTCGAAAGGCAAATGCTTAGTGGAGAGCTGGATGTAGAGTTAATTCCGCAAGGTACTCTTGCAGAAAGATGCAGAGCAGCCCAAGGCGGGTTTCCTGCATTTTACACACCGGCAGGGTATGGTACCGAGGTGGCTGAAGGAAAAGAAACCAGAGAATTTAGTGGTAAAATGTATGTATTGGAACATGCATTTAAAGCAGATTTTGCCTTTGTAAAAGCTTGGAAAGGAGATGAGGCTGGTAATTTAATTTTTAAAGGAACCGCCAGAAACTTTAATCCATGTATGTGTGGTGCAGCTACTATTACTGTTGCAGAAGTAGAAGAGTTAGTTCCGGCGGGAGAACTAAATCCCGATCAAATTCATATTCCAGGGATATTTGTACAACGTATATTTCAAGGCGTAGATTATGAAAAAAGAATAGAACAACGAACAGTACTATCCAGATCATAAACTTTTTAGAATTTGATAAATTAAACACTATGCTAGATAAAAACGGAATCGCAAAACGAATAGCACAAGAGCTTAAAGATGGATATTTTGTAAACTTAGGAATCGGGATTCCTACATTAGTTGCAAATTATATACCTAAAGATATCGCAGTAGAGTTTCAAAGTGAAAACGGAGTGCTGGGGATGGGACCTTTTCCTTTTGAAGGGGAAGAAGATGCAGATATTATTAATGCAGGAAAACAAACTATAACAACTATGCCAGGTGCATCCTTTTTTGATTCTGCTACTAGTTTTAATATGATTAGAGGAAAACATGTGCACCTTACTATTCTTGGTGCTATGGAAGTTTCTGAAAATGGTGACATTGCTAATTGGAAAATACCAGGTAAGATGGTAAAAGGAATGGGAGGAGCCATGGATTTGGTTGCAAGCGCAGAAAATATAATCGTTGCGATGATGCATACTAATAAAGCAGGAGAATCAAAATTATTAAAAAGATGTTCTATGCCGCTTACCGGAATAAACTGTGTAAAAAAGGTAGTAACCAACCTTGCGGTTTTAGAGGTTACACCAAATGGATTTAAACTTTTAGAAAGAGCTCCCGGAATAAGTGTAGAAGAAATAAAAAAAGCTACAGAAGGAAATTTAATCGTAGAAGGAGATATCCCTGAAATGATTTTATAAGAATATAATAAAAACAATATCTAGAAAATAAAAAACAGTAAAATGATTACTATAGATCCTAAAGAAGTTTCCATAGGAAAACTGCATGGTATGATGTTAGGCTCGATTGGTCCCAGACCAATTGCTTTTGCCAGTACCATAAATTCTAACGGAGTTCCTAATCTTTCTCCGTTTAGTTTTTTTAATGTATTTAGTGCAAATCCGCCAATTCTAATATTTTCTCCAGCCAGAAGAGTTAGGGATAATACCACAAAACATACATTAGAAAATGCAAAATCAACAAAAGAAGTAGTTATAAATATAGTTACCTACCCTATTGTACAACAAATGTCATTATCCAGTACAGAATATCCTGAAGGAGTAAATGAGTTTGAGAAATCTGGACTTACAATGGTTGCTTCTGAAAAAGTAAAACCTGCAAGAGTTAAGGAATCACCTGTGCAGTTTGAGTGTAAAGTAAATGAAATAATACATCTAGGAGATCAAGGTGGAGCAGGAAACTTAATAATTTGCGAAGTGCTTTGTATGCATATTAGTGAAGATATACTGGATAGTAATGGAGCTATTGACCAACATAAAATTGATCTGGTGGCAAGAATGGGAGCTAATTGGTATACCAGAGCAAATATGGGGATGTTTGAAGTGCCTAAGCCATTAAGTACTTTAGGTATAGGAGTTGATTTGCTTTCGGATACTATTAAAAATAGCACTGTTTTTACAGGAAATGATTTAGGAAAACTAGCTAACGTAGAAAATATTCCTTCTATCCAAAAATCAGACGAATTTTTTAAGGAACAATTGGAGTTAAAGAATAAGGTTAATCAAGGGGCCCTTAAAGATATTCATACGCTTGCAAAACAGTATTTGGATCAGGATAAGATAGATATTGCTTGGTATATATTGGTAGCAAAAGGATTATGATTAATCTAAAAAAATAAAAAAGGCAGCGTTTCTTGATATAAAAACGCTGCCTTTTTTATGGAAGAGTATTTTTATTTGTCAGGACTTATCCAATCCAGTAAAGAAGCTGCACCTGCACTAGCACCAGCAGCGCCAGCAATTCCTCCTGCTACAGCACCAATGCCAGTAGGAGATCCAACCAATGCTCCACTAGTAGCACCAGCAGCATCTGCTATACCAACAACTAACCATTTCCACCAACGCCTTTTAGAGGAAACCGAACTATTTTTGGATCCTCCAAGTTGATGATTCCAGAAATATAAAGAATGCCTTGCAACAGAAGATATTTTTAAAACTTCGTCTTTTTCAGAATCTTTTAAGTTAGAAAACAAGATGTCATTTTCAAAATTTACAATTTTGTCTTTAACATCTTTATACGTTAGATTTTGTTCTGAAAGAGAATTTTTTAAAATTCCGAATAAGTCATGGATTTTTTCTTTAGTTGCAGTAGTAAGATTACTGTTTTTAATAACATTAGCATATAGGTTTGTCGAGTCGGCTAAAACCTCTCGGGTTTCACTAATTTTCATATAGGTATGCGTATAGGATTTATCAAAATACTCATGAAAAATAGCATTAGAGTATTCAATATACGAATCTGTATTTTTTCCTAATTTAGCTTTGTTTAAAACGACTTTACTTAAAATAAAGTTATGTTTTATACCGCTACTATCCCATTTATTATTTTTGTTGTAGGGGTTTACCAATTCTTTTTTTGAAAACTCAGTAGAATCTTTTACATTTTTAATATCTACGGTTTCGTCATTAGTTGAACAAGAGTATATTGCAAAAGCAAATATTGCAAGAAGGACTCCTAAAGCTAGTTTTTTTATTTTTTATTTATTTTTTATAATGTTACTTTCTAAAACCTGACCATCGTTTAGGTATTTTTTGATGATATGATGACCATTAGGCAGTGTATTTATTAAGTTTTCGTTTTGGATTTCTTGACTATTTAATTTCTTAACTTCATAATCTCCACTATACAGCATAGCATCAAATGTGATCACTTCTCCGCCATTAAAAGAAGATGGCATAGGATAATTGCAATTTCGTGTTTCTGTAGTAGAGACTTGAGTAATTTTTATACTAGTAAGATAAGGATGTCCGGTTGGAACTTGTTGTATTTCATACGATTGCATAACTGTAGGAGTAGTTTGTCCACATCCTACAAACTCATAATCAAATCCTTTTTGAAAACGAGGAGGGCTGCTAGGAGGAGGTGTTCCTTGATGACCACCAGCGTATCCTCCATCAAAAGCAAGGTATAGTGCATCAACAGTATTCATTTTTGTATTTAAGAAACGATTAGGAACAGATTCGTCTGTAATAAAGTTTCTCATATATGTATATTGACCTTGTGTAAAACCAGTTCTACAGGTATTATAATATGCCATGATATTATTTATAGATGGATTAAACAAGCTAAAGTTTACAGATGTAGAGCAAGCTGCGTTAGCTTGCCAACCTTGAGGTCTGATAGTACAATTAGAGTTATACATTGCACTTCCATTCATATATTTCCGAATAGATCTATCAGGATTAGTATCTTGTATTCTGTCTCCTAAGGTGCTCCACTGGGATCCATTATAATTTTCTTCTAGCGCACATTCTGCATCATTAGCTTCTGCCAGTTGTCCTCCTACCATTTTCCATTGTGTGTGGGTATGGTAAAGCCCTAAATAATGACCCATTTCATGCGCTAACGTATAGTATTTAAAATCAATACTTGAAGGACTAGAAGAGTTTAATACAGGAATTTGATCTTTACGAATAACAATAAACTTATCATATATATTAAATCCGCCTCCAAAATTTGCCATTCTAGTAACACATATACCATTAGTGCCTTGGCTTGTGGGAGATTGCCCGTTAAATGTATCGCTAATAAAAATATGAATAGCATCTGGGGTAGAGAGTGTAAAAAGAGGATTTATATTAGCAGCATTAAAATCTAATAATGCGGGATTTGATATATTATCATATCCTTTATATTTAAAAAATATATTAGCTTGATTGTAATTCACATTTAACGATCCTACAATATCCAATGCTTTATTTTGTTGATCTGCTACAGGAACATTGTTACTTATAAAATGAACTTTTACATTTAATACATATTGTGTATTAGAGGTAGCAAATGTAGGATTGCTTCCTATTTCTGCTCCGGTTAAATTTAAGTCACGTTTTTTAGGTGGAGGAGAGTGAGTAGCACATTGCTCTCCATAAAAAGGCATTATTGTTTGAAACTCTGTAGGGTTTTCAAATATCATTTCATCTTCTTGAGCCGAAATTAGATGTATAGAGAATAAAATTAAAAAATAAAGTAATTTAAGGCTGTTTTTCATGTTTGTTGATTTGTTTTTTAAGTTATCTCCTTCTTTGATAATTCTTTTTTACATCTTTTTTTGAGTCTATAATGAAGACCTAAATAAATACGATTTAAAGATTAGCTGAAAAGAGTTTTATTGTGTTACGTTTATGTGATAGGTAGTTCCCATTGTAATTTTCTGTTACCCTAAAAAGTGAAATATTTTAAAGACTATTTAAAAAATTAATAGGTATACCTATTATTAATCTTGAAATCGTGCCTATAGAAATTAAACTAGATCTTTTTTATTGAAAGATTTATGACAAAAAAAAGAGGGTGTTTGACTTCTCAGTACACCCTCTAACTAATTTTTTTAATCCATTAAGATTAATTCATTTCGTAATAATCTAACTTTAAATCGATAGATCCTTGTTTATGAACCCTATACGCTTTTTGAGACATAACACCAAGGACCTCGTCTCCTGCATTATGACCATATCTTGCTCCTCTTATCTTTGCCTTGTTTGTCTAACCAAATGTACAATGAAATACTATTCTAATTATATTAGAAAATAAAGTAAGTAAAGGTTTAGGAAAAGTTATTTTCGTTTTTTAAGCCACCGCAAGAAAACCACAAAAAAGAAGATTCCTGTGATTAAAAACCATATCCATAAATAGGAAGTAGTGTGTATTGCACTAGCATCGCCTATAAGAATAAGCGAAGACCAATAATAAGGGGAGATTTCACTAAGGCTATGGTTTTTTAAGTATTCTAGTTTTGCCAAATGCAAGGCTTTTGATTTTGTGTTTCCTTTTTTTAAATGTTTATAAAAACTGGTAACTATGTATTGTCCAGATTTGTCATCTACATTCCATACAGAGCAAATCACACTGTTTGCTCCTGTATAAAAGAAACCTCTTGCCAGGCTCATTAGACCTTCTCCTTTATTGAGTTTGCCTTGTGCAGAGTTACAGGCACTAAGTACAACTAACTCGGCATTGTTTTTTGTGGTATACAATTCGTTTAAGCTCATTTTTTTATCTCCAAAAGCAATCCACGGTATAATCGAATCTGTTGCGTTGGCATGAGTAGAGAGATGAATTATTTTAGAATGGCGGGTATTCTTAAAAAAATTATTTTTTATAGCTGACTCCCTAATAAATAAATGCCCAGGAAAAAGACTTTCGGCGTCTGTTACTTCTTTTTCACTTTCTCTTAGAGATGTTAATTGATTGTCATAAGTAAAATTTACGGGAGCAAAGCCAGTAAAATTAGTAGTGAAATCACGAGAGATTTTTTGATTTTCTTTTAAAAATGAAATAGAATAAGCATAATTAATTTCGGTACCCGTAATTAAGTAAGATTTTGGAGTGGGTTCTTCTTTTGAAGTAATCAAAGCTTCAAAAGGGAAGTTTTGCAAACTATAATCTGGTATTATGGTTATTTTTTTATTAGCGATCTGTTTTTGTGCATTTCTAAATGGAAATAATGTTTGAAATAGTTGAAACCCCAAATTTTTGTAATTCTCAAAATCTTTTTTAGTAACAAAAGGAGATCTTATTCTTGATTTAAAATCTAGTATATTTTTATTTAATTGTGAGATATCTTTGAGTTCAAAAATCTCTGTCGTATCGATGCTAATTAATAATCCATAACCGTTATCTTCATTAAGAATGTATTCTATAATAAGTTCTTCTTTGGTAAGAGAATTTTGAAGCTCTTTTAAGGAGGGTATTTTAGAAAGAGTTTTGTAGTTATAATATTTTGGGTAATCGGTTTTTAAAGAATCTATAAAATTATGATATGCTATTTTTGCATTAAATATTATGTTATGGATTGAGTCTTTTTTGATGGTTTGGTTTAAAGTATAAGCATCTTGTAGCTGATATATATTGTTTTTTAATTGCTCCTCTTTTTTAAGAATACTATCGGGTAAGTTGGCACTTTTTTTAAGCTCCCTGTCTTTAATATCTTTAAGAAGAAGTACTGCCTTGTTTTTTTCCATAAAATGGAAAGCTTTTTCTGCATTATTGGTTAGAAAAGCAGTTTTTGTGGCATTTTGATATATTTTTGAAGCTTGTTCCTGCCAATGCAGTCTAGATTGTTGGTCTTCAATCTCAAAACGCATATAATCTATTAGGCGTTCTGCTACAGCAATATCTTTATATATGGTATTTAGTTCTTTTTTAGATTTTTTATAAAGGTTTTTATATCCAATCAGAAAAATATAAGCATCCAAAATATAGTTTTTATACAAGGAGGATTCGATTTCTATTTCGGGAACAGAAGCTACGTATAAAGTAGTATCTAAATTAAGATATTTAGCAATAGATAATTCTATACATCCTACAGCTTTTTCATAGTTTTTTATTTTAAAATAGTAGATCCCCAAATTATGAAGAAATATAGCTTTAACCCAATTAGAATTAGAGTGGTTTAATCCATTTGATAAATAAGAATATGCTTTTTCGAGATCATGTTTTAGGTATAAATTTCCGAGATTATTATATATTCCTGTCTCCAAAAATTCATCCCCTCTTGCTTTTGCAATCTCTAATGCATTAAGATAGTGTTCTTCAGATTTATTTTTATCTCCAAAAAATTCTTGATCGTATAAGTTGCCTAATATTAGGTGTATGTCTTGAAGATAAGATGGATGTATAGGAGTTATTCGTTTAGAATTAAGAATGTCTAATAGTATTTTTCGTCCTTTTTCAAGGTTTTTCTTTCCGTTAATACTTTCATAAACTTCTGCTAACTTTATAGATGTTTCTATTTCTCCTTTTGGATAGGAACTGGCAGAATATAATTTTTTTGCTAGTTCATAATAATTAAGAGCAGTATAGTAATCTCCATTTTCCTGATAAATCACACCTAATCTATAAGCAGCCCTACCCTGGTATTTATCGACTCTGTTTTGATGCAGTACAGATTTATAATAATTTTCAGAAAGATCAAAAGATTTGTTTTGGTAATGAAATAAACCCAGATTACACAGACTTCGCCTATAGGATAAAGAATCTATACTTTTTTGGTTACGTATGGATTTTAAATTCAGATCTCCATAAAACAATGCTTCTGTATAGTTTTGGTTTTGATAAAAATAGATAGAAATTACAAAGGTTAAATCCTTTATATTTTTTTTTGGAGTAACAGATAATAGACTGTCAATTTTTTTCTTTTTAGCAGATATAGAAGTTTCAGATTGGAGAATAGGATCCAGAACATCAAAATCACTTTGCCCAAAGCTTAAATTATAAATAAACAAATGTATGCAAGAGATTAATACTATTAATCTCTTGCATACAAATAGAGTTTTATGTCTTCTTAAAAAGAAGTTATGTTTTTTAGAAATCTTTACAATCTCCATCCCAGTTTAATGCAGTTTTGTCTACAGCTTCTGTAGGGCGGGATTTAACTTTTGGACCTGGTTTGCATCCTGCACAATAAGCGATATACCATATTTCGACCTCCTTGCAATCTGTAAGCTCTACACCTAAGAGCAAAAAGTTATGTTCTTCATTTCGGATATTTTGCTTCTGCTCTTCGGTGACATCCCCCTCATATCTTATAGTTAGTTTTCCTTCGGTGTCATATGCATTATCCGACTGTTTATTTACTACGGTACTATTTTTAGAAGGATCTTCTGTTTTGCTATTTTCTATTACAGTTTCATTATCTGTAGAACAACTAGCAAGGATAAGAGCTAAAAGAATCAATACTTTTTTCATGTTTTATTTTGGATTTAGGTACTAAAATAACTTATTTTTTTTACTGTAAAACCTTAAATATATAAGATTTCATCAATTAGTTCAAAATACCTATTTTTGTTACCCTAAAAATATATATTTCTTACATTAGACTGGATGCAAAAAAGTGATTATTTTATTAAAGGTATTCTAGAGTCTGATGAAAAGGTTGTTGCCGAAATATACAATTTATTTTTTCCTAAGGTTTTATCTTTTGTATATAAAAATAATGGGCAACGAGAGGATGCTGAAGACGTTTTTCAAAAAGCATTACTACAAATTTCTGCAAGAATTAAACTTAGAAAACTAGAAATTATCAATACCTCATTCGAGGCTTATTTATTTACTGCGTGTAAAAACTTGTGGCGTAGAGAGTTAAATAAAAAACAAAAAAGGGTAACAAATGATGGGGTTAAGGAACTGGTAAGTGAAGAGTCAGACATGGCGTATGCTTTACTAGAACAAGAGCGATGGGAGTTATTTAAGGATAAATTAGAACAGTTATCGGATAACTGTAAGCAAGTATTAAACTTATTTCTTAAAAAAGTATCCTATAATCAAATTGTAAAACAACTTGGATATACGTCTGAAACCGTGGCTAGGCAGCGAGTCTTTAAATGTAAAGCAAAGCTAATTGAAATGATCAAAGCAGATAAACGATTTAGAAATCTAAAATAAAATGAACACTAATCAGGAGAAATATCATGAACAAATAAGTGCTTACCTAAGGGACGAATTGTTACCTGAAGAAAAGATGCTATTTAAAAAATCTTTGGAACAAGATCCTGAGTTATTACAAGAGTTTCAGATTCATCAAGATTTATTTGCGCAAGTAGAAGATAATAAGGGTATAGATGTGTCATGGGATTATGATACAGAAGATATTAGGGTTTTAGCAACCTATTTTAGAAGTAAAGAAGCAGAAAAACTTAAAAAAACAATACAAAAAGCTCAAATCAATTTTCAAACGCCTAAAAAAACAGTGGTTTGGAAGAAAAATATAATCCTGCCATTACTTGTGGCAGCTTCAGTAGCAGTATTTGTTTTAGTATATACGTTTAATAGTAAATCTTCGACTACAGAAATGTATGTAAAACATAGTGAATGGGAAGATTTGCCATCATTAACAAGTAGAGGAGGAAATAATAAATTAGCAGAAGGAGAGCGGCTTTTTGTAGATAAGAAATATAAGGAAAGCTATGCAATATTTGAAACTGTTCCCCAAAAAGAACAACAACCTTCTGTATTAATATATTTAGGGCTCTGTGCTTTAGAATTGGATCAATTAGATAAAGCACTTCATTATTTTGAACTTCTAAAAAATACAGATGCAATAGATAGCTCTAAAGCATATTGGTATCTGGCATTAACCTATCTAAAACAAAACGAAAAAGAGAAAGCAACAAATATATTACAAGAATTAGTTTTAGGAAACCACTATAATAATGCTAAAGCCATAAAATTGCTGGATCAATTACAATAAACATTTTATTATCTTCTTTTTAAAATTGAGTTAGACGTAAGTTAATCATGTCAAATCTATACGTTAGATAAAAAATAACAGAAGCCTCGAATTAGCATTTAATAAATATTTTGACTTAAGTCACTAAGCTTTTATTGCAACATAATTCATGGTTTGAATTTACTGTAATAAAACACTCTTTTTTATTTCTACTTCAGAATAAAAATGAACCGTAGCAAATGCTATGTTTAATTTTTCTCCTTTGTATAATACCATTTTAACTTTTAAATCGTGCGGATAGAAATTGAATATTTAGAAAAGAAATAATTTATTAGTGCTATTTCAAAGTTAAAATGGTATTACATTAGAAACAGGATATGATTCTTAACAACGGATTTTGTAAACTCCTTTTGCATTTAATCAATAGAATTCCCGGTGGGTTGCCTCGAAAACAAACATATTTTCGGAAGCATACCTCATGAGCTTGCTCCGAGATTATTGATTCTAAATAATTTTTCGAGAACTCTAGTCTCAAGTTGCTCATTTCTTAAGTTTTATTATCAATTACTTAACGGGTTTTTTTGCTTTTGATAAAAAAGATAAAGTTTTGGGTAACAGATTGGGAGGAATAAGAACTATTGGGTGTATTATATAAACTAGCAATTGCAAGAGGTCTGATCAACCTTTAATAAATTCTTATTTAATGAAAATCAAATAAGGGCGCGGAAACCGAAAAGCGAATGAGTAGGGTATGAACAAATTTTTTAAAATAATTAAAAATGAAAAGATTAAATATTTTACAGGTTTTTATAGCTGTATTTACATTAAGTATGGTGACAATTAGTTGCTCTCATGAAAAGGAGGATGTTATTGAACAAGAAGATAATCGTGCACTAACTAAAGCGAATGAAGAAAATGCAGATTTTATATTTAATTCTATAAATAAAATTAAATATGAAACAACAAAAAATAATAAAGGAATAGAACTTAATCAAGAAACACTAGATTATTATACTAAGTTACTTGATTTACCAAAGGAATCTGTGAGCATAGAAATGGCAGAAGAAATTGTTAAAAAGGTAAAGCTAGTAATGGATAATGGAATTGAAGAGGTTCTTAAAGGGTCTGATTTTTCCAAGTATACTACACAAAAGATAGAGGTGTTATTTTCAGGAGGGCTTATAAATGGAATTGAAGAAGAAAAAGAGTTTAACCTTATAAGTGCAGAAGAACAAAAATTACTTTTAATGCTTAATTCTATTATGATAAAATCATCAGAAGATATATTGATGCAGAATAAAAGAAGAGGAGATTGTCTTCTTCAAGGGAGACCAGCTCCTTGTGCTGCAGTTGGAGCAATTGCAGGGGCAGTTTTAGGGTTTACTATTTGTAACTGGCCTTGTGCTGTTGGAGGAGCTATTATTGGAGGTATTTTTGGAGGGTTATCCGACAGTAAATAATAATTAAAATGTAGTATAGTAAAAAAGCTGTTTTGTAAAAACAGCTTTTTGTATTTAACATAATCATATAACATATGAAGAAAATTATTTTAACACTTATGTTTTTAATTATTATGAATGCATGTAAGGAGGAGAATTTTATAAATGTTGATAGCCTTAATTTAGATAAAAAAAAATCATATTTAATTTTTAGAGGAACTGATAGTAAAGAAGGATTTATTGCAAAAGGTTTTAATGTGATTAATAATGACATTTCACATGTTGGTATTGCTATTTGTTTATTTAACAAATGGAGTGTTTATCATGTGTTTAGTTCTGTAAACGAAACCTCTGATTTAAATGAAGATAGTTTTGAAATCTTTTTTTCTATAGAGGATGGAGAAGTGAAGTATGCTGCGATTTATGAATTTTTAAATTTAAGTTTAGATGAGAATAAAATTTTAGTAGAAAAAATTAAAGAAATGCGTACGGATGATATAAAATTCGACAAATCATTTTCGTTAGATAATAAAAATAATCAGCTTTATTGCTCAGAGTTTGTGGTTGAGGTGTTGTCACATGTTAATAATTTAAAATTTAATTTTAAACCTCATAAGGTTAAACTAAGTGCTATAGAGGCGATATATTTAAATAAAGATTCTTTACAATATTACCCTGTAGATTTTTTCACAAAGGATCATAATTTTGCTTTGATCGAGGAATTTTGCTTTGATTGATTAAAATAATTGTACAGCTAACATGATCCGATTTCTTCCTATATAGACTAACAACTATTTTTGCATAATAACAAAATCCCACAACTTTTGGACTTGATCCGACTTGATCCCAAAAATCTAATTGCAGTAAATTCTAAAAGCAAAAAAGTCCAACAGAAATGCTGGACTTTTGCTCCCCCTCTTGGGCTCGAACCAAGGACCCTTTGATTAACAGTCAAATGCTCTAACCAACTGAGCTAAGGAGGAATTTATTTTTTCAACTAAAGAGTGTTTTTCTCTTTTGCGAGTGCAAATATATACTATTTTTTATATCTCAAAAAACTTTTTTTAATTTTTTTTCAAGATAATTAAAAAATAATGATCTGATACTATTTTAAAAGAAACGATTGCTAAGCCAAGGCAGGTACGTATGTATTTGAATATGAGCTATTGATTTAAAAAAAATCTTTTTCGTTTTTTTATTTTTTGGATTAAAAATATTCAATTCAAAAAATAAATGCTTAGATGATAAAAATGAAGTTTTGTGTTAACTGGTAAAAAGAAACAAAATAAAATCGGGGTAACTATTCATGAATAGTTACCCCGATTTTATTAGTTTAAGCTAATTTGAGATATTATTTTTATCCAAATACAGCTTTATAAAGATCATTACCATTTGCAAAAAGAAGCAAAGCAATAAGGATCATAAATCCTACAAGTTGCGCATACTCCATAAATTTGTCGTTAGGTTTTCTTCCAGTAACAATTTCATATAGTAAGAACATTACATGCCCACCATCTAATGCAGGAATAGGTAATATGTTCATAAAAGCCAAAATAATAGAGATAAAAGCAGTCGTACTCCAAAATGCAGGCCAGTTCCATTGATCAGGGAATAATCCCCCAATAGCACCAAATCCACCAACACCTTTGTAAGCACCAGTTTTAGGGTTAAATATCTTTTTCATTTGCTTCACATAGCTGCCTAAAATAGATACTCCTTTGTTAATTCCAGCAGGAATAGATTGTAAAAAAGAATATTTGATAGTTTCTACAGTAAGAAAACCTCTTTTTTCTAATTCTAGATAATCTATATTTCTTATCACACCTATTTTTCCATCTTCACTGATTTTGGCAGTAACGTTCTTTTCTTGCCCGTCGGCAGTTTTTACTAATAAAGAGATAGAACCACCTTTGTTTAGATCAATAATTGGTAGTATTTGATCCATATAGGTGACTTTTTGATTATTGATTCCTATAATTTCATCTCCATTTTGTAAATCAATTCCAGCATTATGAGAATCTTTAGGAACTTCTTGAATAATAAAAGGAAAACGAGGCTCTATAAATGAAGTCTTATCTTCAACATCCAGAAGTTTTGCTATAAAATCAACAGGTATATCTTTTATAATGGTATTTCCGTCTCTTACTATTGTTAATTCATTACCATTTATAATTTCTATTGGTAGTTTACTAAATTCTTTTACTGGATTTCCATCGATTGCGGTTATATTATCTCCTGTTTGTATTCCAAGTTTTTTACCAATTTCAGTATTAGAAACATAAAATCCGTCTTTTAAACTATCTGCTTTGATAAATTTATCACCATAAGTATAAGCGATTCCTGCATAAATTATGATTGCAAGAATAAAATTTACGGTAACTCCGCCCAACATTATAATTAATCTTTGCCAAGCTGGTTTAGATCTAAACTCCCAAGGTTGTGGTGGCCCAGCCATTTGCTCTTTGTCCATGCTTTCGTCGATCATACCAGCGATTTTAACATACCCGCCTAATGGTAACCAACCGATTCCATATACTGTTTCCCCTATTTTTTTCTTGAATAATGAAAATTTTACATCAAAAAATAGATAAAATTTTTCAACTCTGGTTTTAAAAATTTTAGCGGGAATAAAATGCCCTAATTCATGTAAAACAATTAGTAAAGATAAACTTAATAATAGCTGTATCGCTTTTATAAAAAATGGACTCATGGGTCGTTATTCAAAATTAAATCACGCAAAAGTAACCTTTTAGAAGTGTATATGAAAAAAATCTAGTGTACAGTTCAGAATATTTAGGATTTTTTTAATGAAAACAACCTCTGTATAATAGATAATCCTTGTAATTTTGCAGGCATATTAAATTTAGTATGCTTCAGTTTTTTTCTAAATACAAATTTTTTGCAATTGTACTTTTTGTTTTATCTGCAATTATCATTTCTATAATATATTCTATTTTAAAGCCTAATAAGGTTTTACCAGTGTATGAACCCGATATGGTAAATACGGAACTGGTAGATAGTACCGTGCAATATATACGTAAGTACCATAAAATTGCTGATTTTAAACTAACAAATCAAAACGGCGAAGAGATAACAGAACAAAATTATAAGGATAAAATTTATGTGGCAGATTTTTTTTTTACTACTTGCCAAACAATTTGTCCTATCATGACCGATCATATGAAAGAGATTCAAGATCGTTTACGCGAGGATAAAGATGTTTTATTGCTTTCTCATTCTGTTACGCCTCAAATAGATAGTGTAGCTCGTTTAAAAAGATATGCTATAGAAAAAGGAGTGGATGACACTAAATGGAATTTAGTGACTGGAGATAAAAAACAAATATATGATCTTGCACGAAAATCCTATTTAGCTGCAAAATCTGATGGAGATGGTGGACCTTATGATATGGTGCATACCGAGAACTTTATTCTGGTAGATAAAAAGAAACATATTAGAGGCTTTTATGATGGCACTAATCCTAAAGATATAGATAGGTTATTAGAAGATATTGACATTTTAAGGAAAGAAAAATAAGTAGAACACTCAAGTATTACTTTATTTTGAAACTTTAGTTTTTTCAATACAATTTTTTACATTACTTTTGCCTTGTTTAAAATCAATCTAAATAAATATTGAAGACTACAATAGCTACACTTAAAAGAGGTCAGCGTGCTATAATCAAGGAGATTACTTCAGACATCATTCCGCTTAAATTGCTTGAAATGGGTTGTTTGCCAGGAAATGAAGTTGAACTGTTACAAACAGCTCCTTTTCAATGCCCAATGTACCTTAACATTAATGGTAGTCATCTTGCTATACGTAAAGAAATTGCAGCTCAGATAGAAGTCGAAATTATTTAACAGCAATTTTTATATGGCTAAGCAAATTAAAGTTTCATTAATAGGAAACCCCAACACTGGAAAAACATCTGTTTTTAATTTGCTTACTGGTCTGAATCAACAGGTTGGTAATTATCCAGGGATTACTGTTGAGAAAAAAGAAGGAGTATGTAAACTATCACGAGGAGTTAAAGCTCATATTCTGGATTTGCCAGGTACATATAGTCTTAATGCTTCCTCATTAGATGAAAATGTAGTAATAGAGTTACTGCTCAATAAAAAAGATAAAGATTTTCCTGATGTTGCCGTAGTAGTAAGTGATGTAGAAAATTTAAAACGAAATTTACTTCTTTTTACACAAATTAAAGATCTCGAAATACCTACTATTTTAGTGATTAACATGGCAGATCGTATGAGCCGAAAAGGTATTTCATTAGATATTTCCTTATTAGAAAAAAAGCTCCATACCAAAATAGCATTGGTTAGTGCACGTAAAAAAGAAGGAATAGAGGATCTTAAAAAATTAATAGAATCGTTTGCATTATTACCAAAGACATCTAATGTTAATGCATTGTCTTTTGCTCCAGATTATTTTGATAGATTACAAAAGGCATTTCCGGATCAATCTTTATATAAACTTTGGTTAGTAATTACTCAAGATGTTAATTTTAGAAAGTTCAATAAGCAAGATATATCGATAGCCCCAGATTTTAAGATTAAATCAGAAAGTGAACTTAAAAGGTTACAACAAAAAGAAACCATAAAAAGATACCAATTTATAAATGGTGTGTTAAAGGAAGCATTAACCGTAGATGAAAGAGCAGCTACAGGAATGCGAGCTAAATTGGATAGAATTTTAACACATAAAGTATGGGGATATTTTATCTTCTTTGCGATACTATTATTGATATTTCAAGCTATTTATGATTGGTCTTCTTACCCAATGGATTTGATAGATGAAGCTTTTGCTTGGTTAAGCGAGGTAACAAAATCTACACTACCAGAAGGACCTTTGGTGGATTTAATAACTGAAGGGATTATTCCTGGGCTAGGAGGTATCGTTATTTTTATCCCACAAATAGCATTTCTTTTTCTTTTTATTTCTATACTCGAAGAGAGTGGATACATGAGCAGAGTAGTTTTTTTGATGGATAGAATAATGCGAAAATTTGGATTAAGTGGTAAAAGTGTAGTGCCACTAGTGTCTGGTACTGCTTGTGCTATCCCTGCAGTAATGGCAACAAGAAATATTGAAAACTGGAAAGAGAGATTGATAACTATACTTGTAGTACCATTTACAACTTGCTCGGCAAGATTGCCAGTATATCTTATCATTATTTCGCTAGTTATTCCAAACGAAAAAATAGGGTGGATTTTTGGTTATCAGAGTCTTACTTTAATGTTTTTGTATTTTTTAGGATTTGGTACGGCAGTCGGATCCGCTTGGATACTTAATAAAATTTTAAAAATTAAAAGTAAATCTTATTTCGTTATTGAAATGCCTGGGTATAAAATCCCTTTATTTAAAAACGTAGCAATTAATGTAATTGAAAAAACGAAAGCTTTTGTTTTTGGAGCAGGAAAAATCATTTTGGCAATTTCGATTATACTATGGGTATTGGCAAGTTTTGGACCCAATGAAAATTTTAATAATGCAGAGAAGATCGTTACTGAGCGATACACAGATCTTACTAAAGAAGAATTAAGTAATAAAATAGCATCTCATAAATTAGAATACTCTTTTATAGGATATGCAGGTAAAGCAATAGAGCCAATTGTAGCTCCTTTAGGATATGATTGGAAAATAGGAATAGGTATTATAAGTTCTTTTGCTGCCAGAGAAGTATTTGTCGGTACTTTAGCTACCATATATAGTGTAGGAAGTGATGAAGAAGAAACTATAAAGAACAGAATGGCAGCCGAGATTAATCAAAAAACAGGAGGTCCATTGTTTAATTTAGCAAGTGGTATATCTTTATTATTATTTTATGCTTTTGCAATGCAGTGTATGAGTACTCTGGCTATTGTTAAACGAGAAACCAACACATGGAAGTGGCCAATGGCACAGCTTGTTTTTATGAGTGTTTTTGCATATGGCGTCGCACTAATTGTATATCAAATATTAAAATAAAAAGTAAGTTTACTTGTCTTAGTAAGACTATATAGTTAGTATACTTATATGATATGTATAACAATAAAAAAGAATAAATGAATGTTCTAATACAAAACATACTAGTGGTGTTCATTTTTGCAATTGCAATAGGGTATTTGGTTAGAAAATTCTTTTGGAAACCATCTCTTTCTTCTGTAAAGAAAAAACCAACTAAGTCCTGTGGTGATTCAGGATGTGGATGCCATTAATTTATTATTTCTTAAACCATTTTAATGGTCCACTGCTAATTAAGTATACCCCACAAAAAATCAAAACACAGCATAATAACTTTGTAATAGTTAGATCTCCCTTGTATTGGCTATCGACAACCAAATAAGATATAGCTGCAACAAGTAACATTGCTACTGCAGGTTGTACATAAATATAACTGCTGGAAACGGTAGGTTTTACAAATTGTAACGCAAACATATTAAGTAAGTAAGCCAAAAAAGTAGGACCGATAACCACATAAAATAAAGAAACCCAGTTTGAAACAGCAAAAGTTGTAAAATTGGTCTGAATTAATTTTTCTATACAAAAAGGGAATATGCTTATAAATCCAAATAGAAAAGTCCAGACAATTACTGTAATAGGCTTGTATTTCGACATTAGAGGCTTTACAATAACAAGGTAAAAAGCAAAAGCTAATGCATTTATACATATAAAGATATTTCCTAGTAGTGACCCTGTTCCTAAATCTGAATTTCCTAAATAAATTAATAAAACAGCTCCTGCACCACCTATAGATATTCCTGTAATACGTTGTCTTGTTAAAGCTTCTTTTAATAAAAAGTAACTAATAATAACCGTAAAAATAGGCATTGCCGTAATAATAATAGCAGCATCTACAGGTGAAGTGAGGCTAAGTCCATTCATCGAAAAGAACTGATTTGTCGCCACTCCCAGAAAACCACATAAAGCTAACCTCGGAAGATCTTTTCGATCCACTTTTTCTTTAACAAAAAGTTTAAGGATTAAAAATAATATACCCGCACCACTTATTCGAAGAAATACCAATGCAGAAGCTTCAATTTTGTCAGGCATCAGTCCTTTAGCTACAAGGTAATTTGCTCCATAAATAATATTAACGCTTAATAAAGCAATATGTGCTTTTCCTTTATTTGAAATCATGTGAAGAGGATGACAGGATCAAGTAGTCTCATTTTATAGAAACACACTATTTGGTTACTAATTCTAGATAATATTCTGACGAATGAATAGGTTTTCCTGATAGTGGGTAAGGACCTAAATTATATGCATACATCATTTTTTGTTTAACAGTACAAATTTCTTTTATATCTTTTGGGTTGATTCTTTGGGCTCCAAAAATGAGTTCTTTTTCTTCTATCAAAACGTCCCTTTTGTATATTTCAATAACAATTTTTGCTTCACCTGCCCAAATACAATTAATATCAGACGGGCAGCGGGAATCTTCTATGAATCTTAGAAATTTTATACTCATGTTTTCAAAATTAGCAGTATTTCCCATCTTAATTTTTGAAATGATTTTAGAAGCATCAATCTTTGTTGAATCTTGCCCTGTAATCAAAACAAAAGGAGCTATGAGTAGAAGTAAAAATAATTTTGTTCTCATTCTTATATAACAGAAGTTAAAGATATACAAAAAACACATTAGAATAGCTTAAAGTATTAGTATATTTCAGAATTTTGGAATTAGATCTAAAGTATTCTATGAGGAAAAGAAAAGCAATAATTATTGGTTCAGGTATTGCAGGAATTGCCATAGCTATACGGTTAAAAAATATGGACTTTGACGTTCATGTTTTTGAAAATAACCCTTATCCAGGAGGAAAGTTAACAGAACTCAGAAAAGATGCTTATCGATTTGATTGTGGTCCTTCTTTGTTTACGATGCCTCAGTTTGTAGAAGAACTATTTACAATATCTAATAAAAATGTTTCTGCCTATTTTCAGTATGAAAAGAAAGAGAAAGTCTGTAATTACTTTTATGAAGACGGAACTCGATTTACTGCATTTGCAGACAAAAATAAGTTTGCAGATACAGCAGCGTCAGTTTTTGATGTTGAAGCTTTTCAGGTATTACAGTATTTAAATAAAAGCAAACAAAAATATGATCTTACAGCATCACTATTTTTAGAACATTCATTACATAAGTTGTCAACATATATTTCTAAAGATACGATTAAAGCAATTGCGAAAATAAATTCTCTGGACATTAATAAGACGCTACATCAGGTAAATAAAAGAGAGTATAAAGATCCACGATTAATCCAGTTTTTCGATAGATTTGCGACCTACAACGGGTCGTCACCTTATCAGATACCAGGAATTATGTCTATGATTCCACATTTAGAACAACATTATGGCACATTTTTTCCAAAAGGAGGAATGTATAGTATTACAAAAAGTCTTTATAAGTTAGCAATCGACCTTGGCATAAAATTTACTTTTAATACCAAAGTAGATCAGATTATAGTAGAAAATAAAAAGGCACGAGGAATTTTTGTAAAAGGAAATACTATTGAAGCAGATGTCGTAGTTTCTAATATGGATATTGTGCCTACTTACGAGAGTTTACTTCCTAACCAAA
The DNA here is from genome assembly GCA_964353005.1 of uncultured Flavobacteriaceae bacterium. Taxonomy (GTDB): domain Bacteria; phylum Bacteroidota; class Bacteroidia; order Flavobacteriales; family Flavobacteriaceae; genus Aquimarina. Next base: position 48,881 of record CAYGUC010000001.1, on the reverse strand, counting down.
TATCTCCAGAAAAAATAATAAAACAACCTAGGTCAAGTTCTGCGCTTATATTTTATTGGGGTATAAAGAAAACATTCTCAGAATTAGAACTTCATAATATATTTTTTTCAGAGGATTATAAAGAAGAATTTAATCTTCTTTTTGGTAAGAAGGAAGTGAGTGATGACCCCACTATATACGTTAACATTAGTTCAAAAAATGAACCGAATGATGCTCCTAAAGATTGTGAAAATTGGTTTGTAATGATTAATGTTCCTAGTAATGAAGGTCAGGATTGGGATGCAATAATTAAAAAATCAAGAAAAGACATTCTCAAAAAATTATCTCGAATTTTAGAAACCAATATTGAACCTTTAATTGAAACTGAAGATATCCTTGATCCAAGAGCGATAGCATCAAAAACACAATCTTACCAAGGGTCATTATATGGTACATCAAGTAACGGTAAATATGCTGCATTTTTAAGGCATCCTAACTTTTCACGCAGTATCAAGAATCTCTATTTCTGTGGTGGAAGCGTTCATCCCGGAGGAGGAATACCTTTATGCTTACTATCAGGAAAAATAGTCTCAGAATTAATTCAAAAAGACTTTAAGTCATAGTATATGTATTTAGAAAGAAGATTTACACTTTCGATTATAATCATTTGGTTATTTAACGTATCAGGGATTTTGGGTATTTTATTAGGATATCAGGACTGGTTTTTGCCAGTAACATTTGTTAATCTATTAATTTATTTTTTCTTGATTCTTTGGAATGCGAGATTTAACAAAGTCTTGATATTTTCAATGTTGATTCCCTTTAGTATTGGTTTAATAACAGAATTTTTAGGGGTTAATTATGGATTAATTTTTGGAGATTATCAATATGGTAATAATTTAGGGTACAAGGTGTTTGGGGTGCCTTTGATAATTGGCATCAATTGGGCAATTTTAGTATATTGTTCTGCCGCTTTAGTAAGAAAAATACATAAAAACATAGTATTATCTTCTGTACTGGGAGCTATATTAATGGTACTATTAGATATTGTTATAGAAGTTGTAGCGCCAAGATTTGATTTTTGGATGTTTGAAGGTGGAGTCGTTCCTTTTCAAAACTATGTAGGTTGGTTTTTTACAGCATTCACAGCACATCTGTTTTTTCAAAAAAGTATAAAAGTATTCCATTTTGAGCTTTCTCTACATATTTTTATTGCTATATTAGTCTTTTTCACCTTCTTTTCATTTTTTTAGATGCAACAATACGATTATATAATTTTAGGCTCTGGTGCTTCTGGTTTAATGCTTGCGTATCAAATGATTTCAGATTCTTTTTTTGATAAAAAACAGATTTTGTTAATTGATAAAGATGTAAAAAATCAAAATGATCGCACCTGGTGCTTTTGGGAAAAGGAAGTAGGGATCTGGGAAGAAATTATAAATAAAAAATGGAATACTATTTATTTTGGTAGCGAAAAATTTTCTGAACGTATAGAGATTTCACCTTATCAGTATAAGTCGATTAGAAGCGAAGACTTTTATAATTTTATTCTGAAGATTTTAAATGAAAAATCTAATATAACTATCGTTCAGGAAAATGTTATTTGTTTAACGAATAAGAGTGATGTAGTTATTATTGAAACAGATATCCAAAAGTATATTGGAAATAAGGTTTTTAATAGTATCCTTTTTTCTTCAGAGTATAAAAATCAAAAACAATATCCTGTTTTGAATCAACATTTTGTTGGGTGGTTTGTAAAAACAGAAATACCTGTTTTTGATAGTGAAATAGCCACTTTTATGGACTTTACAGTAGCTCAAAAAGGAAATACGAGATTTATGTATGTACTCCCATTTTCAGAAACAGAAGCGTTATTTGAGTATACTTTGTTTTCTGAAGAACTTCTGGAAAAACAGGAATATGAGTCAGAGATTGAAAATTATTTGCAAGAAAAAGGAATTGTAAATTATAAAATCACAGAAAAAGAACAAGGATGTATCCCTATGACCTGTTATGATTTTAAAAAACAGAATTCAAAAAATGTACTTCATATTGGTACTGCAGGTGGATGGACAAAACCAAGTACTGGATATACGTTTAATATGACATCAAAAAAAATACAAAAATTAATTCCATTTTTAAAAACAAATATAGACCTGTCAAAATTTGAAACTAAAACAAGATTTTGGTATTATGATTTACTCTTTATAGATGTATTATTTAAAGAAAATCAAATAGGAGCTACTTTGTTTTCAAAATTATTTGCAAGAAACAAAAGTGCAAAAATTTTAAAATTTCTAGATGAAGAAACTACTATTATAGAAGAGCTTAAGATTACAACAAGTTTGCCTGCTGGTAGGTTTTTAAAGGTACTTAAAGATAGACTCTTTATAAATTAATAAATATCTAATTAATATTTCTTTCTTTTTTTATTTGATCGTAAGCTTTTTGCACTTCTTTAAATTTTGCTTCTGCTCCTTTTATATGGATTTCATCCATGTGTTGTACCTTATCAGGATGGTATTTTTTTGCCATCGTTCTAAAAGCCTTTTTAACTTCGGCATCTGTGGCAGTTTTGTCAATTTCTAAAATCTTATAAGCATGGTCTCCAGTTTTAAAAAACATAGCCTTAATGCTTTCAAAATCTTTAAAATTTATCCTTAAGAACCCTGCTATTTTTTGTATTTCTTCAGCTTCAGAAGTACTTACAGATCCATCTGCATTTGCGATACCAAACAAAAAATGAAGAATTTGTAATCTCGAAGGATATCTGGTATGTTGTGTGATATACATGCATATACGTTGTGCAGAAACCTCTCTGTTTTTTATAATTTCATTAAATGTTCTAAAAGTTGCATTAGCGCGTTCTTTACCATAAGAGCTTACAAAATAGCGCCGTACATAATCTAATTCTGTTTGATTAATTTTTCCGTCTGCTTTAATTACAATAGAAGATAGCGATAGTAAATTGAGTTCAAAATCAGCAGGTGTAACTTCTGGTTCTTGTGTAAACACTTTTTTAAAACTACCATTGCTTTTGCTTGTTGCAGAGTCGATTAAACTGCCTAAAATAAATCCTAAAACTGCTCCTGGAAATCTAAAAAATATATATCCTATTATAGCAGTAAACCATTTAATCATTGAAAACTATTTTTTTGGGCTGTAAAGATAAACTATTTATTAAGAGAAGCCTTTTTTTGTCCTTTACAATAAATTAGTGTTTATTATTAATGATTTGTTACAATAGTGTAGAGATAAAAAACTTAATTTTTGATGTAAACATAAATAGATTTTCCGACTACTTGTCAGGTGTCTCTATGTGGTACATAATTTGTAACTTTGCATATAATTGTAAGATATGATATAACAATATAATCCTGGTGATCAAAACCAAAGTGTGTATTGGTTATTTATAACAACAATTAAATAAATAGTCGAATATTAATAGATGAAAAAATAAGAAATATGTACCCAGCAGATTTAGTTAAACCAATGCGCGAAGATCTTACAAGTATTGGTTTTGAAGAATTACATACAGAAGAAGCTGTTGAAGCAGCAATAGCAAAAGAAGGAACAACATTAGTTGTTGTAAATTCGGTATGTGGTTGTGCAGCAGCAAATGCTCGTCCTGGAGCAAAGTCTTCATTAAATAATAGTAAAAAACCAGATAATTTAGTAACCGTTTTTGCAGGTGTAGATAAAGAAGCAACAGACAAAGCACGTGGTTTTATGGTACCATTTCCTCCATCTTCGCCTTCTATGGCATTGTTTAAAAACGGAGAGCTGGTACATATGCTAGAACGTCATCATATCGAGGGGCGTCCTGCAGAAATGATAGCAGAAAATCTTAAAGATGCATATAACGAATATTGCTAGAATACTGAAAACAATAAAAAAACCGTTTGCTATAGCAAACGGTTTTTTTATTTTAAAAAATCTATTGGTCAAATAAAAATAATGTAAGACCTTGCACTACATTCACCCAAGTTAAATTTTATTAGTTAGAAATAATGGGAGCAATAAAAAAGATACTCAGTTATCCGCTTTCTGTAGTTTTTTATTTATTTTTTGGATTAACACTAGTGGTTTTTCAACCATTACAATGGTTAGGAGTAAAATTAGGAGGAGCTAAATTGCATAGAGGAGTAGTAAATATTATGAATTTATGTTTGTTACGATGTTTACATGTTTTAGGGGTAACATTTAGTTTTAAAAATCCTTATAAATTACCAAAAAATCAATCTTTGATAATAGTATCTAACCATCAAAGTATGTTTGATATTCCTTTAATATCTTGGTTTTTACGTAAATATAAACCAAAGTTTATTTCTAAGATAGAATTAGGTAAAGGGATACCAAGTATATCCTTTAATTTAAGGCATGGAGGAAATGTTCTTATAGATAGAAAAAATCCAAAACAATCTATTCCTGCATTATCCCAATTCGGAAAATTTATTTCGAATAATAATTTTTCTGCTGTAATTTTTCCAGAAGGTACTCGCAGTAGAAATGGAGAGCCAAAAGAATTTGCCCCAACTGGTTTAAAGATATTGTTTAAAAATGCTCCAAATGCGCTAGTGGTGCCAGTAACTATAAACAATAGTTGGAAATTAGTAAGATTTGGTAATTTCCCGATGGGAATAGGCATACATCTAACATTAGAGGTTCAAGAACCTTTATTAATTGATAAAGAACCCGAAATTTTACTGGATAAAATACAAGAAAGAATTACTTTAGCAATCAGAACGTAACATCAATTATAATGGCTTTAGATAATATAAGATTAGAGGTAATGCAATTGCTGGAAAAGAAGGTAGACTCTTTTATAGATAAATTCTTGATTCCAGTAGATAAAATATGGCAACCAACAGATTTTTTACCAGATTCTCAAAATGAAGATACTTTTTTTGACGAGGTTAAAGAGTTAAGGGAATTAGCAAAAGAACTCCCATATGATTTTTGGGTAGTTTTAGTCGGAGACACCATAACAGAAGAAGCATTACCTACTTACGAATCTTGGTTAATGGATGTAGAAGGAATAAACCAGCAAGAAGGCGGCAATGCATGGTCAAGATGGACTCGTTACTGGAGTGGAGAAGAGAATCGCCACGGGGATGTGTTAAATAAATATTTGTATTTATCGGGTAGAGTAAATATGATAGAGGTAGAAAGAACTACACAGCATTTAATTAGTGATGGTTTTGATATAGGAACAGACAGAGATCCATACAAGAACTTTGTGTATACTAGTTTTCAAGAATTGGCTACCTATATCTCTCATAATAGAGTAGCAAAACTAGCTAAAGAATATTCTAATAAGTCTTTATCCAAAATGTGTAAAATTATTGCAGGAGATGAGATGCGTCACCATAATGCATATAGTGAGTTTGTTAGAAGTATTTTTGAAGTAGATCCAAGCCAGATGATGATTGCATTTAGTGATATGATGAAAAAGAAGATTGTCATGCCTGCACATTTTCTTAGAGAATCTGGGCAAGCTGCGGGTAGTGCTTTCGAAGATTTTTCATGGTCAGCACAACGAATAGGAGTATATACCTCACAAGATTATATCGATATTATGCAACGTCTTATAGATAGATGGGAGATTGATAAAATAATGGATCTAACCGATGAAGCAGAAAGAGCTCGTGATTATTTAATGAAATTACCTTCTAGAATGCAACGTATTAGTGAAAGATTGGTTATTCCAGAAGATATTTTTGAATTTAAATGGGTGCAACCAGCAATGATAAAGTAATACGCTTGTGGTGACTGAGGATCAGATTATATCCAAAACTATACATTTTGTAAAAGATAAACTCTCTGGAGCCGAAGGTGGTCATGATTGGTTTCATATCCAGAGAGTATTTAAAAATGCATTGTTAATTTCTGAAGGAGAAAAGGTAAATCTTTTTATAGTTTCTTTGGGAGCTTTATTGCATGACATTGCAGATTCTAAATTTCATGACGGAGATGAAACTGTAGGGCCCAAAGTGGCAAGAGAATTTTTGAATACTTTAAAAATTAATAACGATGTTATTGAACATGTAATTAAGATAATTGAAAACATTTCGTTTAAAGGAGGGAATACAGATCAAAAATTTAAATCACCAGAGTTAGACGTTATACAAGACGCAGACCGATTAGATGCTATAGGTGCTATTGGTATTGCAAGATGTTTTAACTATGGCGGTTTTAAAAACAGAGCATTGTATGATCCAGATATAGCTCCTAATCTTACTATGAGCAAGGAAGAATATAAATCTTCAAAAGCACCTACAATAAATCACTTTTACGAAAAATTATTACTTCTTAAAGATAGAATGAATACTCAAACTGGTAAAGAATTAGCAGGTAAGCGTCATGTATTTATGGAGCAATTTTTAGAACAATTTTATAAAGAATGGGAAGGAAAATTGTAATCAAATTAATTCCCGTATTTTTTTACACTACTTTTAAGACATAAAGATCAGGAGCATTCTATACAGGCTAAAATAAACGCAATTGGTCATCTTTATGATAGGAATGCAGATCACAATTTAAGAAAAGCTTTTTCTCTTCTGGCATATACTTTTGTTTAGCAATAGTAAATAGCTGATGTATTTGCTCTGCAATAGTACCAGATCCTTTCATTCGTCTTCCAAAAGTACTATCATTTAAGTTTCCTTCATGGCATTGTTTGATTTGATTAAGAACTTTGTCTTTTCGATCGGGTAACGTATTTTCTAACCATGTAGCAAAAATTTTTCCAATTGCACCGTTTAATCTGACGATAGTATATCCAACGCTTTTGGCCCCACGGTTAGAAATTTCTTTAACCAGTGGTAGTATTTCATGACTATTTATAGATGGTATAACAGGAGCCATCATTACGTTTGTAGGAATTCCTAAAGCATTTAACTTTTCTAAAGCATCCAAACGTTTTTTTATACTCGCAGTTCTGGGTTCTAAAATTCTTCGGGTTTCTTCGTTTAGAGTAGTAATTGATAAAAACACAGATATTAAATTGTCTTTTGCTAGTTCTGATAAAATGTCCAGATCTCTTAAAATAAGCGTATTTTTGGTTATAATACCAACCGGATGCTTGTATTTTAGAAAAATTTTGAGCAATTCGCGGGTTATTTCAAGCTTTTTCTCAATAGGTTGGTAACAATCGGTATTGCCAGAAAGAGAAATAGGATACGCCTTCCAATTTTTATTTTGCAATTTTTTTTCTAATAGTTCAGGAGCATTTTTTTTAACTAAAATTTTACTTTCAAAATCTAATCCTGCACCATAACCCCAATATTCATGAGAATTTCTTGTATAACAATACACACAACCATGTTCGCATCCTTGGTAAGGGTTAAGAGAATATAGCATACCAACATCTGGACTAGAGACTTTATTTAGGATAGTTTTAGGAAAAGTTTCTATAAAAGAAGTAGAAAGTTTCTCTATGGATTCTTCTTGTAGAGAACAATAGTTTAAAAAATCTTCACGAGTTTCATGATGGTTTTTTAAAAATTTGTTATTAATTTTTTCCTGTGCGCCTCTTCCTTTTAAATGTTTTTTTGGTTTCATGATGGATCTAAATTTAGAGGGTAAAGATAAATACATAATGGATATTTTCCATCATAAAAAGGAATAATTCCTAATTAGATGCATCGGTTTTTACTACTTATTGAATGTTTAAAAAACAAATAATGAGTGGTTTACAGGAATAAAGTATAAAAAAGGGGTTAAATCCCCCAGCATACTTTTTGTGTTTAACCAAATAAATCTTCAACTTTAGGTATTCTATCAAACCACTTAATTTTCACACCTAATAACCATACTCCTATGAAGCCTAACACAACCTTTTCTACAAGCCATTATTTAGAAGAACCTGTTTTTCCTTCTGATATTTCTAAATTATTGGACACCTGTGATGATGTAAAGAATTTGATGATAAGTATATATATGATAGAAGAGAATAAATTTCTGTATTGTAATAAAGTTTTTAAAACTCTTTTAGGTTTTAACCCTAATGGTTTAATAGAAAAGGGATGGGAATTCTGGTTTTCTTTAGTTCATCCCTGTGATGTTTGTCGAATAAAAGAAAAGATTTTTACTTTTTTTAAAACGCCATTGGCTAGAGATGTAATCTCAATGCAATATCATATTACTAACTTTAAAGGAGAAAAAATTTATATAAAACACGAAATCCTTATTTATAAGTTAAAGAAGAGGATACTTGCTTTAAACTATTTTTTTGATGTTTCTGAAAAAGAAGAAATAGAGCGTTGTGTTAAAATTAATGGTGGACATCGGGGAAGAAAAAAATTTAAAAAGGAATTGGATCAAATATCTTCTAGGGAAGAAGAAGTACTTAAACTAATAGCCAATGGATACTCTTCAAAACAAATTGCAGACGAACTTTTTATAAGCAACCATACTGCCGTATCCCACCGTAAACATCTAATTAAAAAGTTTCAAGTAAAAAATACCGCCCAGCTTATAAAAGAAGCATCTAAACTTTTAGAATTGTAATTAACTTTTAATTAACTTATTGTTAACTAAATATTTAGATTAAAAAATCCCTAAAAATGGGGATTGATTCCCTTGTTTTTTTTTTCAAACTTTAACTTCCCCTTAGAGTAAAGCTTAATCAATAATTTTAATAGTATTAGCTTCTATAAATTATTTTATAGAACTGTATAAGGTTTGATATTTTTCAAAGTCATTATAATTTTTGAATTTAAATTCTGTCTATGATCGGGTTAGCATTAAAATTATTGCGAGATGAATTAAGTAACTATATTTTTCAGAATAAAAGACCTGGGGATTCGATAACACAAGATGATATTATCCTGCATAATATTGCTTTAATGGATAGCGATACTCAGGCAGACTTAAGCAATAAGATTGTTATTACTCTGGTAAATACAGAAGAAGAAAGTACTTTAAAAAACAGCAGTAATATTTTAAGAACTCCTAATGGAATAAAATATGTAGAACCTCCTGTTTTTTTAAATCTATATATCCTTATTTCATCAACACTAGGACAGGATTTGCAAGATGCGTATGAATTTGCTTTGGGTAGGCTATCCTTAGTAATCCAATTTTTTCAAGCTAAAAAAAGCTTTACCATTAAAAACTCCCCTTTTACTACAATATCTAGTGATAGTAATATTCCTCAAGAAACTAAAGATGAGTTAAAACTAAATGTAGAATTATACACTTTGACTTTTGAACAAATAAATCATCTGTGGGGATCCCTAGGAGGAAAACAAGTTCCGTTTGCAATGTATAAGATACGATTAGTAAGTATTAAAGAGAATTCAGGAGAAATTGCTCCTTTAATAGAAGAAATAGTAAACAATCAAAATGTAACAAATTAATAATGGGTAGTACAATCTTTAAAAGATTATTCGAGGTTCAGATAGTACATGACTATTATTTAACCACAGCAGATGGTACGTCATTTTTTGACAGAAATCAAGAAGAAAAGAAGGAGATTATAAATAAAAAACTCTTAAATAGAATATACGATGTTAAGTCATTGTTCGAGATAGAGCCTAATGAGGCAACAAAAAAGAATCTAGATACATATAAATTAGTGTGGGTAAAAACAGCTTTAGGTTTTATAGTAGGTGCAGAAGTTAGTGTTGAAAATCAGGCTGGAGAAATAGTTTATAAACCTCGTTTTGAATTGAAACCCGAATTACATTTTACTTTTTCGATCCAACCACAGGCATCTTTTTTTAATGGGATGACTAATATTAGTTTACGACCCTCTATACCCTCTATTTATTATTTTACCAATAAGAATAAAGAGGTTTTTAATGAACCTACACTACCTGCATATATATCCACTCCTATTTCAAATAAAGTTGCTGCAGTACAAGGCGGTAAAATATATGAAATGGGTGCGCTGGCAAAGCTTGAAGGGTCTGTTCAAGAAGCAATACAATATACAGACGGTACAGATCCAAATCATTGGCAAGTAATAAATGACAAACGATTTGTAAGTGATGCAGATCGAATGTTATTACCTAATAAGTTTGAGTATAAGCTTAAAAAATCGCAAAACATCACTCAGATAAATTTTGTATTACTGGATCAAAGTGACACCGAAATAAAAACGATAAGTAAAACGTCTACAGAAGCTTTCGAAAATATAAAAGTAGACTTAACAAAAGTAGAGGATAATGATATAGATTCAGATACCATCCCATCGGGGTATTATACCCTTAAAATACAGGAAAATGCAGGGCCAGAATTACTATACCCTATATATCTGAATACTGAAATTTATGATAAATATAATCTAGGAGTAGTAGATATTAGGTTAGATGAGGAAGATTCTCCATACAGTTTGTTGGATGCCAATGGATTTCTTAAAGCCAGGATTAGTGCAGCCAACCAAAAAATATCACATCCAGTTTTTGAAATTCGATTTAAAAACAGAAAAACCTACTGGCGATATAATAAAGAAGGAGATTTTAGTCCCGCAGAGATAGCAGGAACCGCTGCACATTTACAACATAGTACAGAGAGACTGGTCTCTATTAAACCAAAAGCACTAACAGAAGCACTGGTACCATTTCAAGACGGGGGAACTCTATTACTTCCTTATCCTGCTATACCATCCATTAAATTGGAGAATGACAAAATATTTTCAGAGATCTTCATCAATCCATCGAACAGATTATTAAACAATTAAAATCAAACTTTTATAAAAATGAAATTATGAATTACAAAACGCCAGGAGTTTATGTAGAAGAAATTCCAAAACTTCCACCATCGATTGCACAAGTAGATACGGCTATTCCTGCTTTTATTGGATACACACAAAAAGCAGAAGATGACAGAACGGGAGAATCCTTGGTTTTAGAACCAAAAAGAATACGATCTATGTTAGAGTATGACCGTCTTTTTGGAAAACCAGATACAGAAACTAATTTATCTGTTTTGATTAACGACTCGGTAAACCCACCAGTTATACAGGCATCTGTAGATAAAACGGTACAGTCTAAATATAAAATGTATTATGCATTACAAATGTTTTTCGCAAATGGCGGAGGTCCTTGCTGGATTGTATCTGTCGGACTTTATGAATCCTCTGGAGGGGTAGTAGATGATACCACACTTACTAATGGGCTTAATACAACCGAAAAGATTGATGAAATAACACTATATGTATATCCAGATGCACAAGGTATAACAGCTCCAGAAGGTTTTTATAATGTATATAAAGCATCTCTGGATATGTGTGTAGAACTAAAAGATCGTTTTACAGTAATGGATATTTGGCAAAATCCAGATCTCGATTTCTTAGGTAATGTTGAAGCTATGCGTTCTTCGACGATTGGTTCGCAAGAAGATATATTAAAATATGGAGCAGCATATTTCCCGAATTTAGAAACTACTCTTAATTATTACTATGGAGGAGAAGGAGACGGAGATGCAAATGTAACTATTGAGCATAGCGGAGATTTGGCAGGTACGCTGGCCGAATTAAAATCTAAAGATAACGCAATGTATTTTCAGGCACAAAATGCTTTAAGAAATTTACCGATGGAAATGCCTCCATCACCAGGAGTAGTTGGGCAGTATGCTTCGGTAGATAATGCCAGAGGTGTTTGGAAAGCTCCTGCAAATGTAAGTATTGATTTGGTAAGTAAGCCAATGATAAAAATAACAGATAAAGAACAAGAAATCTTAAATGTAGATACCACTGGTGGTAAATCTGTAAATGTTATTCGATCTTTTGTAGGCAGAGGATCTTCCATTATTTGGGGAGCCAGAACTTTGGCAGGAAACAGCAATGAATGGAGGTATGTTCCTGTAAGAAGGTTTTTTAATATGGTCGAAGAATCCATTAAAAAAGCAACCACTCAATTTGTATTCGAACCCAATGATCTAAATACTTGGTCCAGAGTAAAATCCATGATCGATAACTTCTTAGTACAACAATGGAGAGCAGGTGCTTTAATGGGGACTACACCAGAGCAAGCTTTTTTTGTAAAAGTAGGATTAAATGAAACCATGGATGAGGTAGATATTTGGGAAGGAAGAATGATAGTAGAGATAGGAATGGCAGTAGTAAGACCAGCAGAGTTTATCATTTTAAGGTTTAGCCATAAAATGTTATCAGAATAATAAAAAATGAACAGCAATAAAACATATCAATATGGCAACCAAAAATAGTTGTGACAACGGTAGTTTGCGAAGTGCAGACACGGTGATTTGTGAAAGCCTGAAGGGGATTAAAAGAGATAAAAAAACTGCAGAGAGTAGATATACTTCAAATTATACACTCCAGCAATCCAAAGAAACAGCAAGAGGATATAAAATTTGTTGTTTAGATAAAGCAGAAGAATCTCATAATGTATATCAAGATATAATGAGTTGTGTTACTCTGGAGAACTATAAAAAGAGTGAGATTATTCAAAAAAATATTGATGCATACATAAAAAAAGATGACGATATAGATAAGCTTATTAATGACACTTCTAAGCTTTTAAATGAGATGAGAATAAAAATCGAAGAAGCTCATAATGCAGCTTGTGCGATGTCTAATTGTATTAAAAATAAGGTATTGCCTAAATCTGGTAAACCTTCAAAAGATGGTAAAATAGGCGAAGTAGAGCATGAGTTAAAAGAGATTCTGGATAAAACCAAAGAACTGGATGAAAAAGGACAAAATGCATTTGAGTCTGTAGTTACTATCGCAGGAATACACACTTTTACCAACACAGTAAGTCTTAAGGGGTTTGCTGCTAAGCTAATGGATTCTGTTAAAAACTTTAAAGCTTGTGTAGATACCAATATAAAATCTACAGCAACAGACGTAGTAACCTCCAGAGAAGAACTAAATACAATAGTAGAAGAACTGGCACAAATTATTTGTGATAAAAAAACAGAAGCAATCATTGGTAACGGATTAGAATCTGTTATAGAATTTGTATGTGAAAGTGATTGTGAGGAAGGATGTATAGACCTATGTAAAGATATCAAAAACTGCTATGACTCCGATGAAAACTCCGATCAGAAGAAAAAAGATAGACGAAGAAGAAAACAGTCAAATGATAAAAATTAACAGACACTATTAATCACACAAAATAACAATTATGACAAGATTTATGATAAATAATGCCTGTTGCTATGATGGTGGAGGCAATGACGATCCAGAAGCTAAAGACTGCTTGGATAAATGGAAAGAACAGTTAGAAGAAGTTTGTAACCGATATACAGAATGGAGCGCAAAAACATTTCAGCACGAAGAGGAATATATAAATTCTTTAGGTTGGGAAACAAAACTTAAAAAATGGAATGAAATCATTAAAAAAACCGATGAAAAAGCAAAAACAATAGTAAAAGAACTGGAGTTTTTTATAGAACAAGCAAACGTAGTATGCGAAAATTCGAAATGCACTACAGAAGCATTAGAAAAATTAAACTGCTTGGTAAAATCAATTTTTGATTGTTTCCATACCTATATGGATAGTAATGATCAAGGTCTAAAAGATAGAGTCACAGAATTCAAAAAGACTATAGATTGCCTTAATAGTATTAGTGACGAAGATAAAGTAGAGGTTATTAAGTGTATTGAAGCCTATGAGCAAAAAATTACTCTGGTTTGTGATATGCAAGACGCTATTTTAACCAAGCTTTTAGAAACCTTAAAATGTGCGTACTTATTATCAGCATCTATTTGTGGAGACGATGGATTAGAAGGTAAACTTGAGGATATGTTAGATGATTTTAAAGGAAAAGAAGAAGATCAAGATTGCACGCATGAAGATCACCATATGGACGATGATGATAAAGATCAAGCAGTCGCACGTCAAAAAACGTATGATGGAGATCAGCATTATATGTATCCATGCAATGATAAAAAAGCGAAACCAAAACCAAAATTCCCTATTCATAAAAGCATGTATTACATAAAACTTGAAAAAGGAGTAGGAATAGCAATAGACAAAACAGAAGGTTTTGAAAAAACATGGATAGAAAGCAAGAAAAAAAGCGATAAGATTTTATCTCATAAAACAAGTCTTACAGAAGCAATAAAAGCAGCAGAAGCAGCAGAAAGCGCAAAATAATTTAAAAAATAACAAGTACTAAAAAAACAAATATGGCAGCAATAGGAGATTATCCGTTACCAAAGTTTCATTTTCAAGTAGAGTGGGGAGACAATTTTCGTATTGGATTCACAGAAGTAAGTGGATTAGATTTTGAAACCGAAGTTATAGAATATAGAGAAGGGAATAGTAAAAAATATAATAAATCAAAACAACCTGGGCTTACCAAGTATAGTAATATTACTCTTAAAAGAGGGACATTTCAGGGAGACTTTGATTTTTTTAAAGAATGGCAAAAAACATATTATTTCCAAGAAGGTAATGATACAGGATCCAAATTTAGGAGAGCAGTTACTATTAAACTTTTGGATGAAAACCATTCTCCGATAATTACCTGGATTTTAGAAAACGCATGGCCAAGTAAAGTACAATCCACAGATCTTAAAGCAGATGCTAATGAAGTAGCAATCGAGACTATGGAGCTAGTACACGAAGGATTAACCATACTAGAAGCTAAATAAACATTTTTTCTAATAATATAGACCGTTACCATGCACCAAATAGTTGGTTTTCATTTTAGAGTTTCTTTTTTAAATCTACCCGAAAGTAAGGCGGTAGACGTACAATTTCAATCCGTTTCTGGGTTAGATGTTCAAATTGAAAAAGAAACCATAAAAGAAGGAGGAGAAAACAGGTTCGAGCATAATATTCCTGGTAGAAGAAAATACAGCCCTCTAACCTTAAAAAGAGGAATCCTTACTCCCAAAGATTCTGGACTAACCCAGTGGTGCCAGAAAGCTTTTCAGAGTCTTGTTGTAGAACCTGTAGGAAAAGTAAATGTAGAGTTACTAAACGAAAATCATAACGTATTAATGCAATGGGAACTCTCTCATGTTTGGCCAGTTAGTTGGAAGGTAGGAGAGCTAAATGCAGAAAAAGGGGAGGTTCTTATAGAAACTCTCGAACTTAATTATAATTATTTCAAACTAGTAACGGTAAGTTAAAAATATACGCAATGCCATTAGAGATTCGAGAACTAGTCATAAAAACAACGGTAAATAAAGGCAATAACAAAGCAGGAGGAAGTAGTGAAACTGGTAAATCAAAAGAATTTAGTATAAACGAAATTGTAGAAAAGGTTTTTGAAATATTAAAAGAAAAATCAGAGCGATAATGAATGATACAGGAGAGTTAATAAAGGTTTTAATACATGTTTTTGAAGATGAAAATTTTCAAAAAAAGGCGAAAGTAAGCCCTAATCCCGTTTCGTTACCCGTAAATCCCGAAAGTTTTTCTCAAAATTATAAAGTAGAGGTAAATAATGATCAAGGACATGGTAGTCAGGGGACTAATCCAAAATTTACCAGAACTCCACCCAAGGAACTAAAATTGGACTTTGTTTTTGATGGTACTAATACTGTTCAAGGATATAAATACAATAATGGTAAAAGAGAGGTAAAAGAACAAATTGATATTTTCTTAAAAGCCGTGTATAACATGAATGGAGATATACACAAACCACATTTTTTAAAAATACTGTGGGGTAAGAGTTGGACATTTGCTTGTGTACTTACCAGTTTAGATTTAAACTATACTCTTTTTAAGCCAAATGGAGATCCATTAAGAGTTAAGGCCAGTGCTACCTTTTTACAGTATTTAAGCGAAAGGGAACGGGTAGCTTTAGAGGGTAAAAAATCTCCTGATTTAACACATTCCAGACAAGTTAAAGCAGGGGATAGGTTAGATAATATGACACAGGATATCTACAACAATGCAAGGTATATTACACAAATAGCCAAAGCAAATGGATTAACTTCTTTTAGAAAAATTGTTCCAGGTAGTGAGTTAGTTTTTCCGCCATTAGATAAAACAAGCAGTACATGAAGGATAGAGAAATACCAGTAGAAACATCCTATAACGTAACCACATTTGATATTCTAATCGACGGTAAAGTGGTGGATCAAGGCTATCAAATACTCTCTATTTCGGTTTCCAAAGAAATAAATAGAATTCCAACTGCAAAGATTGTTCTTAAAGATGGAGATGCAGCAGAAGAAACGTTTAAGATAAGTGAAGAAGAAGAGTTTTTACCAGGAAAATCAATAACGGTAAAAATTGGTCGGGACAGTGAAAACAAACAACTATTTAAAGGGATAATTGTTAAACATGCAATTAAAGTACAAGAAAGTGGAGAAACCCGATTAATACTGGATTGTAAAGATGAAGCTGTAAAAATGACCATTGGCCGTCATAACTACTATTATGAAGAAAGTAAAGATAGTGAGATAATCGAAGAGATAATCGGTAGGTATTCTGGATTAAGCCATGATGTAGAGGCAACAACAATCAAGCATCTCGAAATGGTACAATATCACGCTACAGACTGGGATTTTTTACTAATGAGATCCGAAGCTAATGCAAAATTGGTGGTGGTAGACGACGGTAAAATAACTATTGAAGAACCAAAAACTGATACAGATGCAGCAGTAGCAGTTTTATTTGGTTCTACCCTAATCGATTTTGAGGCAGAAATGGATGCACAAAACCAGTGGGCATCGGTAGAAGCAAAATCATGGGATTATGGAGCGCAAAATATGTTTGAACATACCACAGATAGTGTGCCAATTAATGAATTAGGAAATGTAAACGGGCAACAATTGTCAGAATCCATAAGCCCTGATATATTCGAACTGAGACATTCTGGACAAGCAATTGCAGAGGAATTACAAGAGTGGACCAAATCTGTGATGCAAAAAAGCAGATTGTCTAAAATACGTGGTCGGGCAAAATTTATTGGTTTTGGCGATATTAAACCAGGACAGTTAATAGAATTACAAGGATTAGGAGCCCGATTTACAGGTAAAGCCTATGTTTCAGGAATACGGCAAGATGTTTATAACGGCTCATGGTATACACAAGTACAATTTGGGGTACATCCAGATTGTTACGCACACATCCATAAAGATGTTGCAGATGCACCAGCATCGGGGTTAGTACCACCAATAAACGGTATGCAAATAGGTAAAGTGGTGCAATTAGAAGAAGACCCAGAAGGAGAACACAGAGTGCTGGTACGATTGCCGATTATAAACAACTCGGCAAGAGGAGTTTGGGCAAGAATAGCCACCCTAGATGCAGGTAAAGCAGATGATGGAGTAACAGGAAGAGGCTCTTTCTTTCGCCCAGAAATTGAAGATGAGGTTATCGTAGGATTTATAAATGATGACCCTAGAGATGCTGTTATTTTAGGAATGTTGCATAGTAGTGCCAAACCAGCGCCGATTACCGCAGAAGACGTAAATCACGAAAAAGGATTTGTAACCCGATCTGGTATGCGCTTACTTTTTCATGATGAAACAAAAACAATTACTATCGATACTCCGGCAGGAAACAGTATAGTCATCGATGAAGATACCACATCTATAACTATTAAAGATCAAAACGATAATAGGGTGTTATTAGATCCAGCAGGAATAGAAGTAAAAAGCCCTGGAGATATTAATATAAAAGCAGATGGGAATATAAATATCAAAGCAGGAAAGAATATGACCCTTGAAGCTACACAGATAACAGCAAAAGCTAGTGCAGCTATGGAAGTAAAAGGAGCAACAACCAAAGTTTCGGCAGATGGAATAACAGAGATAAAAGGATCTTTAGTAAATATAAATTAAGTAAAAAATAAAAAATGCCACCAGCAGCAAGAATAGGAGATATGCATACTTGTCCTTTATTTAATGGACCATCCCCTCATATAGGCGGACCAATTACAGGTCCTGCAGTTCCTACAGTATTGATAGCAGGGCAACCAGCAGCAGTAGTAGGGGATATATGTGTTTGTGCAGGACCCCCTGATACTATTGTAAAAGGATCAGGAACTGTTTTTATAGGAGGTAAGCCAGCAGCAAGAATGGGAGATACCAGTGCACATGGGGGAGTTATTGTACAAGGAATTCCAACTGTAATGATTGGAGGTTAAAAATCAAGAAATGAACACAAATAAAGAATATTTAGGTACAGGATGGTCTTTTCCTCCGGCTTTTGATAAAGAAAGCCAAACGGTAACCATGGTTAGTGCCGAAAAAGATATAGAACAAAGCTTAGAGATATTACTTTCTACAAGTTTAGGAGAGCGGGTAATGCAAGCAGATTATGGCTGTAATCTAAAAGATTATCAATTTGAAAGTATGAACAGCTCACTAATAGGATTTTTAAAAGATTTGGTAGAAAGAGCCATTTTGTTTTATGAACCAAGGATAAAACTAGAAAAAGTAGAGATTACTGAAGCAGAATCTTTTGAGCTATTGGAAGGGGTATTAAAAATAACTGTGCACTATGAGATAGAAGGAACTAATACCCGATATAATTATGTATATGATTTTTATTTAAGAGAAGCAGATCAAGGGATATAAAATAAAAGTAAAAGATGAACAGACCATCCAAAATATCACATCCCTTAAAAAACCGAACAGGGACTAGCCAGAGAACACGCCGTATACAAGCATTACAAAATGATTTTGCACCTGTAGATGGAAAAACCTTGGCAGACAGGCTTACTATTATTAGCAAATATGCTTTGCACATTAATTTTTATGAATATGCTAAAAATGAGATAGAAGGCGAATATCAAAATCTGGATAATTGGTCACATTTTTTTAAAAAAAGCCTTCCTTTTCAATTGGCAGTATTAAGCAAAATATCTACTAGGGATTTAGATAAAGAGTATATTCTTTTATATAATGAACTAAAAAGAAATCCTTCCAGAAAAGCGTTAGAATCCCTCTTTAATTTTATTCAGAATAAAATAATTACACCAACTACAGTTATATTAAGCGAAGTTGAAAAATCCCAGAATAGTTTTGTTACACCAATTCAGGCAATATTAAAATCTTCATTTGTAGAACCATTAAAAACTTTTATTTCTTTATATAATGCTAGTGCAACATTTTTATGTATTCGTAAAAGAAATTTCACAAATTACCTCTCCTCTCCATGGCAATTTGGGGTTCCCGAAATTTACAAACTGTACGATGGTGTACAGCAAGTTACAAAAGGAGAAAACGAAGCATTTTTATTAGTTGCAAAGGAATTGAATGCTATTTTTTATCAATTTCTAAGTGGTTTTGCAACAATCATTGAAGAAGCACCAGATTTTATTGAAGAAAGTCTGTATCCTTTACAAGAAACACTTCAAAAAACACACGAACCTCATGTAGCATTACTTTTTACATTTTTAGAATTATTTACCTATTTACAAGGCAATATAAATGATCTTGGAAAAAAACATTTAGATTTTTTCTATGAAAAAGTGTTAAAAATAATACCTAAAGAAGCAATACCAGATAAAGCTCATATTGTTTTTGAAGTTGCTAAACATCTTGAAGAATATCCTTTAAAAGAAGGTTTGTTGTTAAAAAATGGTAAAGATGCCAATAAGCAAGACATCCAGTTTGGATTGGATCACGAAATTATTTTAGATAAGGCAAAGGTTGTAGAGCTAAGAACTTTGGCTCTTCATAAATTACAACAAAATAATCAAATAGAAGGAGTTTATATTGCACCGATTGCAAACTCTATAGATGGTTTAGGTAAAGATTTTACAAAAGATCAATCGACAAATTGGGCTACACTTGGGGCTAAGGACAGTAAAATTTTTAAAGAAGATACGAGTTTTATTGAACATCCAAAAGCACGATTGGGGTTTGTTTTATCTTCTCCGGTACTATTGTTACAAGAAGGAGAAAGAACGATACATATTGAATTTGATTGTGAATTACCAATAGGGGTAACATCCCATACAGTTGGAGATATAAAAGACGCTTTTGAAAAGGCAAAAAAACAAAGAATATATAGTATAAATGAAGATATGTTAGATAGTTGTTTATCAGATATATCTAATGAAGCTAAACAATATATTAGAGAAAAACTAGTACAAGAGGCTCCTTATATCATCGGAGAAGATTTAAAAGGGTTTCTAATGGTGCAAGATGCAATTAGCTGTGTGCCAGTTTTTGATAAAAAGGATAAGAGAATCCTTTGTAAGTGTCTTGAGGGGTATGCAGAAACTTCTTCAGCATCGGTTTTTGATATAAGTTTTAGCGGAGAAAAATCTTGGGTAATTCCAAAACCTGAAAACGTGTTGGATATAGCTATAGACCTTTTAACAAATAACACATTAAAAATTACGATACAAATTAAATTAAATGCAGACGACCCTTCTATAGTTTTCTTTAACGATAAAGTATTACAAGAGCAACTCCCTCTCGAAAAACCTTTTCCGATAGTAAAAATTGAATTAAATTCTAAAGCCAAAGTAAAACAAAATATTTTTGATTGTGGGCAGATAGATTCTCCTATTGTAAAAGATAAGGACAAATGCTGTCTTAAAAAAGGAACTTTACCACAAAATGAAATCAATGTTTCTTTATATCATTTTTTTCAACATCTAACCCTTAAACGTGCAGAAATTAAAGTAGATGTATGTGGAGTTAAAAATCTAATAGTACAAAATGATGAAAACTTACAAGATGTGAATAAACCCATCTTACCTTTTGGACCAAGACCCAAAGTAGGAGAGAATTGGAAAGTAGATGGAGGTGCAAATTTTTATATAGGAAGTAAAGAAGTTTTTTGTAAAAACTGGGAAAAATTTTGGGTAAAAACGTCTTGGAAAGATAAACCATTAGATCTATCCATTCATTATGATTTTTATAAAACAGACCCTTTTGAGGATGGAACTAATGAAATTGAGAATGGTAGTTTCCGTTTTCAAACAAGTATTCTCGAAGATGGTATTTGGAAAAAAGATATTAAAGTAAAATTAGCAAATCCTTTAAATCCTCTGCCATCAGATCCAGAAAGACCAGATTTACTAAAACTTTTTGAAAACTATCAAAAAACCAACAACGATTGTTTTACTCCTAGTGCAGCAGAAGATGATGATAAAGCTACTTTTTATCATGAGGTAGAAAGAGAAGCAACTTTTTCTCCGCAAAGTCAGTATGAACCTAAAACAATGCCTATAGATCCTTTACAACCACTAACGGTTAACACAAGAAAAGGGTTTATGAAAATTACATTAGCAGGAGTTAGTTTTCAGCATGGCCGTTTTACGTATGTCTTAACTAAGCAAATGATGGCATTAGCAAAGTTGGTAGACCCAAAATCTATAGCAAATGCAATTAATGCATTAGAGGACACTAAAACTTTAGCAGATGCTGCAAACGCGAGAATACAAAGCCTGATGACTAATTTAGAAAACCTTATCGATAGAGTTGAATTGATAAGAGATCAAATAGGTAGTGATGGTATTCCAAATACCGTAGTAAATTTTGCAGTATTTGTAAAAGGAAAAATGGATGATGCAAAATCTGCAATTGCCATAAATGATGGAGCTGCGGCCATAAATCATCTAAATGATGCTTTACCAATTATAAATAATGTAATAGATATTTTAGGAGATTTAAATACTTCCTCTAACTCTACCAAGGTACAAGGTCGATTAAGAAGAATCTTGGATATTGCTAATACGATCAAAACTACTATTGTTAAGTTTCCGGACTCAGCTCCAAATCCAGCAATTCCTGTTGTAGAAGATAATATTCATGAGTTCTATATAAAAAATCATTTAAGTAAATTCGGATTGGAATCTATTGTAAAAACAATAGGAACAAGAATCGAACAGATCTTAAACGATTTTGATACTACAACAGAGTTAGGACTTCCTAAAGAACCATATACACCTTTTATTAGATCTTTATCTATAGATTATACAGCCAAGGCCGAAATGGATGATATAGACATTATCCATCTGTATCCTTTCACAAACACTTCTAAGTTTGAGGATATTAAAAATAACCCAACTCTTTTTCCTTTTCATGATAAGGAAGGTGCTTTATTTATTGGTATTGAGTATCTTACTCCAGGAGGTAACCTTTCTATGCTTTTTCAACTGGCAGAAGCAACTGCAAATTCAGAAATGGACAGAGCCAAGATTCATTGGGAATATTTAAGCAATAATAACTGGATAGAATTACTTCCTGATTTTAATATTATTTCAGATGAAACAGATGGCTTAACGGTTTCAGGGATTATTACCATTGCCGTTCCAGATACGATCAATAAAACAGGTAATACAGTAATGCCTCATAACTTGTATTGGTTAAGGGTTTCTGCAAAGGATAATGCTATGGCAGTAGCAGAAACTATAGGAATACATACACAAGCAGCAAAAGCTTCTGCTCGATTAAGTAAAAAAAATGATACCAATAGATTAAACACTGCATTAGAAGCTGGAAGTGTAGGTAAATTGGTAGAAGCAGACTTTAGTGTAAAAAAGGTAGAACAATTGTACCCTTCTTTTGGAGGAAAACAACCAGAAGGAGAAGGACATTATTATGTTAGAGTTAGTGAGCATCTCAAACACAAAGGGAGAGCATTAATGATAAACGATTATGAAAAAATAGTATTAGAAGATTTTCCAGAAATATACAAAGTAAAATGTATTAGCCATACCATGGGGCTTTCTGCAATAACTTACCAAAAAGATCTCGAAGTAGCTCCAGGGTTTGTAGTAGTTACCGTAATACCAGATTTAAACAAGTTGTTGTCAGGTAATCAATTAGAGCCTAAAGTGCCCGTAAGCCTTTTAGAAAAAATAGCAAATCTGTTACGTAAAAAAACATCTCCTTTTGCAAAGATAAAAGTAATGAACCCCAGATATGAGTATGTAGATATAGATATAACCATACGATTATATAGAGGGAAATCTGCCGATTTTTATAAACGAAAATTAAAAGAAGATATTACCAATTTATTGGCTCCTTGGTTTTTAGGAGATTCAGAAAAAATTGCTTTTGGACAATCGGTGCTTTTTTCAGATATCGTGGGCTTTGTAGAACAATTAGAGTATGTGAATTTTATTACAAAACTAGAACTAAAGGACGAACAGGGACAAAAAGCATCGCAAATAATTCCTCTTACCGCCAGGTCTATCCTAACCGCAGGTAAAATATGTGTGGATATAGACAAAGAAGAATGTCCAGAGCCAAATCAAAAAAAGAACTCTAAGACCTCTATGCAATACAAAAATATAAATGAACCATTAGAACTAAGTTGATATGGCAGAAGTAGAAAACAATAATATATCTGTTATTAAACAAAAGGATCCTAATCTCCCTGAGTATCTGGATTTTGAAAAGCTAAGAAAACAAGGTTTAGAACATATAGGAAACCTGTCTGGAAAAATATGGACAGACCATAATGTACACGATCCAGGGATTACCATTTTAGAAGTGTTGGTGTATGCCTTAATGGATTTGGGATATAAAACAAATCTGCCTTTTGAAGATGTAATAGCTTTTAAAAATGACAATGGAAAAGACGATAATTTTTTAACTCCTTTAGAAATATTAACCAGTAATCCAGTTACTATTACAGATTATAGAAAATTAGTATTAGAGATTAAAGGAGTTCGAAATGCATGGTTAGAAGTAGCTACTCAAGACAAAAAAGATATATATCTCAATACATATAATAACACTTTATTTTGTAGTCAATATCCACTAAATAATGGTCAACAAAAAATAGAGCTAAATGGTTTGTATAGAGTTTACATCGAAAAAGAGAAAGATGTTACAAGGGATGAGGAACTTATTGATAAAGTAAAAACAATACTTAATGCACATAGAAATATCTGTGAAGATTTTACCACAGTAGAAATCTTGACCCCTATAGAAATAGGAATATGCCTTAAAGCAGAACTTCATGAAGGGCATAAGACAGAAACAGTATACAAACAAGTTTTTAAAGCAATAAGACACTATATACAACCTGAAATAAAATACTATACCCTCGAGGAATTATTAGATAAAGGAAGAACAATCGACGCTATTTTTGCAGGTAGACCGTATAGAGAAGAAAGTTATGGTTTTGTAGATACTGAAGAATTAGAAAACTTTGACAAACGCGAAAAAATATATCTTTCTGACTTATATGATGTGATATTAAATGTAGATGGGGTAAGAAAAGTTAACGATATATCTCTTAAAGGAAGTTTGTTTGGGGATTTAGGATCCAAAAAATGGGAGAATGATATTCCAGAAGGGTATGTTCCCACTTTTTCTTTAGAAAAAACATGTATAGATCTTTTTAATGATCAAGGTGCTTTATTTCTGGATAAGGTAAGAATACATAAATCTTTATCTTTTTATAAAAAATATAGTATGCCTCTGGAAAATTTGGATAGTAGTATTCCGTCTGGCAGGTATCGTGAGGATTTAGAAGAGTATTATTCCATACAAAATGATTTTCCTGTGGTTTATGGCATAGGAGAAGACGGTTTGCCAGATAGAGCTACAGTATTACGTAAAACACAAGCGTTGCAGTTTAAGGGATATCTGATGTTTTATGATCAAATACTTGCCAACTATACATCACAATTGGCAAATATTAGGTCTTTGTTTTCCATGCAGCCCGAAAAGCAAAGAAATCCAGAGGATAAACATACTTATTTCACACAAATACCAGACTCTATACCGGGTATAGAAGATTTACTTCGATTTTATGATCAAAACGAAGGAGCAATAGAAGGATCCGTATTGGCTGTACCTGTTGCAAACACCATACAATGGAAAACCTTTTTAGAAAAACTAAAAAAAGACCCATCTACAGAACTTACTATAGGTGGATATTGCAAAGGCAAAGAAAGTGATGTGGATATATTTACTTTTTCTTCGACAGAAGTAAGGACTATTTATATTAATCAATTGGTAGACTCTTTGTTTAATGAAAATTATATAGTTGAAATTATAGAAGACAAAAGAGGATATTTTTTTGTGATACAAACCAATATTCCAGACGATGTATTAATTATTGGCACAAAAAGGTATACTACAATA
Organism: uncultured Flavobacteriaceae bacterium; assembly: GCA_964353005.1. Lineage (GTDB taxonomy): Bacteria > Bacteroidota > Bacteroidia > Flavobacteriales > Flavobacteriaceae > Aquimarina. The sequence continues at coordinate 23,956 of CAYGUC010000001.1, read as the reverse complement.
AGTGCTGCCAGAAAAGAAGCAAAAAATATTGCATTTATAGCAACTATGCATCAAAGTTATAACCTAATAACTAATGCTTCAGACACAATAGCAGCAGATCAACATTTTTTTGATATTATTTATAATCCAATATCATATATAGATCTGATTCAGGAATTAACCGAGAATAAAGAAGAATATACAACACGCAGAAAACAGTTTTTAGATCATCTGCTGGCTCGATTTGGAGAAGAATTTACAGAGTATACATTATTACAATATCAAAACAAGGTCGCAACAAAAAAACAAGTAGAAAAAGAGATTGATAGCCAATCTCAATACGTTAACCAGTTTGCAGAAGTTAGCAGAAACAGGGGCAAAGCATTTAATTACACAGAGCCATCCTGGAATACAGACAATGTTTCGGGTTTTGAAAAAAGAGCATCTCTTTTATCTGGCATAGATAATTATCAGCGACGCAACCTTTGTAATTTTGAAGTAATACAAAGCTTTAGATTAATCTTAAAAGACGCATCTGGCGCTATTTTATTTAGAAGTAATAAAGGATATGAAAGTAAAGCAGAGTTACACGATACCGCACATAAAGTATTACAACAATTACGAACTCCCAAAGCATACAAAAAATTAGAAAAAAATCTTAATGGTTTTGATGCAAAAACCATACAGCGTATTTTTTCGGAACAATCAGCAAAAGAAAATATTATAATTACTAAATACAACTACCATCAACATTTGTGCAAAGTAGAAAACGACGAAGTAGTAATCGTTAGTAAAAGCACAAAAATGAAGTCAGAAAAGGTAGGGATAGATAAAAGGGAAGACTTTGTTAAAAATATAAATACGCAGACCAAAGTATCCAAAGAAGATAAAAACCAAGAGTATCGTTTGTTATCCTTAAATGAAAAAAATAGATATCTGGATGCTAATGCCTTACACTGTGATATAAAAACACTCATAACATGGAAATGGCATGTTAATGAAATACAGGCCAAGAAAGAATCGGTAAGCGAAACCGTTTTCTCTACAGCAAATGAAGCATGGGAGCACATGATTCAGGAGGCAAAACTTGATAATTACCTTACCAAGCACGATGTAGCATTACAATGGAAACTGGTAATAAACCAAAATATTTCGATTACCGGATTAGAGTATTATCCCGATGCCTATAAAGCAGTGGCAGCATGGCGACAAGCAAAAGTGTTGGGGAGTACCATTGCAAAATATCATATCGAAAGCGAGGAAGATTGTTACAGAATAGAACTAAAAAACGAAAAAGGAATTACAATAGCTATTTCTAACACTATCAATCCCAACCAAAACAATAAAGAAACTATTCTTGAAAATTGCGTTAAAATTTTTGGAAATAGAAATACAAAACCAGAATACAGTAAAGAAAGAAATAAGTTTGGTTTCAGGATTCTGGGAAAAGACAACACACCTGTTTTTTTAAGCTATTGTGTATATGATTCTGAAAAAGAAGCATTACAACAAATTGATACTGTTTTTAAATTAGGAATCACTAAAAAAAACTATTTACTTTCTGGAGATCAAGGTAATCCAGAATATAATTTTATCCTTCGAGACGCAAATAACTCTTTCTTGGCATTACCTCCCGATCATTTTGAAACCGCATCTGATCGAACCAAAGCATTAAATGCAAGGATTCGTTATTTTAAGGATAATACACTTCCTGTTTTTGTAAAAGAAGAACCCAGAAGATATATTTGGTCATGGGTAGATCAGGAAAAAATAATACTAGCTCCTACATCCGAGTTTTCTTCAAAAGCAAGAGCACAATCCGATTTTGATAAAACAATAATAGCAGAGGCAGTAAAAAACAATAATGATCTTCTTAGACCACATTGTTATGAGTTTGGAGTAGTAGCCACACCTGCACAATACAAATATGTGTATGGAGCTAGCAATGCTAAAAATGAGTTAGATCCAATATTTATAAGTAATGCCACTTTTAATGCAGAAGACGAAGTTAAAAATGAATATGTAAACTTTGTAAAAAAATTACCATCACTAACATTAAAATCTTCGAAAAAGGCGCATTATGAATTTGCATTATATGCGTCTGATAAAAAAGAACCAGTAGCAGTACAGTATGCGAATCAAAGTATAAAAGCCTCTTTTGAAAAAGCAAAAACAGTTACCGATTATATTCATAAAATCTATACAAAAACTTCGACTCCCAGAGAAAATTTTATAGACAGTCAAATGCTCGAAAATCAGAAAGGACGCTATGATTGGAGATTTTATAAAAAGAATATGCCTTTGGCAATAAGCCCATACAGATGTGTAGATAAAGAAATAACAGCGCGAATTAAATCTATCATTTGTGATATAACCCCACCAATTAACCTAAAACAATGTCCAGAAAAAGAAATAGTTATTTGTACTAAAAAAGACCCGTATAAATATCACTATCAGATTTGTTATAAAGATGATCAAAACAACAATTTTGTACTATACAGCTACATAGGATATACTAGTTATGAAGCAGCAGAAAAAGCGTACCACAAAGAATGGTTGGAAGTTATTAAAATTGCAGAAAACCGACAAGAATACCAAACAGGGGGCAGAATTAGTATAAACGAAATATATAAAAATACAGAAGATAAAACATGTAATGATTCTTCCTTTATTGCAGTTATTCCCAACGAAAACAAAAATGAAATAGAAGCACAAGGCAAGAATGTAATAGATCACTATGTACAATTGGCAGATATATTCCCTATTTATAAAGTTATAATTAAGGAATCAGAAGCCGAAGTAATCCGATATAAATATAAGGTAGTAGTACCACAGGCTTTGTTAAAAGAAACCAGTTGTTCCTATCATGGAGATATACAACCATTAGGAACTTTATTATGGCAAAGCATAGACCAGTATATCGATGCTCAAAAAGCAATACAAGCATATCAATATCTTTACAATCTGGCAGGCACTTCTAATAATTGCAAAATATTATGCGAAGAAGGAAAATTTTATGTTGGATTGGTGGAGGTTTTGGCAGAAAGTTCTTCTGAATTTGAAACAGAAGAACAAGCCTGGGATGATATATATCCAAATAATACAGACGATTGCGAAAACTGTGTGCCAGGAGGAGTAAGAGAATTTATTTATGCAGCAGAAGAAGACAAAAACTATTTGCCGGTTTGCGATCAAAATTATTGGAAATTTAAAGTAGTATCTCCAGAATACTTTGTAGCAAATCATGAATGTTATTACAGTTCTGAAAAATTAAGAGATGAACAAATACATAACTGGGTTACAAAGCTCGAAAATCTGAATTGGGATAGATATCTCGTAGGACAACTTGATCAAGGAGCAAGCCTTTCTTCGAACATGGCTTTTTTATCTAATATAGGATATGGGTATACTACCAAAGAATTTTGTGATTTAGTTTTTGCATGTAGAGAAGGGATAGAAAACTGTGATCTGAAAGAAAAAGAAGAAAGTATCTATACCATAAAATCATTTTTAAAAGTAAAATATCAGGAAGACACAAATATGTGTCAAGTAATAGAAAAAGCATCTTTTACTACTACAGATATTAAGGATTTGATACAGTATTTTCCAGTATATAAAACAGAAGAAGGATATAGATACCGATTATATTTTCCAGAAAATGATGTGGTAACTACACCTAATGGGTTACAGCCATGTGGTTGCGCAGACGATGTAACCAGTGTAGATAATCCATGTAATCTGCCTTATCCCTTTATTAGTAGTAATTATTATAGTTGTTGTACAGAAGCACTAAACGCATTTATAGAGTTTTGTGCACTAATTACCAGTAAGTCATATAATATAGAATGTATTTCAAAAACAGAATATGGTCCGTATTCGTTTAGTTTTATTAATAAACAAAAAGAAATAGCATACCATCCACAACAATACCAAAGTTTACAACAAGTAAAAGAAGCAATTCAAATAACAAAAACATGTGCCAATGATTTGGGAATGCATTTATTAGAGCATATACTTTTAAGACCACAAAGCAATGAAGATTGTGGAGGTTTATCCGATAATGATGGAAACTCTAATAATATAAGCTGTCTGTTACCGATTTGTCCTGACTATGATTGCGAGATAGATTGGCAGCCTGATATGGATAAAAACGATCCTTGTGCAAATACAGATAATGCACCTAAAATTAAATATACACCAGGTAGTGATCCTTATTCTTTTTGGGCAACTCTGGTTTTACCTTCGTGGCATAAACGATTTAGGACAAAAGAAAACAGGGTTGCTTTCGAAAAATTCTTGTATAAAGAAGCTCCCGCATTAGTAGGATTGCATATTGTATGGGTAAGCCCAAAAGACATGTGCAAGTTTGAAGACGCGTATAAAAAGTGGTTGGTATGGAAAGAGTATAAAGAAAACCCTGAAAAACATAAAAATCTAAGAAAGCTGCAACTATGTTATCCAAACGACGCGTATTCCCCTAATTGCTTACTTTCTCAATGTATTAAAAATTTAAAATCAGAAGAAGTATGCCCTTCTGGAACAGAGCAACAAGACGATTGTAATTGTACTCCAAAAAAAGATGAAAAAACACATTTGGATGCATCCAGAAGTCTTTTTTGGGGATACTGCCCTCCTGATACAGATACTATAACACCACAAGTAACAGACGCAACCAGTGTAGCAGGTCTTTCAGAAAAAACAGATGTAAAAATTATTTCTGATCCGATAAAAAGTAGAACCATAAAAACAGCGAAGCCTAAAAAAGCAACTCTAAAAACAAAAGAATCCAAAGCAGAGAGTAAACAAAGTAAAACTCCCTCTAAAAAAGCAGTAGTAAAAAAGGAAAGTTCTAAAAAGCAAAGCGATGCCGATTTAACAATCATTCGAAAAAGGAAACCACAATATTTAACTAATATAAGAACAGCTACAGACACAGCAATAAAAAAAACAAAAAGCTATGAACGCACCGTGTTTTTTCTGGAAAATACCCCTACCATAGTTGGGTATGCTGGTCTGGTAGAATTTTTCAGCAGATATAGTTTACAAAAAGATAATGATACAGAAGGTTTTTTAATACTTCTTAAAAATGCAAGTTGGTATCTGTTGGATACGCTCGTTTTAGATCAAAAAGAAAATATTAAAAAAGAAGATCTGGATATTTTACAAAAGAGCCTTAAAAGTTTAAGTGCAAAAGGAATGTCTTTAAAAGAACTATATAAAGAATGGAAAGGTGAAGAACTAAAAGCAAATGGAAATCCTAAATCTCTATCTCAGATTAAAAAGATATTGAGTTAAAAGCAAGGTTATGGTAAATAAGCATCTTATAGGAAAACAAATTTTGGAAATAGAAATTAACTCTTCTCAACAAGCTTATGCCATACAACAAAAAATGAGTCAATTGATCTGGAAAGAATTAATCCCCAAAATGAATGCCTTATTCGATACTATAGTAGGAGAAGATCAGGTATTATATTTTGACTCTATAGAAATAGATATAGGATATATTAATCCTAATAATTTGGATACAAATAAGATAATAAATAAAATAATAAAACTTTTAGAGGATGAAATAAGAAAAGAAACGACAAATATTACTACAAAAATAGATACAAACAACTTTAAACAGAATACATATTTTAATAAACAAAAAGAGATTAACAAGGATACATCTCTCCCAAAAGAAGAAATTCAAAATCAGAAAAACAAAGGCACTTTAAGCAATACGTATGTAAATAAAACAAATTATATTGATGGTAAAAACTCAAATAAAATAACATCACAACCTCTTAGGCAGTATTATTTTAATGCATGGCTATATTGGTTAGAAAAAGGAACATTGCCCTCCTATAGCATCATACCAGAAGATAATTGGATATCTCTTGTTTTAGAAACATTAGTACTGGATACAAATGCAGTTACGCAATTAAAAACTAAAATAGAAGACATTCCAGTTTCATTACAGAGGTTAGTAGTACAACATACCTCAGAAGATTTAAAATCCATAGTAGAAATATATACAGGATTTTCTCAAACAGAAATAATCAAGTTTCTTAAGGAAATAGAAACGATTTTTAAACAAACTCCTATTACCAATATAATCCCAATATCCTTTAGGGCTTTAGAAATTGTGATATGGAAACAAATTTTTGAGATGACCATTCTCAAAATGCAAAAAACAGATAGTATCCCATTATTAAAGCAGGCAATTCAGTTTCTTATATCTAGTAATTTTATAGATAAAAAAGAATGGAATCAGATTCTGAATCAGATCATAAATACAAATAAGGACACATCTTTTTCGGTTTTAAAAGAAATATATAAAGAAGAAACAGTAATCAGAATTAACAAAGAATCTATAGTAAACCAACATAAAAAAAATACAGAAGCTATTTTACAACAAGAAACAAAAGATACATCCTCTTTTGTCGAAACAGTGATGGAGTCTCCACAGTTTTTTAGTAATGCAGGAGTAGTAGTATTACATCCGTTTTTGAATAGTTTTTTCAAAAAACTAGACCTAATAGAAGGTAAAAATTTTAAAGACAATGCGGCAAAAAGTAAAGCGGTTATCTTATTGCATTTTTTAGCAACAGGAGAAGAACATCCCAGGGAATACGAAATGGTATTACCAAAATTTCTATGTGAAATGCCAGTAAATATGCCTTTGGATCATACTATACAGATAACTAAAGAAGAAAAAGAAGAAGCCGATAATCTATTACAAGCAGCTATTTCGCATTGGGGAGCATTAGGTAGTACTTCTCCCGATGGATTGCGAGAAGGATTTCTTGGTAGAGAAGGAAAGTTAGAAAAAGAACAAACTGGGTGGAGGCTTTTTGTAGAACAAAAAACATTAGATATTTTATTAGACAGGCTCCCCTGGAGTATAAGTATTCTAAAACTTCCCTGGATGAGTGAAATGCTAAACGTAGAATGGCGATAATAACACTATTTCAAAATTAAAACGATATAAAAAGGAAAACTATGAATGAAATATTTAGCAATCTATATCTGTATGAAATTGTACTCCTTTTTTTAGGAATATTTCTATTCATGTTGCTATGTGCTGCGCTGGTATATTTTATTATAAGAAAAGATGATCTAAAAAAATTATTGTTCTTTTTTCCTATACCCATACTAATGATTGCATATCCAAGTATACAGGAGATCCAAATCGAAAAAGACAAATTCGAATTACGAAAATATTCCGATAAAGTGATAGAAAACCCAGAAGATACTGTAGCAAAAAAAGAATTAATAAAAGTAACAGAAAAATTAGAAAAGAGAGCTACAACTATTGCAGATTTTAAGGCAGTAGCAGAAGCAAATTTAATTTTAGGTAATCCAGATAAAACAATTGATTTAACAGATAAAGCAATTAAAAGTAAAATAGAAAATCCATTAAAATCTAATAGTGCAAAAAATGATGAAGTAGATAGCCTGACCAATGCAGATCAACAAAAAGAACTTAAAAATATACAAAGAATAAAAGATGTAGCTACCATACAAAAAGAGCTGAAGAGAGATCCATCTACATTAAGAGATACAATAGTTTTAAAACAACAAATAGGTAAGATCAAATGGGGGAATCCAAAAACGGAACAGTTTTTAAATACAAAAATTATACAATCAAATAAAAAAACAGATACAACAAAAACCAGAGTAGAACAATAAAAAATAATTGAAAGTAGCAGAAGCACCAAAAAGCACTACCGCAAAAAATACTATCCAGGCAAAGCGGCAACCTTTCTTTAATAAAGATGGGGAAGGAAGCTTTTTTTCAAAATCTACAGAAAATACAACACCATTTTTTAAACATAATACGCTTCCTGTTAAGGGGAAACAGGTTGGTATACAACCTAAATTAACTATTGGCAAACCCAATGACAAGTACGAAGTCGAAGCCGATGCCATGGCAGATAAAGTAGTACAGAGATTAAGCGAATCAAAAAGCAATTCTCCCTTAGAAGGGGGCAAGGGGGATGTTTTCAATTATTCAGGCCAGGGGGCTGTCCAAACCAAATGTAGTACTTGCGAAGAAAAAGAAAAATTACAAAAAAAAGACGACAACGAAGTATCAGAAAGTAATATCGAAGTACAGCGCAAACCTATTTTTGAAAGCAATGCAGAGCAACCCGAAGCAAATGTACAAACCAAACCAGTAGCACCATTTATTCAAACCAAATGTGCTTCTTGTGAGCAAGAAGAAAAACTACAAAAAAAGGAAGAAGAGGTTTCTGAAAAATCTGTTCAATTAAAAGAATCAGAAGAAGAAATTCAGGCAAAAGATATAAATTCCCCCTCTGGGGGTCAGGGGGCTTTACAAAGTCGCCTAGATTATAGTAAAGGAGGAGGTAACTCTTTACCATCGAATGTTCAAACCTCAATGGGATCTGCTTTTGGAGCAGATTTTAGTAATGTCAAGGTGCATACGGGTAGTGAAGCAGTTCAGATGAATAAAGACTTAAATGCACAAGCCTTTACATATGGTAGTGACATTTATTTTAACCAAGGAAAATATAACCCCAATACCAGTTCAGGACAGCATTTACTGGCGCATGAGTTGACGCATACCATTCAACAGGGAAAAACCAAAAGTATTCAGAAAGCAACTACCAGAGGTGCGGGAGGTTGTGGCCCCCCTAGGGCAATAGATGAAGATAATACTGGAGCAAAAGGAGCTGGAGCGACTGCACATAGACAAATTCAGTCTTTTTTATTACCAAGAGCATTAGGTGAATTACCAATACCAAGAGCAACAAAAACAAGAATGGATAATAGGGGGTGCCAAAGAACAGGAATTAATCTGGGGTATGCCGATTTGTTTACACTAGGGCAAAGCAATGTAGGGATTGCAGAGATTAAACCTTACCCATGGGCAACGCAATATGCGATACCAGAATCAGAACACTACATCCGAAGAGGACGTCAATCTATGGGGAGGTATTCTGGAGTAGGAAGTTGTTCACAAAGACGCGCTGGTGATGATGATCGTGATTTTGCTGAAAACAGAATTGGAGTTAGTAGAAATAGACCAGCAAGTTTTTATAAAATCAATAATATTTTACAAAACGATACAACTATAGGCCGTTTTGATGGGGATCCCAATAGACTGCTGAAGGCAAGATTAGTAGCTCCAGGAGCAGTGGGATATTGGTGTACTGGTGAAGGAACTGATACCTATACATGTGGGATGTCCCAAAGAGAAACAGAACAATATATTGACAGAGTTTTATTGCCTGGTCAAGATCTCCTAGATGAGTTTTTAGAAGAATATATTGAAAGACCATTAGAAGATTTAATCAATAATTTCTCCGTAGGAAGTGCTTTTTCGGCAGGGCAAAGTGCTGCACCTGGACTTTATGCTCAACAAATAGCATTGATTAATAGCATGCTACCTCCTGGAGTTTCGATTCAATCCTTAATCAATGCGCTTTTAGCAGAAATAGGGCCATATGCTCGTCCGATTATTATAACCATGCTTAGGCGATTTAAGTCAATGTTGATTAATCAATTAAGAATAGCGATCCGCAATGCTTTACGACAGATGATAAGAGAAGTGCTTATTTCATTATGCGTAGGTGTACCAGTAGTAACACTAGTTCAATTATTAAATGAATTAAAAAAGAAAATGAAAGAAATGACAGAGCAGATGTTGCCCGAATTAGCTACTGCTGTATTGGCTACATTAGCAGTACAAGCTATGGCTTCAATACTCGCAACATTAAGGCAAATAATAACCAACGCTCTTAGATCGGTTTTAGATGTTTTGGGAATAATAGGGGATTTTTTATATGAAGCTTTAATGGTGGTATTAAGAATTTTGGCAATAGTATTAATAGCCATAATGGTGATTGGAGTAATTGTCCTGGCACTATTGGCTTTAGCAGCCGCTTTAGATCCTGTCCCTGGAGATGAAGTGGCGTTAGGAGGATTAACCGTAGCATTGGCAGCATTAATCCCTGTTGTGTGGTCGTTTGTGCTCAATGGTCCCGAAGAAGGAAATCCAGAAACAATTTAAAATGATTTTATGAAAGACAAAAGATTTATAAGGTTACCCAAAGGATCTGTACTAGGATTTAAAATAGCAACAAGAAAAGCCATAAATCAAAAATTAAATGATTCAGAAGCATTTGATCACGATCTATTTATTGACAGTTTAAAATTATTATTTGGAGAACCTGATAGCATTGGAGATGGTAGAGTAAGTTATTCGATTCGTGACCAAGTTAACCAAATTGATTTTGAAGCTTTTTCAGGATCTAGTGGACCCTCATATGGAGGTACTATTCATCATTTTGAAAATATAGCAGAAGCTAAACTTCTTGAAACAGTAAAAGACACATTATTAGCATTTGATATCTGTTTAATCGAAGTTCAAAAAAACCTATAAATATATAGTAAAAGAGAAAAGAAGAAAAAAATAATTGAAAACCGTAGAAGCACATAAAAGTACAACTTCGCAAAGTCAAATTCAGACAAAGCAGCAACCGTTCTTTAGTAAAGAAGGGGAAAGAGGTTTTTTTTCAAAATCTGCAGAAAATACAACACCATTTTTTAAGGTTGACAATGCTCCTCTTGCAGGGGGTGGTATTCAGCCCAGACTAACCATAGGCAAACCCAACGACAAGTACGAAGTCGAGGCCGATGCCATGGCAGATAAAGTAGTACAGAGATTAAGTGAATCAAAAAGCAATTCCCCCTTAGAAGGGGGCAAGGGGGATGTTTTCAATTATTCAGGCCAGGGGGGTGTCCAAACCAAATGTGCTACTTGCAAAGAAAAAGAAAAGTTACAAAAAAAGGAAGAAGATGAGGTGTCAGAAAACGATTTAGAAGTACAACGAAAACCCATTTTTGAAAGCAATGCAGAGCAACCCGAAGCAAATGTACAAGCAAAACCAGTAGCACCATTTATCCAAACCAAATGTGCTGCTTGTGAGCAAGAAGAAAAACTACAAAAAAAGGAAGAAGAGGTTTCTGAAGAATCTGTTCAATTAAAAGAATCAGAAGAAGAAATTCAGGCAAAAGATATAAATTCCCCCTTTGGGGATCAGGAGGCTTTACAAAGTCGATTAAATTCTAGTAAAGGAGGTGGTAACCCATTATCTCCAGACATACAATCTTCTATGGGATCTGCTATTGGAGCAGATTTTAGTAATGTTAGAGTGCATACTGGTAGCGAGTCTGTGCAAATGAACAAAGAATTGGGTGCCCAAGCATTTACCCATGGTAGTGATATTCATTTTAGCCAAGGTAAATATGATACTAATTCGAGCTCTGGTAAACATTTATTAGCACATGAGTTAACACATACCATGCAACAAGGAAGTAGTAAAGGTACTGTCAATGCCCGATTAGATAATTCAATTCAATTAAAAGAGGCGAATAGCTGCGAAAAAAAGGACGAAGGAGGAAGTGAAGCTAAAGCAGCAGCAAATGAAACAGCACCACCTGCTTCCTGTGCACAAAGTAATCCACCAGTACAACAACCTCCAGAAGGACAAGAAGAGCCCGATAGAGAAGAAGTACCAGCAAATGTGGAATCCAGAGAAGGAGCTCCTGTAAATGAAAGACAAGGGCATGCGCCTCCTGCAGATCAAAATGCTCCAGCTTCTGAGCAAGGTATTCAGGAAGGAACGCAGGAAACGGAACAACCCCTCGGGCCATGTGAATTAAGAGAACAACAAAATACAGGTGGAGTAGCTAGGGGGCAAGCTCCTGCCACTCAAAACCAACAACCTGTTCAAAATAACTCTGAAGAAGGAAATCAATCTCAAGGAGAAGAATCTGGTACAAAAAAAGGTAAAGGGAATCCTAATAAGAACTTTATACAAGCAATTGCTAATAAAGGAATTTCTCCAATGATCGTAAAAAATGGATTAGGAGAACAAGCAAGTCCTGAACTATTAGTGGAAAGAGATATGGCGACTTCAGCTTCTCATGCAGCATGGGAGGGCTTATTAACAACAAGAAACTCAATAAACAACCTTAGTTCTGGAAAATTAGAATTTAGAAAACCAGATTCTGAAGATAAAGATACACAAAGCAGACACTCTCAATCCAGTACAATTGCGACACAATTCCTTACATCCAGCGCTAACAGATCAAATGCAATGATTTCTGAAAAGTTAGGATCTATCGATGGAATGAAAAAAGAAATTGCCACGAAAAAGAACGCAATATTAGCAGATATAGAAGGCAAAAAAGTAAATTCTAAAGGATTCTTTGCTGGGGCAAGAAAAAGAGCATCAAAAAAAGCGCAAATCTCTAAAAATGTTTTAGAAGGACATCATGCAGTTACGCTTTTACAAATAGAGATTAAGGCACTGCTTTCTAAGATGATGATACAACAACATCATTTGACAAAGAAGGCAGAATTGGATCAGAAATATACAGACCAAATAGCAACACTAAACCAAACGTATCAAACCGCATATTCTAACCTTATTACTATTGGAAATAATAAAGGAAGAGTAGCCGTTACTAAAGGGAATGAAAAGGCAAGATCTTATAGAAGGGCAGAAGGAGCTTCTGCCAGTATTCAAAATAAGGTACAAAACCGAGTAAAAGATGGGTTCTGGGATGGATATTTGACCTATAACAGATATATGGCTAGGGCAGATGCTGCAAAAGAAGTTGGTAAGCAGTATAGCGAAGGTATGAAGGAACAAGCCAAAGCACAAGCGGATAAAATGCTATGCGGTAAAGGTAAGGATTTAGAAATGGCTATGGCGATCCATCAGGTTGGAGGAGAAAATTTACAATGCGCATTAGATAATGCAATGGAGGGTATTGATAGACGAAAACAAGCAGCTGTCATGCAGGCTACTCATGCCAAGCAAGAACTTTTTACCACTATTGATAACTCTTTAAAAGCTACAATAAATCAGTTAAAAGAAAAAGAAGCGATACAATTACAATTACTTAATGATTATGGAATTCGTCAAATCATGGCGATAGAAAAAGATGGAGAAACTGCAATTACATCTACATTACGAGGAATTAATGAAGCAGCACAACAATTATTACTCTTTTTACAAGAATATAAAGCGACCATATCTGGTAGTGAGACACCAGAGAAGAAAAGCTTTACTGAAGACCTTAAGCACATTTCAATAAACTTTGATCAATCTTTGCAAAATACAAGAAATCAGGTAGATCAATCTGTACAAAATGGATCAGCTGCAATACGTCAGGCCGAAACTAATGCATTAATTGCTATCCAGAAATTATATACCCAAGGAGTCACAGATGGAAAAACCGTTGTAACTTCCTTTAATACGGTGATCGATAGTGTTCAATCCAATGGGATATCTAGCTATACACAGTTACTTACCATTACAAACCAAGGTATACAAGGAGAACTGGAGAGTGGTAATAACACGATGAATGGTGTTGTAACCGGTATTGGTGGATTGTTTACACAAATCACCAACGGATTAGAAGCTCGATTTACAGAAAGTGCCACTCAGATGGAAAATGGCATGCAAAGCACTCTGGATAATGATTTGGATGTTAAAATATGCTCAGAAGCAGAAAAAGCAGCAGCAGATGTCCAACCTTGGTGGAAAACGGCGTTAAAGATACTATTAGTTATTATAGTTATAGTAGTAGTAGCTTTAGTTATAGGTCCAGCAGTTATTGGAGCAGTAGGTGCAGCAGCATCGGCCTTAGCAGGTTCTTTAGGCGCGGGAGCAGCTCTCGCGGGAACTATAGGTGCTTGGGCCGGCCCAATTATTGGGGGAGCTATTGTAGGAGCGCTGTCTGGAGCGGTAATACAAGTCGGAAACAACCTTATTGATATTGCCGGAACCGATAAAGAACTAAGCTGGGATAATGTGACCAAGGGAGTATGGGGAGCAATGATTGCAGGAGCAATAGGTGGAGCCTTAGGTGGACTCGGAGGTCAATTTGCCCAAGTAATCATGGGAAGACTTGGAGCAGGATTATCAGGAGGATGGCAATTCGTCTCTCAATTTGGAATTGAAGGAGCATTCGATGTGGTTGGAGGAATCTTAGGAGATCTTGCAGCTGGTAACCCAATTACATGGCAAAGTATAGCAATGGGACTTGCAATTGGGGGAGCAGTACAAGTAGGTATGGGGGGTATGAGCTCATTAGCCAGAAGAAGCGCCCAAACCAGAGTTGGAGGGGTAAATGTGGACGCTCCAACTGCAGGAGGTTTTAAAGCCAGAGCGGGTAGAGCTGCAGAGAGAATTACCGATTTTCAGGGGAGAATGATGGAAGCAGGACAAAACTTTGGAGGACGTGCCGGATTTGGGCGTAATGCCCCATCTGTTGATGCTACCAAACAAGGTATTGTAGATGCGAATACCCGTATGGAACAGGGAGAATTTTTTCCAACAAAAGACGTGGATTCGAATGCACCAAGAACCGATGTAGATGGTGGCGCTAGAGCAAGAAATGCTGATGAACAAGTAAATGAAGCAGGTATTAAACCTACCGAAGCAGACCATCAACGAGTAATAGATCCCGAAGCAGCAAGAGAAAATGGGAGTATTACCCAACAAGACATAACAGCAGAAAGATCCTGGATTGATGGAAATGCAGGATTAAGAAGGCCATCCAAACTTGCTGGATATACCGAAGAAATTGAACTGCCTAATGGACATATATGGCGTAGAAATAAGAATGGTGGATGGTGTCGTTTTTCTACAACACCACTTCTAGCTAAAATTCCTTTTGAATTATTTACTAGAAACCTGAATATTTTTGATGTAAAAAATAAGTTTATTATCCCTGGAAATATAATACATGGGGAGTTAATGGCAGCCGAGCAGCAATTAAGAGCACGTTTTCAGCAAAGCGGAAGTACAGCAACAAGAAATAGAAATGTACTGGCAACAAGGATTGGATTTGTAATAACAGAAGCAGATGGAACAACTAAATTCTTATCATTTGATCCTCAAAGACAATTTCAAAGCGGTTTAGGTATAAAATCAGGAACAAGAAGTAAAATAGTTCCAGAAATAAGTCCAGAGGTTTTAGGAGGAGCGTCTACAGTAGATATTTCGGGTATTTCTGATGATTTAGAGGCAAGGCTAGCAAGCACTGATCCTGAAATCAAATCAGCTGCAGAAAAAGAATTAAGAAGGAAAGTTTCATCACAAGTATTATCTCAGGAAGGATCTATTGGCAGTGAGACTAGAAGATTAGGTTTCGATAATGCAACAGGAAGCTTAGATCTACATAGTGAAAGAGCTTTTTATAGTTGGATAAGGGAAAATCCTGCACTTTTTGTTGATGCAATTAATAATCTGGGACTAAATGATCCAGTCCTAAAATCCGTAGTGCTTGATATGGCGAGTACTAGATATGTCTGTAAGCGATGTGCTCTTGCTGGAACAAATTTAGCATCAAGTGCAAATGAAGCAGACTTTATGAGTAAGATGAAAACAGAATTCGGAAAAGTTTTTACGGTAGATTCAGATTTTGCTGTTCGGATTCGAGCCTCCGCCGAATTAGTATTCCCTACAAAAAAAATAATTCCTAATTTATCAGAATTTGTAGATGTGCTGAGGATAAATACAGGAAATGCTGCGGTAGATTTCCCAGTGGGAACAATGGATTATGATATGTTAAAAGTTATCTTAGCTATCCAGACAGGTAATGATGTAGAAATAGGCAAAAGCCTAGCTCAACTACAACAAAATAAACCATTTTTATTTAACCAGTTTAGTTTAGAATCTATGCAACAATTATATAGTGAAAAACCTGGTGTAGAAGGCCTTAGAGTCCTGACTCCAACACTGTGTAGTTTATAAAATAATCAAAAAATGAATTCAATAGAATATTGGAAAGAAGGTATAGAAAATATTTTTCAGCTACACGGGCCTGAAATGGCTCTACAGGCGATTAGTGTAGATAATGAAGAAAATAGAGAGATACCTTATGCTATAAGAGAAATTGCCAAAGCAAGTATCTTTTATAGAAGAGCGAACTATGACGAGGCAGAAAAAATTATTAATACTATTTCCAATGAAATAAAAGAATTAGAATTAGTATATCAAGCAGAATGGCAAGTAATTGCGATTGGAGTACATGTTTTTTATAAGAGATATCAGGAAGCATTGAAGGTATTAGAAGAGTCGATTAAAGTAAACCCTAATAATTTGGATTTGTATAATCAACTTGCATATGTTCAGGATAAACTGGGGATTAAAAGTTATTCAATAAGTTATCCAGAGTTATTGAAAAAATTTAATGACCACTATGAAGTGAAAATTGAATATGCAAGTTACTTGTTTTACCGAAAAGAAAATGATAAAGCCAAAGAAATAGCATTAGAAGTGATCGAAAAAGACCCTAATAATGTAAAAGCTTTGGATATTTTGGGGTATATCGCCTTAGAAAATATGGAAGACCAAAAAGCTTATGATTACTTAATCAAGTCATCAGAAATATGGCCTTTTAATAAAAAGAGATTACAGTCTCTAGCAAATATTGCTTTATTGAATAGAGACAAAGATGGAGAAGAAAAAGCCTATCGATATGCATTACAATTTTATAAAACAGATGGAGAATTTAATTTAAAACTGCTGACAATATTGTTAAATACTCCTAATCGAGATACAAATGAGGTTATAGAATTAGGGAATAAAGTTTTGCAATATTTACCAGATAATGTAAGGTCATATTTTTTATGTGCTTATGCGTATTACTTGGGAGGTAAAATACAAGACGCAAATAACATACTAAAAGGATGCTATGCTTTTAAAGAAATCCCGCAAGGAGTATATGAGCTTCAGGAAAAAATAAATACCATTTTAAAAAAATAGTTATGGATATCAAAAAGGAAATATGGTTTAATAGCGAAGACAAAAACTTTTTTCTAATTCCTGTAGATATTCAGCTATCAAAAGGGGAATATAGGATTGAACAATTTGATAAAAATGAAAAATTTTTAGCTAAAAAAGAACTGATTCCTTTTCTAGCTATAGAAAAAAATATACTTGAAAAACTTAAAACAGATTATAAGCAAGCCATAGAAAAAACAAAAGAAAGTTTAGTGCACCTTAATCAGTTTGCGTTTATGACTGGTCAGATTACGGAAGAGAGTATTAAAAATATAATTAAGACAGAATTTGACTCTTTAAAAGAAAATGAGCAAGAGCCTTTTATTATGGGGAAAGAACTGGTACAAGAGCTAATAAAAAATGTAAAAAAAACAGACTTAAACGAAGAAGAATCTAAAGAAGCATTTAAATCAACATTTCAGAAAGTACCAGAGATTTTATCATATTTTGAAGAGAACAAGTTATCTGAGGCAGCAAATGATCCAGAGGCTTGGGCAAATGAAATGTATCAAAAAATGTATGGAAATATAGATCAAAAAAGAAAATCTATGGAAAAAAATAACCTCAAAAATGAAATTAAAGAATCTATAGCTAAAGGGCTTAGAGATGCAGGAATTGCCCCAATTGATGAATAATAGCTTATAACCCCTATTTTTTACCAATGATCAATAAAAATAGAGTGGGGAATACGTTTTTATACGCGCGCCCGATGTTAGAAATGCTGATGGTCTATAAAAGTGCATCGCGGAAGATCAAATGTAGGACGGGGAAAGGGTAGGCTATCCCGCGGGTCGATAAAAACATCGCGCGCCCGGGCAAATGTAGGAAGCGGGAGGGGTCTTGTAGTCCGCGGGAGGCTATACCTATACCGCGGGGCGATAGTAAACTGGCGCGCCCGACGTTTTTGTAGGAAAGTAATAGTAGAATGCCAATAGAAGAGAAGATTTTTTAAAAGAATCAACTAAAAAGGAACCCCATAACAAAAAATAAAAATGAGTTCATAATAAATTAGTATATAAAACTTAAAACCAATGGCAACAAACGATAAGTATACACCCAGTAAAGCCCACCAATGGAACCGATTAACCTGCGATGCTATTCATTATGTTGAGATGCCACCTACCATTGGCTCCAGAGCATTAGCGATGGTACATACCGCCATGTATGATGCATGGACCAATTATAACGACGGGGGCTGTGAGGTAAGTACCACTACCGGTAGCCGTTTTAAACAATCGGATGCCGACTGTACCTCTAGAAATAGAGAAACTGCATATAGTCACGCTGCATATACCGTATTGCAAGAGTTATTTTGGCTACAATTACCACCCGAAAAGAAAAATATGTTTCGGGATTTTATGTGTGATTGTGGTTTTGATCCCGATGATAAAAATCTGGAACCTAATAACGCACCAGGATTAGGAAACTTATCGGCAAAACTAATCATAGAATGCAAGGCTGGAGATGGGGCTAACCAATATGCCACTTTAGAAGAAGGCAGATATGCCGATTTTACCAATTACTGCCCGGTAAATCCACCAGTACCACAACCTCTAAAATACGAAGAACGGTGGCAGCCACAATTAGTTAATCATACTCCCCAGGTATTTCTTACGGCACATTGGGGATTGGTAAAACCTTTTGCATTATCATGGCAAGGAGAGTATAGACCACAATCCCCAGCAGATTGTGGAGGCAGAGAGTATAAAAAACAAGCAGATATGGTGTTAGAATACAGTGCAAATCTAACCGATGAACAAAAAATGATAGCCGAAATGTGGGCAGGTATGCATGAAGATAAATTTGTAGACTCCCCAAAAGACGGACCAAACCGAACTGCTACCCCACCAGAGCAATGTTGCAGACAAGCCAGATATCTGTCCAAAATGTATGGATATAAAAATGCATTTGATATAAAAATGTTCTTTGCACTTAGCAATGCTTTGTTAGATGCAGGTATTGCAGCATGGGATTGTAAAGAGTATTATGATTATGTACGACCAATATCTGCAATACAACATATATACAGAGGTAAAACTATAGAAGCATGGGGAGGACCATGCGAAGGAACAAAAACAATTGAAGGTGAAAACTGGATACCATACATCCCTACACCGCCTTTTGCAGAATATGTGTCTGGACATAGTACGTTTAGTGCTGCAGTAGAAGAAGTGTTATCTAATTTTTGTGATAGTGGTAAATATGGAGAATGCATTACTATACCCAAAGGAGGATCTAAAATAGAACCAGACTGTACCCCGTCAGAAGATATTACTCTGGATTGGAAAATGCTAAAAGATGCAGCCAATGAAGCAGGAATCTCCAGATTGTACGGAGGTATTCATTTTCAGGATGGAGACCTCGAAGGACGCAAATTAGGTGCTAAAGTAGGATGTAAAGTATGGGATAAAGTCTGTGACTACTTTAATGGAGAACTTGGATAAGGTTTTATGTGCCAGAATTTGTCATCCCGTTGAAAAACGGGACAGGAATCCAAAATCCAGACCTCTACTATAATAATATGTTTGCGAAAAAAAATGTTAAGCTATTTAAAAACAAGGGTTTAAATGATTAAATTGTATACGTAGATAATAAAAAAATCTTATTTGGGATTAGGGACTTATGAAAGTAATATCGATAGCAAATTTTAAAGGAGGAGTTGGTAAAACCACTACAGCAATAAATCTGGCTGCGGGTCTTAAAAACAAAGGCAAAAAAGTAGTGTTAATAGATGTAGATCCACAGGCTAACCTCACACAATCTCTGGGTATAACTAGAGATATAGAAAATTCAATTTATAAAGTACTACGCAAAGAAGCCTTTGGGCAGGAAACCAAAATAACCGAAGTATTAATTACTATTTCAGGATTAGATCTAATTCCGGCATCTTTAGATCTGGCAGGAGCAGAACTGGAACTTGCAAGTGTATATGGCAGGGAGCAAATTTTGTCACAACTAATTAAACCATTAAAAGAATATGATTTTGTTATCATAGATTGCCCTCCCTCTATGGGGATGTTAACCATTAACGCATTGGTAAGTAGTGATTATGTATGTATCCCTTTACAGGCAGAATTTTTACCGTTAAAAGGAGTGCGAAGCTTTTTAAACCATTTTGAATTAATTAAAAAACTAAATAAAAAAATTAAACTACTGGGTTTTGTACTAACCAAGTTTGATTCCAGAAAAAAAATGAACCAACAAATTAAAGAAGACCTCGAAAAAGAGTTTTCAGAAGATTTAGTATTCAAAACCCATATTCGAAGCAATATAGCATTAGCAAATGCTCAAGAAAAAGGAGAAGATATTTTTTCCTACGATAAAAACTCTAATGGAGCCAAGGATTATAAAGAACTTACTAGGGAGTTTTTATCTAAGTTTAAATGATATAAGTTCTTTTTTTGTTTGTCACTCTGGCGCATGCCAGAATCCATGACATAGCAGGACAGAGTTTTGTTTTCAGTTAGAATAAAGGGTTTGTATATAATGTAGAATTAAAAACAGGTAGCAATGAAAAGTGTATTTACTAGTCGGCGGAACAAGATTCCACATAACAATGAAGGAAAAGAAAGAAAGGAAACTCCATTCTTTGCTAAAGAAAGTAAAAAACCATTTTTTAATGTAGCAAACAGGGGTGCAGTACAAACCAAATTAACTGTAGGACAACCCGGGGATAAATACGAAAAAGAAGCAGATAACATGGCAGATGCTGTGGTGAACAATTCTTCAAAACCAGATATACAAAATAAAGAAATAAGCAGTATACAGCGAGAATCCTTGGCTACCCCGCAAGAAGACGAAAAACTGGGCACGGCAGAGCAGCGGGTAGAAGAAGACAAGCTGGTACAGGAAAAACCCGAAATCCAAAAAATGGAAACTCCTGAAGAAGAAATGGTAAGTAAGAAGGAAGGAGAAGAAGAGGAAATCCAAAAAATGGAAAAACCAGAGGAGGAGGAAGCAGTTCAAAAAATGGAAGGAGAAGAGGAAGAAGAAACAGTACAAACTAAAAACGAATCAGGAACCCAAATCGCAAGCGCGGGATTATCGAATACAATTAAAAGCAAAGCAGGTACAGGCAGAAAAATGTCTCCACAAATTAAAGCCGAAATGGAATCTGGTTTTGGGAGCGATTTTAGTACTGTAAATATTCATACCGATCAGGATGCTATTGGCATGAACAAGCAATTGGGAGCACAAGCCTTTACACATGGCAAGGATATATACTTTAACTCAGGAAAATACAATCCGGATACCACACAAGGAAAACGACTACTGGCACATGAGCTAACCCACGTGGTGCAGCAGAGCAAAGAAAAAAAGATATCTCCAAAGATTCAAAGAATGCTTGCTTGTCCTTCGACTCTTAGAGCGAATGATCCAGTTCCCACAGGATTTAAAGAATATCAAGGATTCTCTAGTGTATTTCATTGTGGTTATAGAGGGATTTTAGAAGATCGCTCCCCAACGCCTTCAGATCCACAAAATGAATGTTTTTATGATACTTTAGGACGATTAGTAGATCAGAATCATGATAATGCAGATTGTAGAGGAACTCCTAATGACTATGACTCATCTGAAAGCAAATGGGATCACACCTTTAATGATAGAGGAGGGATATGGCACAGAGGGTGGGATTCATTTTGGGGATCTAGAAATAGTAGAGATGATCGTACAGATAATCAGAAAAGACAAGATCAGGAACAATGCGTAGTTAGGCTCGGGGGGTGTCCTCACACTAGACCAGCTGGTATCCCTACTACTGAGGAAATTAGAAATTATAATGCAACTTGTAGAAATGAAACTTATTATAGAGGATCAGATATAACTCCAGATTGCAATCAGTAACGTAAAATAAATATAATTTGATAATTTTTTTAAAGCGCTAATCCTTCAATAATGATTTCTGAATTTCAATACCTTAAAGAACTAATAAAATATCGTATAGATATCTATTTTAATAAAGAAACGGAGACCTCTAAGCCAGTAATTCCCATATATAAAAACTGGGAGTTGTTTGTTCCCGAAATGTGTATAGATGCAGAGTTGAGTGAAGAAGAAAAAATAGTATTACTTCTGGCATTATGCCCGCATATATATAGTAATTTATTAGATAGTATAATACAAGATAGGTTATCGGCTACAGGCGATTTTCCGCAATTGGGAGGAGTACGAGGTAAAAATTACAGAGGTTTTTTGCCAACTGGCGAAACAGCTTTGTTTATAACTGCGGGAGAGGACATAGAAAAAAGAAAAGAAATCCAAGGTTTTTTTGATCCGGATCGTTTTTTTGCAAAGCACCGTATTTTGTGGCTGGAAGAACCAGTTGCTGGTGAACCCAGAATGAGTGGTAAAATTGTGTTTTCGCAAGAATATGTAGAGCTTTTTACTTTAGGAAAAGTAAGTAAGCCAGAGTTTAGTATGAAATTTCCTGCCCAAATTCTGGAAACAGAAATGAAATGGGAAGATTTAGTACTAAGTACAGAAACTAACCTACAAATTCAGGAATTACAAACTTGGATTACGCATGGAGATACATTATTACAGGACTGGGGAATGCATAAAAAACTAAAACCTGGGTATAGAGCATTATTTCACGGTCCCCCTGGTACAGGAAAAACATTAACCGCAAGTTTATTAGGCAAATATACGGGCAAAGATGTATATAAGATTGACTTGTCTATGGTAGTATCTAAGTTTATTGGAGAAACCGAAAAAAATCTAGCTAATTTGCTTGCTAAAGCAGAAAAAACAGAAAATATCTTATTTTTTGACGAAGCAGATGCATTGTTTGGTAAACGTACCAATGTTAGGGATGCACATGATAAATATGCTAATCAGGAAGTATCTTACTTATTGCAAAGGATAGAAAACTATAAAGGATTAGTAATCCTTGCCTCCAATTTTAAAAGTAATATAGATGATGCCTTTGTTAGACGTTTTCAATCCATAATTCATTTTCCTCTTCCAAAAGCGCAAGAACGATTACAGCTTTGGAAAAAAGCATTTCCGTCAAAAGTTAGATTACAGCAAGATGTAGATCTTACCAATATTGCACAACGATATGAATTATCGGGAGCCGAAATCATGAATATTGTTCAGTATGCATGTTTATGTGCTTTGGGAGATAACAAAAAAACAATATATCCATCCTATATTATAAACGGAATCCAAAGAGAATTTCAAAAAGGAGGAAGAGTAATGCGATAAAAATAGATTCTTTAAAATAAAAGCAGAAGAAAAGTATACCCAGTATACAGGGGTTGATTTTAACGGAAAAAAGTGATGTATAGAGTTATTTAACAAAGTACTTTCGAAAAGTGAATTTATAGTTAGAAACGAAAGAACACAAATGAAAATATACGCGCAGATATGTTTGGTTATATTTCTTTTTTCTTGCTCTGGTAAAAAGCAAGAAAAAGATATGCAGAGCAATAAAAAACCAGAAGTGAATACTGCAAAAATAGCTCAGGTAATTTCAAATAATAGAGTAGATTATACCAATTTTATACCAGAAGGGTACACCATAGTCGATCAAAATATTGTATTTGGAGATTTTAATGGGGATAGCTTTAAAGATTTTGTCGCAATCATTGCAGATGGAGATCTAACTACTTTTGATGATGACAACTACCCTGGGGATGTTAGAATTGTGATATACGAAGGGACTAAGGACGGTGTTTATATAAAAAGAGCCCAAAGTGGTAATATGACTTACGTATTTATATACGAAGAAGGAGATCACATAAAAATAATAAAATCTAACGTTATTAGTATTACCCACCAGTCGATGCGATCTGACTATGAATTAAAATTTAGATTTGAACCAAACTACGATACCTATATGTTGATAGGTACAGAATATTCTAATTACGGTAATGCGTATTTAGAAGGAGCTGGAGATTTTAGTACAAATTATATAAACAAAACCAGAACGATAAAAAGGAGAACTTTTAATCCAGAACAAGAAACTATAATATATCTTCCTGAAGAAAAAGTAAAGCTAAAAGAAGATATATACAAAATAAATCAAGTAGATGGAAGTAGTATTGATGCCCTTGTTTGTTGTGGGTGAAAGAGGAACTATTATCATGTTTTATTTTATTTGAAGACACTGTTTCATTAAGTGTGTAACTTAAAATATCGAGGGTTTGACTTTTTTA